>JAHCAT010000001.1:0-316802 GCA_019634735.1 Lysobacterales bacterium | reverse complement strand
CCGCCAGCGGCCGCTGCAACTGCCGGTCGCCGCTGTAGCGGGCGTCCTCGAGCCACTTGTTTTCCGGGCCCCAGTAGGTGACGTCGGCCTCCCAGTCGTCGGTCCGACCGCCGGCGAATCCGAAGGTCCGGAAACCCATCGATTCCAGCGCCACGTTGCCGGTCAGCACCATCAGGTCGGCCCAGGAAATCGCCCGGCCGTACTTGCGCTTGACCGGCCAGATCAGGCGTCGGGCGCGGTCGAGCGCGACGTTGTCCGGCCAGGAGTTCAATGGCTCGAAGCGCTGCTGGCCACCATCGGCGCCGCCTCGACCGTCGAAGGTGCGGTAGGTGCCTGCGCTGTGCCAGGCCATGCGGATGAAGAAGGGCCCGTAGTGGCCATAGTCGGCCGGCCACCAGTCCTGGGAGTCGGTCATCAGCACCCGGAGGTCGGCCTTCACGGCATCGAGGTCGAGCGCGGAGAACGCTGCCGCGTAGTCGAAATCCGTCCCGTAGGGATTGGAGCTCGGGGCGTGCTGACGCAGCCAGTCCTGGTTACCCATCGAGCGCACAGGGATCTCCCCCTGTTGCGCCATGGTCTGCACGCTTTCCGCGTGCGCGCCTGCGGCGGCACCAAGCGCGGCGGCGAGCGCCAGCACGAGGGTTCTGATCCTGATCATGGCTATCTCCCTTGTTGGTTGCTACGGTCCGGACAGCCTAGACCTGCATGAATCGTCGCTGAAATCGATTGATCCGATCCGTTTCATTGACGCCTCGAATGACGCGCCGCGGCAAATCCGGCTATGGGCGTATCCCGTCCAGCTGTGCGCCGACTCACCGGCCCGAACAACGCGCGAAAAAAAAGTCCGCCTTCTCTGGCACTCAGCCGATCAGCAGATACACCCCGATCGCCAGAGCAAACAGCAGCACCAGTCCGCCGAGGGTGCACGGCAGGCACCATGTCGGTTCCGCCCTGGCTTGTGCCGGTGTCGAGCGCACCGAGCGATCGTCGCTCATGGCGACTCCCCGCGCCGGGCGCCGAACATCGTGTTGGCCAGCGTGCCAGCCAGGCAGCCGACATGCGCAACGGCGACCAGTGCACGACACAGCGCCTGCCCGATGCCACCAAGCAGGTTGCCGACCAGTGCCACCACCGCCTGCGCAAGCCGGCACGCCACCACCACCGCAACGGCCGCAAGGGCGACTGCGCCGGCGACCAACAGTGCGCCGACGGCGATCGCAAGATCGACCACCCCGGCAACCACAGCGACCGCCGCGCAGCCGGAAGCGGCAACCACAGCGGCGGCGCGACAAGCGGCGCCAGTCGCGATCGCGCCAGCCACACAGGCTGCGCGCTGGGCCTCGGCGCCCACCCTGCAAGCCAACCTGCGGGTGGCAGCAAGGGCAACGCACGCAATGCGCGACGCACGGCAAGAGTAGCGCCGGGGGTCGAAGGCGCCGAAGTCGTTGCAGTTGGTGAATTGCGTGCAGCTGATATTGCAGGCCCCGGCCAGCGTTTCCGCAAGCGTTGCGTTGCATTCGGCGATCGCGGTCGCCTCGCTGGCCGCGCAGGCGTCGATTTCCGCGCCCGTGCCCGCGAAGCAGTCAGCCGCTGCCGCCGGCGCGGCGGCCATGCGGTTCCAGGCCGCAGCAGCGACGCCGAGCACCTGTCCGGCAATGCCGAACAGCCCACCTGCCGCACCCTGGCACGCTTCTTCCATGGTTGTACGCAGGCGCATCGCTCCGAAATCCCAGCCGTCGCGCCATGCCGTGCAGCGCCGTCGACGCCTGGCCCGATTCTGGTCGCAAGGTGTGCGGCTGGGTGAGAGCAGTCCGGCGAACTCAAGCTCGTCGATGATCGAATCCGCGTAGTCGCGGGCGCCGGCGACATTGGGATGTCCGACCGAGGCCATGATCGCCTCGAGATCGCGCAAGGGGTCGCCCATCGCCGCCGCGGTCACCGCCGCCCGCCGCTGCACCGCCACCTCGTCCTGCGGTGTCACCCCGGCCAGCAACAGCGCCACGTCCAGAAGGTCGACGGGCAGCGCGTCGATCTTGCCGTCGTAGTCCCAGAGCATCGTGGCGGGGCCGAACAGGCAGTGGGGCCCGGCGATGCCTGAGCGGGCGAAGCAGACGGTTCGCCCCGGAAACTCCGCCGCAATCCGCCTGACTGCCTGACGCAGGCGGTGGTTGCTGGCGATCTGCCAGATCCTCGATGCCCGGGCCACGGCGTCCAGGGACGCCGGAGCGACCCAGCCGGAACCAGGCACGGCGAACATTGCGGCCACCGCCTGGATGCGCAGCAACGCCGCCCGCGAGTACCAGGAAAAGATGGGGAAGTAGCCGTTGACGACCACCGTGGCCGCCGGGAACGATGTCAGGGCGAAGCGCAGCGTGTCCTCCATCTTGCAGCGCACCTTCCGCGCTGCCGCGAAAAGCCAGGCCTCCCAGGACGCCAAGGGGCCGCCCTCGTCGAGCGCGGCGGTGGGGGTGAGGATGTTGATGATGCGGGCATCGTTGATGCCCCCATCGAGAAGGATCAGGCGCACCGCTGCCGGGTCGCCGCCACTTGCGGGCGCCTGCAGCATCCCGAGGGCGGCCTTGAGCTGGCCCAGCGTGGTCGGGGTGGCGCTGGGCAACTCCCTGACAAATCCGTCCGGGTTGTAGAACGGCCGGATGGACGGTGCCGTATCGGAGAGCAACCTGTTGACCAGTGCGCGATCGTCGGGCTCCACGGAGCCGTTCGAGGCCGGAATCGGCGTCGGCGTGCAGCGGGCGCCGGAACGCGCCATGGCCAGTTCGGAGACGGACGCCTGCAGGTCCGCCTGCAGGCGCGCCCTGACCAGCTCCCGGAACCGGTTGCCCGGCAACAGGCCCTGGCCCCACATCAGCGAATCGCCGGCGCTGATCATCAGCGGCGCGGCTACCGGAGGGGCGGCGGTGGCGCCGTTGAACGCAACCAGGGGGACGGCCATGCAGGCTCCTCGGGACGGATCGGCCCGGCAGGCCTGACACATCGCGTCCATTCCAGTACACGCGAACGGAACCCCGGGTTTGCCATGTCCCACATTTCCGGATGTCGGTCATTGCCGTGTGGTTCGCCATGGCCCAACGCAGTCGGGCGACCGCCAGCCCCCAGGCAGATCCGGTCGCGGGGCTGCTCCACCGCCGCAGCGTCTCCGTCCCGGCCCACTGCGACCGTCGGCCGGCGACGGACATCCCTGCAGTCGTCCGTCCGCCCAGGACGGACGATCGGGCGCCCGTCAGTGGCGAACGCGGACATCGAGGAAACCAATGAAGCGACCCAAGATCCCGAGCATCATCCGCTACGTGCTCATCCTGAGCATGGCACCTGCTCCGGCGACGGCCGGATCGCCCTGCCCCGCCCTGCCCGGCAACCCGCTTCCTGCCTGCCTCGTCACGCCGGCCGGCTGGTTCTACGCGCGGACGGATCAGGATGCCGAGCGGCTGGCGGCCGATGCCGCGCTCGCGGGCGAGGGTTTCCAACGCCACTTCGGGCGCGCGCCGGCGCGCGGTGCCGTGCTGGCCGTGGGGACATCGGGCGGGATCACCGAGGCGCAGCGCAAGGTACTGCGCGCGGCGGGCGCGCAGTGGCTGCTGCCGTGGCTGGATCCGGACGAGCGGCGGGCGCTGCGCCGGGAACACCTTCGTGGCGCGATCACCCGGCAACTCGGCGAGCTGGCCACGCCGGCACGTGTCGAGCAGGCCCTGACCCAGGCGCTGGCGGCTTCCGAGGGCCAGATGGGCGCCGTCGAGGTCAACCGGGGGGCGCTGCGGCACGAGATCGGCCACCTGCTGCTGATCTCGGGCTTCTGGCCCGACGCGCTGTCGGGACCGGCGGCCGATGGCGCTCAGCATTACGGGGGGCCGGGACCGGACTGGCTCGACGAGGTGGCCGCCATCCTGCTGGAAGACCCCGAGCTCGCCCGGTCGCGCCGCACCGCCCTGCGCGAGGCGCGCGACGGAGCGGCCCTGCCGCCCCTGTCCGGATTCCTCGCGGGCGATCACCCCCTGCGGGCCTGGGCCCTGACCCAGGCAGCAGCCCGGACGGCCGGAGCGGAGCGGTCCGGGGAGACCTTCGTCCAGGTGGTCAGCGGCGAGCAGGCCCGTTCCCTGGTGGACCAGGGTGCCGTCTTCTACGCGCAGGCCCGGGGCTTCGCCGACTTTCTCGAGACGCACGGCGGCACGTCGGTGTTCGGGGCGATCGCCACGGCCCTGGCCGGGGGCCGGTCCTTCGACGACTGGCTGGCCGCAGCCGGCCCGGCCCATGGCTTGCCGGCGACGGTGGCGGCCCTGGAAGCGGCCTGGGAACGCTGGCTGGCCGACGAGTGACCGGGCCCGCTCACGCCCGCCAGTTGGCGTGGTGCTCCCAGTACGCCACGCTGCGCGCGTAGGCAGCGCGGTCGATCGCCACGCCCGAGCCGCCTTCGGCCACGCCCAGCGCGTTGCGCAGCAGGGTCGCCGGCGCCATCGGGATCTCCTCCGGACCGGCCGTGTACAGGCAGCCGACCACGCCCCAGTCCGCCTCGATGGCCGTGCCCTCCCGCGCCAGTTGCGCGCGGTCGTACAGGATCGCCAGCAGGTACCCGGCCACGGGCGGCTCCACGCCCTCGAACCAGCGCACCAGGACCGGCAGTTCGGCGTCGTTGCGGGCCTCGTAGCCGGAGCGCAGCAGATGCCGGTTGGCCGCCGTGACCGGCACGGTCAGGCAGCGTGTCGAGGTCCAGTTGCGGTGCACGTGCAGCACGCAGAACGGCGCGTAGCCGGGCAGGACGCGCTCGGGCGCCTGGCTGTTGAGGTGCCGCTCGAAGGCCTCGGGCGTGCAGTCCTGGATGGCATTGAGTCGGGGCTCGCGCGGGAACAGGCGCCGCCGCGCGAACTCGGTGAGGACGATGGTCATGGCGGATCAGGGCTGAAGGGAGCGCCACGATAACGCCCCGGATGCCGGAGCGCGCCGGGAGGATCCGGGCGACGTGCCCGGAGGGCCGGTCATCCTGGGCCGCCTGTGGAACGCGCCCCGTCAGGCCGACAGTCGCGCACCACGTCCTGGCGCGGATCGCGGCGGCATCAGCAGCCGCCCATGAGGCACCCGGGCAAGAGGTCCATGTCGAGGCCGGCATGCGACATCGCAGTCGATTCCTGCGCCATGCCGGAAAACCCCGTGCCGGGGCCCAGGGAGTCTACCCATGCCTACCCGATCGCCATCGCCCACCGTCCGGTGCGCCCTCGTGTGGCTCTGGCTGTTGGCGACGTGCGCGCCGCCCGCACTGGCCGTGGTACCCGGCCTGATCGCCGATATCAACCCGATACCGGCCGACGCCGAGTTCGGCGAGGCGATCCGGGTCGGCAACCGGGTGTACTTCGCCGCGTCCAGCGACTGCACGGGCCTCGAGCTGTGGGTCACCGACGGCACGCCCGCGGGCACGCGCATGGTCAAGGACATCCGGCCTGGTTCCGCGAGCGGGATGGGGCTGCAGACCGCAGCGATGACGGCCTTCGGTGATCTGCTGCTGTTCTTCGCCGACGATGGTGTCCACGGCCTGGAGCTGTGGCGCAGCGACGGGACCGAGGCCGGCACGGTCATGATCAAGGACATCTATCCCGGGCCGATCGCGGGAGTGAACCCCTTTGGCGGCGCCATCCCTGTGTCGTCGGTGGCGGTGCTGGATGGATTCGCCTACTTCAACGGCCGTACGCCGACCCATGGGCGGGAGCTCTGGCGCACGGACGGCACCGAGGCCGGAACCGTCATGGTGCGCGACATCTTCCCCGGCAGCGGCGATTCCAGTCCGCGCGGGTTCACTGTCATGGACGGGACGCTGTACTTCGCCGCCAGTCCGTCGGCAACGGTCGGATTCGAGCTGTTCCGGTCGGATGGGACCTCGGCCGGCACAACGCTGGTGGTCGACATCAACCCGACGAGCAATCAAAGCGGCGTGCCGCAGGGGGCGATGATCGCCGTTGGGAACACGCTGCTGTTCCAGGGAACCACGTCGGCCAGCGGCACCGAGCTCTGGCGCAGCGACGGCACCGCTGCCGGGACCAGTCTGGTGCTGGACATCAATCCAGGTAGCGCCAGCGGCGTCTCCAGCGAACCCTGGGTTCAACGCGACGGCGTCCTGTACTTTTCCGGCTTCACGCCCGAGCACGGCCTCGAGCTGTGGCGCAGCGATGGCACTGCGCAAGGGACCTTCATGGTGCTGGACATCAATCCGGGTCCCGCCAATGGCCTGATGGGGTCGCGGCGACTGGTGGCCGCCCAGGACTATCTGGTGTTTTCCGGGACGACACCGGACGCTGGGCGGGAACCCTGGCGCAGCGACGGTACGGCGGCGGGTACCTTCCGGCTGCGCGATGTTGCGCCGGGCACCGCCAACGGCTGGTTGGATCTGGGGCGTGCACTGGCCGTCGGAAACATCGTCTACTTCCCGGCCGCCGACCCGGCCACCGGTGGAGAACTCTGGCGTACCGATGGCACTGTCGCCGGCACAGCGCTGGTCCGAGACCTGTTTCCCGGCGCCGGCAGCGCATTCCCGGGGGCGCTTGCCGCCCTCGACAGCCAACTGCTGTTCCGCGCCAATGATGGCCTGAGCGGCCAGGCGCTGTGGCGCAGCAACGGCACGGCCGTCGGCACCACCCTGCTGGCCAACCCGGAACCCGCAACGATGAACGCGACACCGGAACTGCTGACGGTATCCGGCAACCGGCTGTTCTTTCGCGCCAATGACGGCGTGACCGGCGCCGAGCTGTGGGTCAGCGACGGCAGCGCGGCAGGCACCCGCCTGACCCGCGACATCGGCCCGTCGCTGGGCAGCCCGGGGCCGGCGTCCCTGCATCCGTTCGGCGGTGGCGTCCTGTTCAGCCACTCCGAGCTGACCGCCGCCAACCGCGAGCTGTGGAAGAGCGACGGCAGCCTCGCCGGCACCACCCTGGTCCGCGACATCAATCCCGGCGGATTCGGGTCTTCGCCCGCCGATTTCGTGACCATGGGCGGCATCGCCTACTTCTCCGCCACCACCGCCGCGAACGGTCGGGAGCTGTGGCGCAGCGACGGCACCGAGGCCGGCACCTTCCTGGTCGTCGATCTCGTGCCGGGCAGCGGCAGCGGCAATCCGCAGGAACTGTTCGTACTGGGCACCACGCTGTACTTCAGTGCCACCGATGGCGTGCACGGCTTCGAGCTGTGGCGCAGCGACGGCACGGCCGCCGGTACCAGCATGGTCAAGGACATCCAGCCCGGCGCCGGCAATTCGCTGCCGCAGTTCATGGCCGCGATGAACGGCGTGCTGTACTTCTCGGCGCGCACGGCGGCCAACGGCTTCGAGCTGTGGCGCAGCGACGGCACCGAGGCCGGCACCTGGCTGGTCCGGGACATCCAGCCCGGCCCGAACGATGGCGACCCCTATGCCATGACCGCGATCGGCAACGTCCTGTACTTCGCCGCCTCCGAGGACGACATCGGCTATGGCCTGTGGCGCAGCGACGGCACCCCGGCCGGCACCACCAAGGTGCTGGAGATCGACAGCGGGACCGACAACGAGCTGTGGACACTGCGGGCGATGGATGGCGTGCTGTACTTCTTCAACATGCCGAGCGATACCGGCACCCAGCTGTGGCGCAGCGACGGCACGCCGGCCGGAACGACGCTGGTCCGCGATTTTCCGGGCGACGAGCCCTGGTACCCGCTCGACGCCGCCGTCTTCGACGACGAGCTGTGGTTCCAGGGCCGGGACGACCTCCATGGCTACGAGCTGTGGCGCAGTGACGGCACCCCGGCCGGCACCCGGCTGGCATCGGACGCGATCCGCCCCGGCCGCTGCAGCGCCTTTCCCTACGAGCCCGTGCCGATGGCCGGCCGCCTGTACTTCGGCGCGTTCGGCGCCGGCAGCGGCTATGAGCTCTGGTCGGTGGCAGGCGAGCGGATCTTCGCCAGCGGGTTCGAATAGCCTCACACCCTGCAATCACGGGGCCAGGATCGGGCCGGCCACGAGCCTGCCCGGTCCATGGAAGGACGACACCGGTGAGTTCCGGCGCATCGATGTCAGTTGCTGGCCTGGGTGTCGTCGGCCATCCCATGGCGACACTCGCCAACTTCCCGCGCTGTTTCGGAGGAAATCCCATCCGCTGGCGCGGCCTGCAGCGCCCCGCCCAGCATCCGATTCTTCTTGTGTCGGACCGCATCGGTATGTATGGTTTACCGGACACTTGATCCGGTTAACCAGACATCCATGCCACGCATCCTGTTGATTCTCATCGCCGCCTTGAGCCTGGGCGCATTGCTTGCCTTCAGTACTGGACAGCTGCCGGTTCGTCCCGGCGTGATCGGCTTGCTGCTGATGCTGGCGAGTGCCGGCCTTGCCCGTCGTCACTGGCATCGGCAGCCGCCCGCCGAGGCGACCGGCTCCCCCGAGCGCGCGCTCTGGCACGGCCTGGCCAGTCACGGCGTGCTCGCCGGGCACCTGGCGATGGGCACCTGGATGCTGGCACCGGCGTTCGACATGCACGGTGCCCTTGGCCACGCCATCGCCACCGACAGCTGGACCCTGATCCTGGGCGCGCTGCTGAGCTACGCGATCGCCCGCGATCCGGCGCCCCGCCAGGACGAGCGCGACGCCGGGATCGCCAGCCTGGGCTGGCGCTGGGCCCATGGCGCGCTGCTGGCGATGCTGGCGGCCCTGATCCTGGGCCTGGGCTTCGGCGCCGGCACCGCCCTCGCCCGGGCCAGCCAACCCATGCTGGCGCACATCCTGATCCTGATCCTGCTCGCGCACGTGCTGGTCAATTTTGCCGTGCGCCTGCATCTGTACGCCCGGGAGGCCGTGGCCAACGCCGCCGGCGAGGGCCCGTCGGCGTGAAGACCGGGACGCCGGTCGGCAACCACCTGCGCCGGTTGCGCTTCGAGCACGGCGAGCTCAGCCAGGACGCCCTTGCCCGGGCGGTCGGCATCACCCGTCAGACCATCGTTGCCCTGGAGGGTGGCCGTTACGCGCCGTCCCTGGAACTGGCCATGCGCCTGGCGCACTTCTTCGGCCGCACCGTCGACGAAGTTTTCTTCTGGCGCGAGGGTGCTCCACCCGCGCCCTGATCCAGCCTGCCCAGATTCGCCCCCCACCCTCCCTGAACGAGAAACTTCGATGAACTCCGCTTCGCGTACAAGGCGCCCGGGGCGCTGGCTTGCCCTCGGTCTGCTGCTCGCCCTCGCCTGGCTGGTGTTCCACCTGTTCGAGCCGGTGTTCACCTGGAAGCTGGGCTGGCATGACCTGCCCCTCGGCGAACCCCAGGCGGTCGGTACCTCGGCGCCTTACTGGGCGAGCGTTGCCGAACGCGCCGACGCACTGCTTCGGCAGGCCTACGGGCGCCTTCAGGCGCCCGCGGTTTCCGCCGCGGTCATGGTCGATGGCGAGCAGGCCTGGGCCGGCGCGATCGGTCTGGCCGATGCCGGCACCGGGGAGTCGGTCACCCTGGACTCCCGCTTCCGGATCGGCAGCACCTCCAAGGCGGTCACCGGACTGGCCCTGGGCGTGCTTGTCGAAGCGGGCCTGATCGACCTCGACCACCCGATCCATCGGTACCTGCCGGAATTGCCCGGACACTACCGGGACGTCACGGCTCGCCTGGCAATGAGCCACCTGGCCGGCATCCCCGATTACGGTTGGTGCCCCTGCTTCCCGGTGTGGGAACACCGCAACCGCCGACACTTCGAAAGCGTCCGCCAGGCACTGACCGTGTTCGTGGACCGGCCACTGCTGGCGCCGCCAGGCACCGCGTTCCGCTACAGCAGCTATGGCACCAATCTGGTGGGTGCCGCCATCGAGGCCGTCGCGCGACAGCCATTCAACGATTTCGTCGCGGAAGCGGTGTTCAGGCCGCTCGGCATGGGTCACAGCGGCCCGGACCTGGCCGGTGCGAACCTCCCCGAACGGGTCGCCTTCCACGAGATCGAGGGGGGGCGCTGGAAGTATGCCGACCCGGTCGACAACAGCATCCGGTACCCCGCCGGCGGCATGCTGTCCACGCCGTCCGACATGCTTCGACTGGGCCGGGGCTTCCTGTCGGACGCGCTACTCGACCGGGAGACCCGCGACCTCCTGGTGACCCCGCAAGTCCTGGCGGATGGCAGCGCGAACCCGCAGGGCTACGCGCTTGGCATCCGGGCAGGCACGAAGACGACGCTGGCCGGCCTCGGGCATGGCACGGCGATCTGGAGCCACCACGGCACCGCCGTCGGCAGCACGTCCTACTTCGCCATCTATCCCGAGCTGGGCATCGTGATCTCGGTGATGATGAACAAGGGACAGACCAGCGTGGAAGCGCTGGCGCCCGAGGCCGACCGCCTGGTGGAACTCTTTCTGCCGCCACCCTGATGCCACACCCGGGCGAACAGGCGCACTGGGACGCCGCCATCGGCCCGCGTCAGGCAGGCCTCGACAGCACGATTCGGAATCCGGGACATCGCCTGACCGCAGTGCCGCGGCACCGGCGGCGTGCGATCGGCGGGGGAAGCCGAGGCTCGACGCTGAGCGGACCAGGAAAGGTGCGCCGCTGCTTCGCTCAATCCGAGTCCGGGCGCCGACCCAGGCGGGTGCCCTCGAAATAGGGCTGCAAGGCCTCCACGAAGGCATTGCGCAGGATGCCGAGGATCGCACCCCAGGTGCCCAGCTCGGCATCGCCCAGCTCACCGCGGATCTCGATGCGCGTCGCGAACTGGTCGGCCGGCGCGTTGCGAAAGAGCCGGGTCACGCCCTCCGCCACCGCCTCCCAGGCGATACGGAACGGATTCTTGGAGGCCTCCACCACATCGCTTTGCCAACTGAAGATCTGCAGGTTCTGCAATAGCGGCTTGGCATAGCCGGAGAGTTGCCGGTCCCTGGCTTCCAGTTCCATCACGAACTCGCCGTTGCCGGATTCGAAGTCCAGCGCGGCATAGGCCTGCGCAAGGTCGTTCAGGCGGGTGAGCTCGATGTCGAGGATCCTGAGCGCGAACTGGAAATCGTCCGGCCGACCGATGGGGTCGAACCTGGCCGAGGCTTCGAGGTCCGCGCTGTCGAACAGTCGTGCTTCGGCCTCCAGCTCGGCCGCGCGGCGATCGTCGGCGTCGCGCACATTGGTCAGGTTGTCGATCCTGGCCTGCACCTGCGTGGCCTCGAGGTTCACCGGCGGATCCGACACGAAGTTGTGGAACACGACGCGGCCATCCCTGATCCGCACCTCGTCGATCCGGATCGGCACGAGGTCGGCGAGTCTGGCGCGCCAATCGACGCCCGTGCCGGCCTGCGAATCGCCCGTGGACACGCCGTCCACGAAATGCACCGTGGGGCCGTCGAACAGGACTTCGGCAACCACCGCGCCCCTGAGAAGATCGTTCCAGCTGATCGAGATCCCCACCCTGGGCGCCTCAAGCAGGGGCACCGCCAGATCGCCCGTAGCCTTCTCGATGCGCAGGTCGCGCAGCCTGTAGGCGCCGCGCCAGATCGCCAGGCTGACGTCCTGCACGGAACCCGTGTAGTCGCCCATCGACGCCATCCGGGCGTTCAGGCTGTCGCGCACGATGCCGGGAAGCAGCAGGCGGATCGCCACCGCCGCCAGCAGCAGCACCGCCACGACCATCCAGACTGTGCGCCGACGCGTCATGGGTCGAGCTTGTTGGTGCGCACGCACCGGGTCAAGGTGTCTTCACCTGGTCACCACGATCGCGTTCCAATGGGATTCACACTGCCGCGCTACGCGTCGGAATCGATTCCCCTGCACACCGACAACGGGCTCCGGGCAGGCGGTCTTCTTGTCGGTGTAGCGCATAGTTCGCCGACTGTTGCCCGAACCTCTGCGGGGGCTCGCTTACCTGGAGGCTGGACACGGCTCAGAGGGTCTGCGTCACCTTGCCGCCCAGGGCGGCCAGGCATTCCGCTGCAGCCGTGCGCTGCCGGGCCGATAGCGCATGCACCACGACCGCGGTACGACCCGCCGCGAGTGCGTCGCGGGTCGCATGAATGTAGGGATCGTGATCCGGACGCAGGGAGACCAGCCCGCCCAACAGCAAACCGGCGATGCCGCCGAAGCCAACCATGGCCAGGCCCGCCGCCCACGGCGACTCGACCACGAAGGCGACCCCGCCGACGATCAGCAGCACGAACAGCAGGCCGCCGGCAACCATGCCGGCAAGTCCCAGCCAGACGTGCGCGACGACGATGGTGCGCCGGATTCCGCCGCCCTCCGGTTCCAACTGGATGCCGACATCCGTGGCCCCGGGTGCCAGCACCCGAACCTGTGCCTGCTGAAGGGACAGGCGGGCGACCGCCGAAGCAGCCGCTGCGCGGGCCGACTCCTGATGATCGAAGACCGCGACCAGCTTGCTGTTGGATGCCTCTCCCGTCACTGCGATGTCGGACATGGCGCGACTCCTGAACAGTTTTCGCCAGTGTCGTCCTGACCGCCCTGTACCCGGGATGAGTGTGGCGATGTTTGCCGGCACGTGGTGACCCGCGATTCAGGTCGAGTCGGCGGGCAGCGGGCACAGCCTCCCCCCGGGGTCGACAGCGCCTGCCCGATGGCTCAGGACCATCGCGATAGCCGTGGCTAACGCTCCTGTCGAGGCAAGCCCGGGATCACCACACTTGAGTCGTCGATAGGAACGTCCTGATCCGATCCGAACGGGCATCTATCGATCGGACAGCTCGACACGGATCTTGCCGAACGGGCTGTGATTGCGCCGCATTGCGCCCCCACCGCTCATGGCGACCACGCCACCCGCCATGACCCCCGTGCCCACCGTGGGCGTATCGTGGAACCGGCCCAACTCATTCGATGGGGTATGGACGATGAGGTATCGCACGCTGTCGCCCGGCTCCAGTTGCAGCGTGTTGCCGAATTGATACCGGCCGCGCGCCTCGACCCGCTGGAATTCACCCGCTTGCACCTGGCGCACCACGTCGAACCGCTCGTCGAGCAGTGTCAGCATGGGCATGAAGATGTCGCCTGCGTAGTAGCTGCCCACGTAGAGCCGAAGGGCCTTGTCCGGCTCGGCGATCCGGAACGCCAGAAAGTAGCTCTTGCCCTCTGGAAACTGGAAGGCGGGACTGGCGCGATCGATCTCATGGGTGCGCGCATGGCCCACCGGAAGGAACTGGTAGGGGAGCCGATCCAGTCCGCTGCAGCAGGACGGCGTCGCGCGCAGGGTCTGCAGCGCCTCGTCGACTCTGGGCAAGGTGATGCAGCCGGCGAGCATCAGCAGGCACCCCAGTCCGCAGGCCAGAAACCTCGATGAGATCGTTCCCATGAATGGACTCCCGAAACCGGCCTAGGGCCGTGAATGACACGAGGATATCAGCCGATCGACGCACAGCCGCGTGGATGCACGACCTGCGCGGGCCGGTGCCAGCGCCCCCACGCTCAGCCGCAGGGCGGCAGCTCGAAACCGTCGCACCAGATGCGGTCTGACGGCGGACCGGCGTGCCGTTCGAACGCACCCAGGTCAGGACCCGCGCCGACATGGTCGTCGTTGATGTTCGGCAGGACCTCGCCGACGTCGACCACGCGCGGGTCGTCGGCCAGCACCAGCGAGACCGGCAGGTACTGAACCAGGGGGTTCTGGGGAAATGCTGGCACGTTCTCGAACACCGTCATGTCGACCTGCTGACCCTGGGTCTCGCTGGTGTTGCTCCGCATCTGCGCGAGCGATTCGAAACTCGCAGCGCCGATGCGGCCACGGAAATCGCTGCGCGTGGTGCCGTAGCCGTTGAAGTTGAGCGAGGAGTTGACGGTCTGCAGGGACTGCAGGTCGACCACCCGGCCGCTGCCGCTCGAGTAACCGTTCCAGGTGCCGGCCTCGCCACCAAGGAACAGGTTGTTTCGTGCGTAGGCGCGGGCGATCGGCGTGCCCGGGTAGGCGTTGAAGCCGTCGCCGGTCTTGACGATGGTGTTGTGCAAAAGCACGTCGCCGACGCTGCCGCGATACAGCTTGAACGGGATGTGGACGACGTTCCAGGCGCTGTTCCGGATGAACCAGGTCGGTCCGCCCAGCGAGGGTTGCGAGGAAAACGCGATGAAGCTGTTGGTCAACCGGTTGCCGACGATCCGGCAGTTGTGCTGGCAGAAGTCCGCCTCGATGCCGTCGTCGGCGGATTCGCCGACCTCGTTGTCCAGCACATCGATGCTGTACTGGTCGACCGCCTGCGTCTCCTCCAGGAAGGAGATGCCGTCCCGGAACCCGCGCACCGTGTTGCGCACGATGACATGGCCCGGCCCGGTGACCGCGATGCCCTCGCCCCGGTTGACGCCATTGCTGCCGAAGGCCGCCTCCGTCCAGGCCGTGGTGCCGATCACCGTGTTGTCGGCGATGTAGGCGCGCGCGCATCGCGCGAGGCAGACGATGCCATCGCCGTTGAACTGGGTCGCCGATGCGTGCACCGTGCTGCCGATGATGCTGATGTCGTCGGAGGCGTTGAAGCGGATCCGGCCGTGGACGGTCAGGTCCTGGAGCAGCACGTGCTGCCGCGAGAACAGCCCGAGTTCGCCATCGATACGGGATCCCGGCAAGCCGCGCAGGGTCAGGGGTTGGCCGGCGGTTCCGCTGCGACCGAGCACGAAACCGGGATAGCTGCCGGTGGTCAGCTCGACGATGTCGCCGGGCTGCGCCTGGCCGAGCACGGTCGCCAGGCTGGCCGGCGTGGCTGTATGCACGCTGCCCGTGCCAGGCACCGGTACCGGTCGGGTACGGGCGCCGACCACGTGTTGCGCACTGCCGCCATCCGGGTCGCTGAGGGTGAGCTCGATCTCGTAGTCGGTATTGGGCTGCAGGCCGAACAGGCTGCCGGCGTGCCGGTTGCCCCAACTGAAGCCGCTGCCGCTGCCAGCCGGGACCCGCCGCAGTGGCAGGCCTGGCCGCCACTGCGCGGCGCCCTGCGCACGAAACCGCACAGTCACCTGGCCATTGGCGTTGTCGTCGCCGCCGATCGCCCAGACGATGCTCAGATGATTCAGGGTCGGCTCGGGCAGGCTGACCGCCCCGGGCGTGGTCGCCGACTGCGCGTGCAGCAGCGCGCCGGGCAGGAACAGGAGGATCGCCGCGAAAACGCGCAGGACCACGACAGGCAATCCAAGGACAGCAGGATGGCGGCGGCCATGCAGCCCCTCCCGACAAGGCGGCTGCGCGGGCGGTCGAACAGCCGGAAACCGCTCAGGTCCTGCGCCGGAGGGACGTGTGCGGCGACCGGGTCGGTCGTCCTTCGGCAGGCTGATCGGGGTCTTCATGTCCTGCTCGCGTTCGAGGTGGTCGCGACAGGGCCGCGCCTGCGCGTCGTACGTGCCCGATGCGGCCTGGTCCGTGCCCTGCCGCTACCAGCGCGACTCCAGGTCGAGCAGCACACGATGGGTGGCCCGGTCCAGGCCGTCGCGGGTCTCTCGGAATCCGCTCAGCCGCAGTCGCCAGCGCGCGTCGAAGGCATACGTGTACCAGAGGGCGTGGCCACGGGCAAAGCTGTGGAACCACCAGTCGTCGTCGCTGAAAGCGGCCATCACGGCATCGCGCTGGAAGCGCTGCACCGCCCAGCCCAGCTCCCATCCGCCAGGCGCCGTGGCGTCGCCCAGGTTCAGGTCGAAGCGTGCGCCATCGCGCAGATCGTCGGCGCCGAGGTTGCGGACCAGGTCGAGCCGCGCGCGCAGCGGTCGGTCGGCGATGCGGACCCGGCCTTCCAGCAGCAGGTCGAGCAGGCGGTAGTCGCTGACCAGGCGGCCGCCGGCCACCCGGTTGGTGCGCGCCAGGCCATTGCGCGTCAGGGTCTCCAGGCGATCGAAATCGAGCAGGGCCAGGTGGACCGAGGCGCTGGCTGGCGCGCCTTCGCGCCCGTGCCAGGCGATCTGGACCGCACTGAGGCGCGAATCGTCGCCGAAAAGGTGCTGCCCGGCCCAGTGGCCGCCGACCAGGCTGAGGCGATCGAAGTCCCCAAGCGCCACGGCATGGTCGATCGCCAGGCCCGCGGGTCGCAGGTCGGGGTCCCAAAGCAGCGGCGTGAGCGTCAGCGCCAGCGCATCCTTGCCCAGCGTCGCCCGGGTGTGCTCGCCCAGTCGCCAGCGCAGCACCAGGCGGTCGAGGCCGAAGGCGCGGCTGCGCTCGTTGTCGTTGTTCACCCGCGTCCGATCATTGCCGGTGCTGCCGGCCAGCAGCCTTGCGCTGGCCGCCATCTCGAGCCGCTCGCCCAGCCAGCCCTCGATGCCGAACCGGAGCCGACCGCGCAGGCGCTCCAGGTCGGCGCGCTCGTTGGGCAGGCCCGATGTGTGCTCGCCGCGCACCTGCAGGTCGCCCCGCCAGGACCAACGCCGTTCCTCCTCGACGTCGGCCAGCGGATCGAAGGGGTCCTGGCCCATGGCCACCGCCGAGAACGCAGCCAGCGCGAGCACCTGGAGCGCACGTAGCCGCCCAAACCCGGTACCAGGGGCGCTCATGCGCGGACCCCGGCAAGCGCCTGCTGGAGGGCCTGGGCGGATCCGAACCGGTCGTCCGGATGCAGCGCCAGGCAGCGCAGCACGATCGCCTCCAGACCCGCCGGCAGCGCGATGCCGCGCGCCGAGGGCGGTACCGGCTGCTCGCGCATCTTGGCCACGTAGAGATCCATGGTGTTCGCCGCCTCATGGGGCAGGTGCCCGCCGAACATCTCGCACATCACGACCCCCAGGGCATAGATGTCGGCCTGGGGTCCCACCGCATCGCCGGCCATCTGCTCGGGCGCGGCGTAGCGCGGCGTGCCGACGAAGCTGCCGATCTCGGTGTGTCCCTGCCCCTGCCGCTGCACCGGACGGGCAATGCCGAAATCCATCAGCTTCGCGTTGCCGCTGGTCTCAAGAATGATGTTTTCCGGCTTGATGTCCCGGTGCAGTACGCCCACCGCATGGGCGGCAACCAGACCGGCGGCCAGTTGCCGGGCGATGCGCAAGCCTGCCGAGGGCGGAATTCGCCCGCTCGCGGAAAGCAGGTAGCGCAGGGTCATGCCGCGCACGAACTCCATCGAGATGCACGGGCCACCGTCGATCTCGACATAGTCGAAGGTGCGCAGCACGTTGCCGTGCGTGATCCGGCGCGCCAGCCGGATCTCGTCCTTCAGCCGTTCGCGCTGCGTGGCGTCCGGTGCGACATCGGCGCGCAGCATCTTCAACGCGATCACCTCGTCCAGTTCGAGGTCGCGCACCTTGTACACGGCCCCCATGCCGCCGCTGCCGAGCAGGGAAATCACCTGGTAACGGTGGCCCAGCACGCTGCCCGAACCCGCCACCGGGCCATCTACGGGTGCTGCCTGGTCGCCTGGCGATACCGGGACCGGCGCGGCGGGGCTGGGCAAGGCCTGTGGGCGCAGGCTGAGGAAGGGTGCGCCGCCTGGACCGCGCGCCACCACCACCGCGGCCGCGCCCAGCCCGGTCCGGCATCGCGCGGCGGCGGCTGGCGTGAGCAGCAGGCCGCCCGCGGCGACCTGCGACAGCAGCCGGCCGGCCAGCTCCGCGGCCGGGCCTGCCACCACCGGCAACGCCGAGGCTCCCGTGAGCCTGAGATCGCCATGCAGGACACGACCGACATGCAGCACCGCCGCAGTCCGCCCGGCGGTCCAGCGTTGCCGCAGGGCAGCCAGGGCCCGCAGCGCAGAATCGAGTCCATCCTCGCCGGGGCAGGCCATCAGCACGTGCACGCCATCGATGGCGACCAGGGCACCCGGTGCGCTTGCGAGCGCCGCGTTCACCCCCTCCTGGTCCAGGGCGAACACCTTCTCGGGTCGATCGTCCTCGTCGACCGTCGGCAGTCGCACGGCAAGCAGCACCGCCTCCAGGGTTCGCGGCACGGCCCGGGTCGTCGGCAGGTTCGACGGCGCATCGCCGCCTTCCGGAAGCGCGCGTGCCAGGTCGCCCAGGTAGCTTTCGATATCGCTCTTCTCGCGAAGACTGGCCAGCAGGCTGTCGATGCCACGCGACAGCCGGCCGAGTTCGTCGCGGCCGCCCACGGCGACCTCGGCGCGATAGTTGCCTGCGGCGGCCGACTCGGTGGCTTCGGCCAACCGGCGCAAGGGTCGCAGCACGCCCTTCGACAGCAGCAGGGACAGCAACAGGGCCAGCGCCAGGGATGCGAGGCCCGCCAGCAGCACCGAATCCTGGAACTGCCGGAAGGCGGCGGTCGCCGCGCGCGAAGAGGCCAGCGTCAGCACCTGACCGAGCGCCGGCTGGGCGTCCCCCGCCGTGGCCATCAGGCGACCCATCCAGGGGTGCTCGCCCAGCTGCAGTTCGAGGCGGTCTGGTCCACCGGTGGCATCGCCGCCGGGTGTCGCCTGGGCCAGCGCCGCCGGCAGGCCGGCAGCGACCTCCGGCGCCAGGGACGAGGCGATCACCCGTCCGGGTGGTGCGTCGAGCAGGAAGGCGATCTGGGCGCCGCTCACCCCGGCGATGCGGCTGGCAAAGGCGTCGTCGACGCGCACTGCCAGCAGCAGGAACCCCACCAGGTCGCGATCCTGCTGCAGCGGCACGATGGCCGCCTGGTACAGGGCATCGTCCAGGCGCCAATAGCCGCTGTAGGGCGTCAGCGCGTCGTGCGCCGCGCCAACCAGCGGGTCGTCGCGCAGGTCCTCTGCGAAGAACTCGGAACTGTCGGTGCGGGCCAGGACCACCGCGCCTTCGTCCAGGACGATGGCCAGGTCGAAATCGTGGACCTCGCGTCGCTCCAGCAGGAGATCGCGGATCGACAGGCCGCCGGACGCCGCCTGGCCGTCCAGGCCGAACGCCAGCGCACCGGCATCGGCGATATAGGTGACCAGGCTGGCATCGGCGGCGAACTGCTGGACCATGAACTCCAGCTGCTCCAGGCGGCGCTGCTCGAACTCGCGCTGCACGGCGATGCTGGTGGCCAGCGCCCGCGACAGCTCCTGTCCGGCGATGCGCGCACCCTGTCGCCAGGCAACCGCCAGCGCCGTGGCGGCGACCAGCACCACCAGTGCGGCACTGAGCAGGAAGATGCGCAGCCACAGGGGCGGTACCGGCAGGCCGGCCATCAGTAGCCGCTCCGCGGGGTGGTCTCGTAGGGGCGACCGAACTTGTTCATGTGTGGCGGAACCCGACGCTGCGAGAGCTCCATACGCACCGCCAGCGACTGCGATGCCTGCCCCGGCGTGGCCGGCTGCCGCCAGGGTCGCGCGCGATCGTGCCAGACCACCAGTTCGCCAGGCCCGGGCGGCAGGCCGTCCAGACGGAACCCCCCCTGGGCATCCGGCCGGGTGAAGAACGGCGTATCCAGTACCAGCAGGTGCCCGACCATCGCGTGGTGCACGTTGCAGTAGATGCGCACGTAGCCCGCACGGTCGAACACGACCTCACCGTGCTCGCCGACGCCGAGCAAGCCGACATCGAATGCATTGCCCGCCGAGGTCGAGAACACGTTGTGCAGGATCGGATCCTCGTTGGGAAAGCGCACCCGGCTGCCGACCGTGATGGCGAGCGTGCGCGGCTGGAAGCGCTTGCGGCGGGTGGTCATGACGGTGACCTCCGGCATCGGCACCACCGCCACCGGCGTCCGTGGCCGGAAATAGACGATGGCCTCCCGGGCCTCCTCGGCACGCAGCGCGCGCTGCTCGGCGAACAGCTCGATGCGACCGGCCAGGCTGTCGGCTGCCGCTGGCGGAACCAGCGCCGCCAGCAGCACGAGCAAGCCGCCCCGAGTCCCCCGCATCCTCCACCCCCCAGCAGTCGCGCCGATCATAGCGCAGGCATCCATTTCCTCGGGGGGTGTCCAGGAGTGCCGGTCGGTGCCCTCCGGGGGCGGATCCGAACGGGCGCGGCTCAGGAAATGCCCGGCACGCCCCTGCCGTCTCCAGCCCAGACGCCGCCTTGCCCGCCGCCCGGAACTGGCGGACTGGCGAAACACGCGGTTGGGACGTGCCGTCGCGTTTTCCGTACACTGCTCCCATCCACCCAGCGAGCAACCATGGCCAAGCCGAATTATTCGTTCGAAAAGCGTCAGCGCGAGCTGGCCAAGCAGAAGAAGAAGGATGAGAAGGACGCGCGCAAGCGCGCCGAGCGCGAGGCCGCCAAGGAAGCCACGCCGGAGCCCACGCCCGTCAACGAATGAGCGACCCGTCCCCGCTCGGCCCGCAGATCTGGGTCGACGCCGACGCCTGCCCCGGCGTCGTGAGGGACATCCTGTTCCGTGCCGCGGAACGCACCGGGGTGCCGGTCACCCTGGTCGCAAACCAGTGGCTGCGTACGCCGCCATCCCGACATGTCCGCGCCCTGCAGGTCTCGGGGGGCTTTGATGTGGCCGATGATGCCATTGCCGAACGGGCACAGCCGGGCGACCTGGTGGTGACCCAGGACATCCCGCTGGCCGCGCGGGTGCTGGAACGCGGTGCCGAGGCGATCACCCCGCGCGGCGAGCGCTTCACGCGCGAGAACATCGCCGAGCGGCTGTCGATACGCAACTTCATGGACGAACTGCGCGGCGCTGGCGTCCAGACCGGCGGTCCCGCAGCATTCCATGCCCGCGACCGCCAGGCCTTCGCCGCGCAACTGGACCGCTGGCTGGCCGCACGCCGCCGGGCCTGAGCCAGGGACGCTGCAGCGCTGGCAGCTTGTTGGAAAACGACCTTCCTGGTCGTTTTCCAAGTCGCCCGTCCGGCGCAGGTCCGGACGGGCTCCCGTCGAATCAACTGCTTACGCACTTGCTTCGCCGAGCGGCCATCCATGGGCGCGGCTGGCAGGCTGTCTTTCAACAGCCTGCTAGCATTGACGCAGTTTCCCGGTATGGAGTGTGCAATGTCCTACATCGATGGCTTCGTCATCGCGGTACCGACCGCCAACAAGCAGGCATTCATCGAGCACGCCCGCCGGTTCGACCCGGTCTTCGTGGAGTACGGCGCCACCCGCGTCGTCGAGTGCTGGGGCGATGACGTTCCGGCCGGCAAGCAGACCGA
Organism: Lysobacterales bacterium; assembly: GCA_019634735.1. Taxonomy (NCBI): domain Bacteria; kingdom Pseudomonadati; phylum Pseudomonadota; class Gammaproteobacteria; order Lysobacterales; species Lysobacterales bacterium. The sequence continues at coordinate 295,873 of JAHCAT010000001.1, read as the reverse complement.
CTTCCAGCGCGCCGTGCAGGCCCGGGACGACGAGACCGTCGTGTTCTCCTGGATCGAATGGCCCGACAAGGCCACCCGGGATGCCGGCATGGCGAAGATGATGGAGGACCCGCGCATGGACCCGAAGACCAACCCGATGCCGTTCGACGGCATGCGGATGATCTTCGGCGGTTTCGAGCCGGTCTTCGTCCTGGGCGGTTGACGGGGCGGCCGACTTCAGTCGCCGAGGGCCTGGATCACTGCATCGATGAACGCCGGCAGGTCGTCCGGCATGCGGCTGGTGATCACGTGGCCGTCCACCACCACCTCGGCATCCCGCCATCGGGCACCGGCGTTGCTGACATCGGTGCGGATCGACGCGTACGAAGTCATTTCGCGGTCCTTGGCGACGCCGGCCTCGACCAGCAGCCACGGACCGTGGCAGATGGCGGCGAGCGGCTTGCCCTCGGCGTCGAAGTGGCGGATGAAATCGATCGCCGTCGCGTCGCCGCGAAGGCGGTCGGGGTTGATCACGCCCCCGGGCAGGATGAGGGCGGCGTAATCGGCCGCCGCAGCGTTCGCCAGTTCGACGTCGACCGCCACGGGCTCGCCCCAGTCCTTGCCCTGCCAGCCGCGGATCCGTCCCGCTTCCGGCGACACGACATCGACCTTGAAACCGGCCTTGCGCAGGGCGTCGCGGGGCTCGACCAGCTCGGACTGTTCGAAACCATGGGTGGCGAGAATGGCGATGCGCTGATTCTTGTGCATGTCGGTCTCCGGACGATGGATGATCCGGGACTGTGCCAAGGGCGTGCTGAACGAAACCCCGGAGACCGGTATGGCGCGCCCTGCCCCTCCGCTCCCGCCCACCGCGCGCTGCCGCCCAGCTCGCGCCGGCCGGTTCGTTCCGCCGGTCGCTCCGAGCCCGATCGCGCGCGACCCCCGTCCTTGCAGATCGGCCGTCAACGCCCGGGTGTGGCGGCAGCCTGGTCTGCACCTGCCTCGAGTACCGGACGGAACATGCGCCGGTAGTCGCCGGGGCCGACCCCGGTGCGGCGCCTGAACAGTCGCCGGAAGAACGAGGCATCCTCGTAGCCTACGGCCGCGCTGATGCCGTCGATGGAGCCTTCGCCCGATTCCAGCAGGCGCTTCGCCCGCTCGATGCGCAGGTCCTGCAGGCGCTCGATGATCGAACTGCCGGTTGCCGCCTTGAAGCGCCGCTTCAGGGTTCGCTCGGGGACGCCCGATTCCCGCACCACGCGCTCCACCGCGCCGGGCTCCAGGCAGTGCGCATCCAGCCAGTCCTCGCAGCGCCGGACCACCGCGTCGCCATGAGGGCCCCGCCGCACCAGCGCGGTATAGGGAAGCTGCCCTTCCGCATGCCACTTCAGGAGGTAGACCTGGGCGATCCGCATGGCCTCTGCCGGGCTGCCGTGGCGGGCGATGATGTGCAGGGCCAGGTCGTGCCAGGACGTGGTGCCCCCGGCGGTAACGATGCGTCCGACCGGATCGGCGAAGGCCAGGTTGGGTTCCGGCCGGAAGCGCACCTTCGGGTAGTCGCGCCGGAACAGACCTTCGTAACCCCAGTGCGAGGTCGCGTCGCAGCCATCGAGCAGACCGGCCTCGGCCAGCAGGATGGCACCCGAGCATGCCGAGTAGAGGGCCGTGCCAGCGAGATGGCGACGACGCAGCCACTCCATCATCGCCCCATGGCGACCCGCCAGCGAGTCCTCGGGAGCGAGCCAGATCTCCGGAACGATGACGATCGCCGCCGCCGGATCGTCCTCCAGTGCCAGGTCCGGCGTCACCGGAATGCCATGGCCGCACCGGAACGCCGCCCGCGATGGCGACACGACTCGCACCCGGAACAGGGGATGGCCAGGTGCCGTGCCTGCCAGCGTCTGCCAGATCGTTCCGGCCGCCGACAGCACGTCGACCATGCCATAGAGCGCCGACCCCGCTGTCTCCGGAATCGCCAGGACAAGCACCTCGATGGGCTCGGACATTTGCCTCTCCGAAAGTGGCACGAATGAACCGATATTGACCGGATTGCCGCTTCTGGCCGTGTTGCTCGCCGCCTAACCTGCAGTCACGCCGGTTCCCCGCACCTGGGTGGCCGGTCACCCCGCAACCCGACGAGGCCTGCCATGACCCTGCAAACCACCGCTTCCCAGTCCGATATCCGCCGCAACGGCGTCAATGTCACCGCGTTGTTCGACACCATCGACACCGTCAGGGCCGACCCAGCCCTTGGCGCGTTCCGCTTTCGTGCCGACAACGCCTGGCGCTCTGGAGGCCACAACCGCTCCAGCATCCGCTCCTTCTACGGATGTGGCAAGGAAGACGCAAGCCGCCAGGCGCCGTTCGTGCTCGACGCCGACGAGCCGCCCATCCTGCTTGGCGAAGACCGGGCCGCCAACCCGGTCGAGTTCGTGCTGCACGCCCTGGCGGCGTGCCTGACCACCACGCTGGCGTACCACGCCGCGGCCCGCGGCATCGAGATCGGCTCGATCGAATCCTCGCTGGAAGGCGACCTCGACCTGCGTGGGTTCCTGGGGATTTCCGACGAGGTCCGCAGAGGCTTCAGCGAGGTGCGCGTGCACATGAAGGTGGCCGGTGCCGCCAGTCCGGACCAGTTGCGGGAACTTGCCGCCTTCTCGCCGGTGTACGACATCGTCTCGAACTCCCTGCCCGTGCGGCTCAGCTTCCAGTCCTGCTGAGGCCGCAACGGCGTCCGGCCGGATGGCCGGACGCCGTACTCGAACCTGCACGCCTGGCGGCATCGCGCACTGGCCGGCAGGAATCGTCCCAGGAGCGGACCGGCGGGGCGGTCATCGGTGTCGCGGGCATGAGGCATCCGCCAGGGACTAGACTGCCGGCTGCGGGCCTCCTCGGGTGACGTCCGTCCCACCGTTGCAGGAGGATCGGGTGATCACACGACGCACAGGCGCTGCTGCCCTGCTCTTCCTGGTCCTCCCGGGCGCGCTGGCGCAGCGTGCCGCTCACGCCTCCGACGCGTGGCGGGACAACGGCCAGCTGCATGTCTGCACCGGACCCCTGCCGGCTCAGGCCGCAGTGCTGTGCGTGCGTGCCGGCAGCCCCCCCGGCGGTTCCGGGACCGCGCCCGCACCCTACGCTGGCATCGGGGTGGCCATCGCGGCCGCCAAGGCCGGAGACATCATCCAGGTCGCAGGCGGAACCTACCTGGAGAACATCGCCATCGGCTCGCTTGCGAGCCAGGCCGCCAAGCCGTTGACTCTCCTCGGCGGCTTCGCTACGGACTTCACCGCCCGTGATGCCGCACAGCATGTCGCCACCATCGACGGCGGCCAGCTCGCACCGGCGGTGCAGCTCCACGTCGCCTCCGCCCAGACCACCACACTCGACGGCTTCCGCATCACCGGTGGCCGCGGCCTGGGAACGTCCTGGCAGGACGGCGGCGGCCATGGCGGCGGCGTCTACGTACGCCAGGGCGGCAACGGCACCACGGTGGTCTCCAACAACCTGATCGAGGGCAACCGCAGCAACAACCACACCAGCATCGACTCACGTGGCGGCGGCATCCATGCCGACAGCCAGGCCTGGGGCGGCGCCACCGCAACCGTGCGCATCGAGGACAACCGGGTCCGCGACAACCATGCCGGCAAGGGCGCCGGCGTCAACGTGGTCGGTCGCCGCGCCGAGCTGCTGCGCAACCGCATCGAGGACAACACCGGACACAGCGACCACGGCGGCGGCCTGTACATCTCCACGGCCAGCACCCTGGTGCAACACAACACCGTGGCCGGCAACGTGATCGGCGCCACCGTCGGCTACGGCTGGGGCGGCGGCATCCTGGTCGCCGGCGCCTCGGCCGACCTGATCGGCAACCTGATCACCGACAACCATGCGCCGACCACCGGCGCCGGCATCTTCTGGGACGAGGGCGCCACCGGCACCATGCGCAACGACCGCGTGGTGGCCAACCGCTGCCCCTCCGGCAGCCGCTCGGGTGCCGGCATCTACCTGGACGGCGGGCCCGGCGGTCCCTCGATCGTCAGCATGGAGAACCTGACCATCGCCGGCCATCTCTGCCCGGGCACGGCGCCCGACGGGGCCGCCGTGGTGATCGAGGCCGGCTCGACGGCCAGTTTCAGGAACACCATCCTGTGGGGCAACACCCGCGAGTTCCTGACCCTGTCCGGTGGCAGCTTCAGCATCGTGCATTCGCTCACCCAGCAGGCCGGCACCGGCAATCTCCTCGCCGACCCGCTGTTCGCCGATCCGGCGGGCGGCGATTACCACCTGCGGTCGGCGCATGGCCGATACACGCCGGGCGGGTGGGTCAGTGACCTCGTCACCAGTCCGGCGATCGATGCCGGCGACCCTGCCTCCGCGTTTTCGCTGGAGCCGCTTCCGAACGGCGGACGGATCAACCTGGGCGCCTACGGCAATACACCCCAGGCCAGTCGAAGCGCAGGCGGCGACCTGATCTTCGCAAACGGTTTCGATCCCTGACGGCAGGCGACCGCGCGGCTGCTCCGCCTGCCCGGTCGAACCGGGTTGTTCATGTGCACGCGTTGCGAGGCAGGCGAGATCGCCTCGCGGTGCGGGCGGCGGACCCTCGCACGGTGAGGGCGTAGCCGACACCAGGTCGAACTGGTCAACGGACGCGGACCCCGCCGAGGTGCCAGGAACGGCAGCCGCAGTAGCAGCTTCATGAACCAACCGGATCAAGGCCGCCCTGCTTTCGTCGGGGCCGCCGTCCCAGCTCTGCGGAGCGCCCCTGCACGCAGCTGCCAACCCTTGCATGAACCCGGCGCCGGGCGCGTTCATCCAGGTGAACCCTGGCTGGACGCTGGATGTGCATATGAGGTGAAGGTTTTCGGCCGCTTCAGGAAGGCGGCGTTGAACTGTGTGCGAACGATCCGACGAGACCAGATCGATCCCGAATGGCCGATCTGCGGCGATCAACGCCTGTCCCGTCGGAGCGCACCGCATCCACAACAGGAGACCTGCCAACCATGAACCATCGAATCCTCCCCCTCGCCCTGGCCGCCGCGCTGGCCGCGCCGGCCGCCTTCGCCCAGTCGGGGGACTCCTATCGTCCGGACCTGCGCAGCGGCCAGGGTCACTGGTTCGCCTCCGGCAATGTCGGTCGCACCGACGGTGGCACGGCGGGCACCTTCGGCTCCGGCGATTTCAACCTGTTTCGAAGCGCGGAAGGTCGCCGTACCGGCTACGGCGTCGCCACCGGCTACCGCTGGAAGGTCGGTCCGGCCTGGGGCATCGGCATGGAGGCCGGCTACACCGATCTGGGCAACATCCGGATCACCAACGTCTTCGAGGACGATCCGGTCAACCAGCGCGAAAGCCAGAACGCGCTGCGCGGCTGGCATCTGGGCGGCAATGCGCGCTTCAATCTCGGCCCCGCCTGGTACGTCGGCGCCCGTGGCGGCTACTTCAGGGCCTCCGACAACAATGCCCGCTACTACAACAACGTCGGGCAGGAGCTCGGCCTGGTCAGCGGCGGCCGGGATGGCCGCAACAGCTGGTACGGCGGACTGGGTACCGGATGGAACGCCACGGAGCGGCTCAGCGTCGGCGTTCATTACGACTACTTTCGCGCCAAGACCGGGGACCTGCGCGATCCGGAGACCGGCTTCGAGTTCGCTGGACCCAAGCGCTCAACGGCCCTGCTGGGCCTGACCGCCGAATACACCTTCTGAGCGCGCCTCGACGGGACGGCCGGAGGCCATGACAGGGCGGCGCGATCCGCCCGCCGGACAACGAAGCCGCGCCACGCGGCGCCCCATCGCCGGGGAGGGCGCATCCGCCCTCCCCGGTCAGTTGCCGAAGCCGTCCGCGAAAATCAGGTCGGTGGGCGCCAGGCCGACGTCGATCGCGCCAAGGATGACCCGGCCGGCCGCATCCCGGGGACTGCTGTGCAGGGTCACCGGGGTGCTGCCCGGCACCATGGGCAGCAGGCGGGCACGCAATGCGTAGCCGCCGGCTGGCGTGCCCTGCGGCAGCACATGGTCCTCCTCCACGAGCAGCGCCTGGTCAGGCAGCACATCCCGCAGATCCGCGCCGGACAGCAGGCTGAAGCGCACAACGCCGCCGCTGTCGACGCCGTCGATCGCCAGCAGGTAGCGGTGATACAAGGGAGCCGTTCCGCCATTGCCCAGCTCCAGGGTCAGGGAGAACGGCTCCCCCGGCACCAGCGCGTCGGGCAGCACGACACGGTCCAGGTGCAGCCGGTAGCCCAGATTCGCCCGGATCTGGCTCATCGCACCGGCATGCCCGGGCTCCTGGTGCTTGCCGGCGGGGCCGAGAAAGCTGAAGTGGAACGAACGCAGCAGGCTGACGACGTCCGCGGTGCGTTCGGTCCAGGTGTTCTTCTGGTCACTGAACGGACTTTCCCCGGACAGTGGCGCGCTGCGCCAGTTGTCCTGCGAGGCGGGCGTGACGTTCAACATCGCCCACTCCAGGTTCCAGTCGCCGGTCGAACTGCAACGCGGAAAAGCGGGGACGAAACGCGAACACAGCGCGGTGAACGAGGGGAAGTAGTCCTCGTGGAAACCGAACTCGACGCCGACCGCGTCCGGGTTGCGCGCGTAGCGGGTCTGCAGCGGCGTCTGGCCGAACGCCGCGGCATAGGCATCCCGGACGCTCGCCTTGACCGCCGCACCGGGTGCGTTCTGCGGACAGCCGGACTGGTGCCATTCGCCCCACAGCCCAAGCAGACCGACCTGGATCGCCGTGATCCGCGGGTGGCCGTCGTAGCGCGCCGCCATCGCCGCGACCAGCTCCGCCATCTGCGCCGCCATCCGGGGATGGTTCCAGTCCGGCGTCCTGCCGGGGCCGTCGCCATTGCAGCTTGCGTAGTCGACGCCGGGGATGTTCAGGGGCGGCTGCTCCAGGAACAGCGGGTAATCGCGCTGGTTCTGGCCCCCGCTGTAGTACGTGGTCAGGCCGCTGGCGGCGCCGTTGGGATAGTCCGCCACCAGCCTGAGCACGAAGGTCGTGTCCGGATTGGCGGTCAGGAAGGGCTGCAGACGCCGCTGCTCGAAGCCGTCCCAGTCGAACACCTGATCGCTGGTCTCGATCTCCCGCCAGGGCACATAGACGTGGCGGATACTCGCGCCATAGTGGTTGCTGGCGCCCGTGGTGGTGCCCCACAGCATGAATCCGACGTGCGGATTGGCCAGGAGCTCCTCGGTGCGGCCGGGACGGAACTCCGCAGCCAGCGACGCCCCGGACAGCGTCAGAGCGAACTGCAGCAGGACTGCGTGCGCCAATCCGCAGCGGAGCAGGACGATCGACGCTGGACGTGTCATTGGCGTGCCCTTCGTAAAGATCGGCGGCCGGCAAGCAACGCCGAGTGCCGGGGATTCTGACGCCATCCGTGCCTGCCGACAGCAACCGGCTGCACTGTCGGGGTCCTGAGCAGTGTCCTGTCTCAGCCATCCCCAGCCAGGCCGCCCCCCCAGCGAAGCGCGTGCCGCCCCTGCGACGGCACCACACTTCTCCCCTGCCACCGCGCGGGGGAAGGGGCAGCGCAGAGGGCTTCCCCGGCCAGCGTGCACTCCAGGAACGGCAACGATGCAGGCCATGGCAAGCGCCGGTCCTCTGCCCCAGCCCTGCTCCCGGAAGGTGAGCAGGGCAGATTGCGCTCCGCTGAGCCAACCCCAACGGCCGGTCCCAGCCCGTCCCGCTCTCCGCTCTGCTGCCCGATCGCGAGCTGAGACACCGCGCCGACCAGGTACCCGAGCACAGGGCGGATACCAGCCCGGACGAGCGCCCGGGAGTGCCGATGCCGGCCGCGCGGCCTCCCCGGTGATCGCCACCAGCGATGGAATGCATGATCGCGGCGGCAACGCTTTGCAGGCGCAATCCACCTCCAGCGCCCTGGCTATCGGCCGCCGCGCCGAACCTGTCCACAAGCACCTGCATCTGCCGCTTTCATCCTGAAGCACCAGGGAATCCACCTTGCAGCGGGGCTGGAAGGGCTGCCTGGATCAGGCCAAAGCCGGCACCAGCACCTCGTCGTGGTAAGGCGCCGCGCCCAGCGATTCGGTGGTCTGCAGCCGGGTCTCCCTGTCCAGCGCGTTGACCAGCTTGCCGCGCGGCACCTCGGTGTCGTTGTCCTTGCTGCCGTGCTTGCCCTCCAGGGTCGATAGCAGGGACACCATGCGCCGTGCCGCACCTGGCGCCGCGCTGCCCTCGGGGAACCAGATCCGCCACAGCGACTTCGGGGTCGCGTTCAGGCTGCCATGGTGGCCCACCTTGTAGACGGAGATGTCGTCCAGGTGCTTGCGCAGGGACGGGGTCTTGAGGGCGTACTGCCAGTTCTCGATCTGGGCATCGCCGGGGAACAGCAGCTTCTGGTCGCCGCACTCGAACAGCAGGACCAGGCTGGTGTTGTTCATCGCCGCATCCAGGATGCGCACGATCTGCAGGAGCTGTTCGGCGTTCTCGGAACGCATGGCGTTGACCAGCCAGCGTGCCGTGGTGGGCGCGGCGCCGCCGCTGGTAGACCGGTACCCGCCGAACAGGGCGTCGGTCCGGGAAGCCGCGGCCCTTGCCCCGAAGGCGAGCGAGCGCGCCTGCAGGTGCCAGAACTCCTCGTTGTCCCGCGCACGCTGGCGGGCAACGCCTTCATGCTGGCGGACGGTCGGTGGACCGAGCACGCGGACCGTGACGCCGGGCAGGAACCGGGTCAGGCGGGTACCCCTGCCGGCATGCACATAGTCGTTCGGCGCCATGGTCATCAGGTTCTCGACCGCGCGCAGGTTCTTGATGTTGTCCCGACCCAGGAAATCGAGCTGAGCAGCGAACCGCTTCGTGGTCTGGCTGCGGCGCAGGCGCGGCACGTGGTGCGCCACGACCTGGCCGGCGACGGCGTTGAGCTGCTCGAGCGTGTTGCGGCGCAGGGCCATGCCGCGGCGGGCCACCGGGGCACGGGCCTCGGTCGGAAGCGCCGGATCCTCGGTCCAGGGCTGGACCACGAAGCGCGGCTTCAACCCGGCGATCACGGCACCGGGACCCTTGCCGTTCGTACCGGGATCGAATCCGGAGACATGGTCGGCGTGGCGGTGGGTGGCGACCACCGCGAACGGATCATCGCCCACCGTGTCCGCGATGTGCCGCGCGACCCGCATGATCAGGCCGGCGGGCGCACCCTTGGGCGAGGCCATCGAACCGCAGTCGATCAGCACGTGCCTGGCCGGCCTTGGCGCGTAGTCGAAGCTGAGCAGGAAGCAGTCGCCGAAGCCGACCTGGTACATGCGGATGCGGATGGAAACCGGTGCGCTCATGTTGGCTGCTCCCTAGAGTCCGCGGGCACGCGCCAGGTGCAGGCGCGAAAAGAATCCCCGGCTGAACGCCGCCTCTGAGCGGTGCTCGAAGAAGCCGCTCTCGGCAAGATGGTCCAGGCGCCGCTGCTGGCGCTCGATGTTCAGCACGCTGTTTCCGACACTGAACTTGAGCTGCCCGTACTCGTCGAACACCAGGACCGCGCCGCCGTACAGGCGCACCTCCCTGAACGCCGGCATCTGCGGCGGTTTGCGCAGTCCCAGGCGCGCCAGTTCGTTGCTGCGCACCGACAGGATCTGCATGAAATCGACCACGGTCTCGCGCACGATCAGGCCATCCGGCGCGACTCGCGCAAGAGGACGCACACCGGTGACCTGGGTGTAGGCATCGTTGTTCAGACGCAGCGCCGCGGCGTTCTGCCAGATGAAGCGAAAGGCCTCGTCGGCGTTGCGTTGCAGGGACTCGAAGCGGATGTTGCCGTGGTCGACCGGATGGCAGAAGGACTCCCAGCAGCCGTCTCCGTCCGGCCGGCTGGTGGCCACGATTCCCCACTTGCCGAACTGCTGCCGCACGGCGTGCCGGTAGCCATAGCGGGTGTCGTCCGGGACGGTCTCGCGATCGGCGGTCAGCAGGGCACTGAGGTAGTCCCCGAACTGCAGGTCGGTGGGCGGCGCATAGTCGAGCGCGCGGATGCACATGGTCAGCAGGTGGGAGGCCGCGGTGGCGCCTTCCTCCACCACGCGCTCGGCATCCAGGTGACCTTTCTCGATCTCGCCCAGTCCGCGCAACCGGCTGCGCCAGACCTCGATGAAGGCGTTGAGCACGGCCGCCACCAGGATCTCGCCCCGGCGGTGCGGCTCCGCGAACCCGGGGTCGTCCAGCAGGGCTGGATCCGGCCTGAGTTTGGCCGACTGCCGCAGAGCCGTGGCGGCACCGTTGGGCAGTGGCGAGCCCATGCACTCGGCCAGGCCGGTCAGCGTGGATCGCCGCAGCGCCCGTGCCTCCAGCTTGCCCTTGGGCACCAGCTTCCTGCCCTTCCTGATGATCTTCTCCTGGGTCAGGACCGCCTCGACGATGCGCCGGTCGGACAGGATGGACAGCAACGCGATGATGTCCGAGAAGCCCTCGTGGAAGCCGCCCTGGTCGGGCGAGGACGGGTCGATGTAACGGGGCCTGAGCCCGTCCAGAAGGGCATGGGCGGTCTCGTGGGCGACGATGTCGTGGGACAGGCAGGTGAAGACCATCTGGCCGGCGCTGTCGGGAAAGTAGCCGAAGCACAGCGACCGGCTCTCGCGCGAGTAGTAGGCGTTGGCCTCCGCGAAGGCATGCGGCGCGATGTGCAGCTGGTGGCTGTTGAACCCGAAATTGACCCGACGGCCCAGGGCATGCTCGAACCGGCACAGGATCCGCATCGCGACGGCATAGGCGTTCTGCTGGTGGAACCGCGGATCGCGCAGGCGATGTTCGCCGGGCATGGCGGCGTAGGGATCGAGCGGCTGGCCATCCGCCTCATAGCCACCCTCCAGCGGCAGGTACAGACGGTCCTGGCTGGCGTCGTAGTCGACCACCTTGACGCGTGCGCCGCACGGGCCGGGCAACAGCGGCTCGCACGGCAAGGTGACGTCGGACCACAGCGGTTCGCCCGCCACCCGGACATTCGGGTCCTGGGCCAGGATGGTCAGTTTCCGCCACAGCGTCCGATCGCCGCGGGTCACCACGCCGGGACCGGGGGGAGCGTGGCTGGAGCCTGTGGACCTGGTCATTGCGATTCTCCCTGGTTGGTGACGGCCTGTGGAACGACGGTCGCATCGGCCGCTTCCTGATGTCGCCCGTTCGCGGCAGGTCTATTCGGACTCCGGGCAAATTCCCTGCCTGCGCAGTCGCATGGCCAGGATGTTCAGCAAGGTCGCTGTTTCGGTTGCGTGTCCTTCGTTGGAGCCCAGGCTGTCCGGCCCGCCCTGCATCGCCTCAGCCGCCCGCCTGTCCATCGACGGCCCGCCAGGGCCCTGCCCCGGCGTCCGCGCTCAGGCAGGCTGGTCGCCATGCAGCGTGGCCAGCGACAGCCCGCGCGTCTCCGCCCAGGCGTCCAGGTTGGCCGGTCGATAGGTGGCGTCCGCGTGGTACTTCACGAACACGCTGGCGTCGATGGTTTCCCCGATCGGTGTCGACCAGCCACCGCGGACCTTCCGGCTGGGCGCGCCGATCGGGCGGTGGAAGCGCTTGCCCAGGCGCACGATCCTGTAGACCCCCTTCATGAACCGGGCATAGGAGTCGACCGGCGGGGTCAGCACGTCGTCCGGGCGCAGTGAGATATCCGAGGTGAACACCAGGCCGTGTGCGGCAGCCATGCGCTGCATCCAGTCCAGGGGCAGCAGGTACAGGCGGTCGTCGCGGTAGCCACCGCCGACATTTGAATGGGCACCGACGAACCAGCGCTGCTCGATCCGGGGCGGCGGCACGTGCGGGTCCTGGGCGGGGTCCTTGCCTTCCGGCGTGAACCGCGTCCAGAGCGTCGGCTTGTAGGGACCGCGGTGCTCGTCGATGGCCAGCGCGTGGTAGCAGTGGTCGAAGATGTTGCTGGGGTTGGTGTTGTGGAAGTAGAAGTTCTTCCTGCCGACCAGTGGTGCGGCGGTCCAGGGCACGCCCAGGGCGCCGACGGTGTCCCAGACGCCGAGCATGTGGATACGCACGCGCCGGCTGTCCGCAAGCAGGCGCGTCTCCTCGTCGTCGAGCGGGCGCTGGCCGGTGCGCCTGATGTGTTCCAGGCGGTAGATGGGCTCGACGGCCTTGCCGGCCCGGTAGCGTGCATAGACCTGGTCCGCGGTCAGCGCGGCGCCGGACCGAAGCAGGCCGCAGTTGACGATGACGCCGGCCAGGCTACGCGCGCTGTAGGCGCCCCGACTGAAGCCGAACAGGTAGATCTGGTCGCCATCGGCATGGTTGTCGACCAGCCAGCGGTAGGCGGCCAGCACGTTCGCTGACAGGCCGGACCCGAAGGCGCCGCCGCGCAGACGCTCCGTCCATCGCGTACCGACGCCGGTGCGGTAGAAGCTGCGCTGTTCGACGCCATCCGGGGCGAGGCCCACCAGGGTGCGCTGCCGCAGTTCATGCACGCTGGTGGCATCGTCGGGGGTATTCCAGGTGCCGTCGAGAAAAATCGCAAGTCGCTTGCTCATGAGGTCCGTCCTTCTCCTGCTGGACGATGATCGCGAAGGCCGGCCGGCACGCGGGGCACCGCCCGTTGCCGGCAAACCGCCTGGCGGCCTGTTGGCGACCGACCGGCCCGGTCCTGGTTCTGACTGCCCGACCGGGACACGCCGGGGCCGGCTTCCGGTCATCCGCGTGGGGCGTTGGCGGTCGGCTCCTCAACGGTCTGCTGGTCCGGTGGCTACCGCTCGACGACGATGCGGTCGAGCTGACGATGGAGCCGTTCGACGTTGGCCGCGCTCGCCTGCAGTTCGGTGCGGACGCGTGCGGTGTCGAGTTCGTCCAGGCGGGCGCGCACGGTGGGCCGGGACCCATCCGCACCGCCCTGGGCCTGCTCGAGGAGTATGCGATGGGCGCGGTCGAGTTCGGTGGCGCGCGCGGTCGCCCGTGCCAGCTCCTGTTGCAGGGCCTGCGCCTGCGCGGAGAGCTCGCCCTGCGCCCGGACCAGGCCGACCTGCTGCACCGCCAGCGCCTGAGCCTTCTGCTCGACCTGGGCCCGGTTCACCACCGCCTCGGCCCCGGAGATCACCGGCCCCCAGAAGATGCCGCAGGCCAGGCTGAAGGCGATCGCATGGCCGGTCTGGGCGGGATCCGTCTTGGCGATCAGGTACACGCCCAGGTAGCCGGCGATGCCGCCGAGGAACATGTAGGCGGGAACCGCGAAGATGGTCTCGCTGATCAGCGGGTCCGGCCCCACGGTCCGTGCCCAGACCCAGGCACCGAGGCCGCCGACCACGCCGGCGATGATGATCATCAGCGGTTTGCTTTCCATGACGCAGGATCGCCCCTCGCCTTCCAGTCCGGCGCCGGTTCGATACCGCCGCCTGGACTACAGGAGCAGCCACCGGGCGGGCTGTCCCACCGCCCGGCGGGACGCCCTCACCCCCCCTGCAGCCCCGAGGGCATGTCCGTCATGCGTCGCCGACCTTGGAGACATTGGGCGGACCAGCGCGCGCCGCTGGGAAGGCGACGCTGCAGATCAAGGCAAGCGCCGGCTCTTTCCCCGGCCCGCTGTCGGGGCGACTGGATCAGCGGCCGATCTCAGCCATCCCCAGCCAAGGCCGGCGCTCACCCAAGCGCGTGCAGCCTTGCGACGGCACCGCACCCTCCCCTCCCCCGCCCTGCGCGCGGAAGAGGGCCGCCCCGACCTGCGCGCCGCTCGAGAGGCGACGCTGCGGATCATGGCAAGCGCCGGCACTTTTGCTGACGGATCAACATGTTAGGGCCGGACCGTCACTCCACTCGGCGGGACGCCATGGCAGTCCATCCGCGGGCCGTGGTGGCGAAATCTGACGTATGCAGACCGTCCTTCGCGGATCGATAACAGTTTTTCCCCGGGCCTTGCGTTTCCGAAAAAGCAGAACCTCTTGAGACCTTCGCCATGCCGTCCCCGGTCCGCACCCTGCTCCTGCTCATCCTCGCGATTCCGCCCCAGGCCCACGCCGAAGTGTTCCGGGTCGGCAGCGACGTCCATTGCACCCATGCCACGCTGGCCGCCGCGCTGGCGGCCGCCGCCGCCAACGGCCCCGGGCACGACGAGATCCGCCTGACGGTCGGCGTGCAGACGACCCAGGCACGCTTCCACATCGAGCACACCGACGTGCTGATCGCTGGCGGCTACACGGCCTGCGGCGTGGTCTCCCCGGGCGCGGGTGCGCACTCCCTGGTTGTCGGCAACGGCCATGATTCGGTGTTCTACATCGGCAATGGCCGCCAGGTGGAGCTGCGGCAACTGGCGATCACCAATGGCGGCCGGCATGGCATCGCCAACGGCGACTTCGCCGTCGGCGGCGGCCTCTGGCTCAACGGCGGCGTCGCGGTGCTGCGCGGCGTGCGGGTGATGTACAACCGCGCCCGGCTTGGCGGCGGTCTGGCGGCGACCGGCAATTCGGTCCTGGTGATCCATGGCGGTGCCCAGCGCAGCGAGATCGACCACAACGAGGCGATGCTCGGTGGCGGCATCTACGTCGGCGAACGCGCCACCGTGCGGATCGGCAACGACAACGTGCACGTGGTCCACAACGCCGCCAACGGCAGCCCGACGGCCTGGGAGAACGCCGGCGGCGGCATCTACGCGACCGGCGGCGCGGGCAGCGCCTCGTCGGTCGAGGTCGGCTGGCTCGACGTCGACCCCGACCTGCCGATGCCGGTGCCCCGGGGCTTCCTGCTCGCCGACAATCTCAGCACCGGCAATGGCGGCGGCATCGCGCTGAACGGCGCCGCCAGCTTCAACGCAACCGAAGCGACCATCCGCGACAACGTCGCAGGCGGCTCTGGCGGCGGCCTCTACCTGTACGGAAACCAGGTCGGCGCCGGCGCCTCGGCGCAGATGAACCGGCGGCTGACCTTCCTGCCCGCCTGGCTGCGCAATTGTGAGGGCCGCTATGGCTGCAACGCGCTGACCGGCAACGTCGCGCGCACCGGCGGTGCGGTGATGGTCATGCACGGCCAGCTGCGCCTGGGACAGCTGCTGGTCGCCGGCAACCGCAGCACCGACGGCGGTGGTGCGGCCATCCACTCCGGCAGCATCGCCAACGTCGCCGCGCCGGTGAACCGGATCTGGCTGGATTCGATGGTGCTGGCCGGCAACCAGTGCACCGGCACGGCGAGCACGCACTCGCCTTGCGCCACGCTGTTCCTCGGCGCCGGACCGAACCAGGTGCACATGCAGCACCTGACCCTGGCCGACAATGTCCTGGCCAGCGTCGGCTCGGCGGGCAGCCGCTACGAGATCTACTACGGGCCCTCGGCGCTGCCGCTGGTGCTGCGCTCGTCGATCGTCGAGCCGGCGGCGGGCGTGACGCCGGTGTTCTCGGTGGCACCGGTGGATGGCGACTGCCTGATGGCACCGCCGTTCTCCGGCATCGGCACCCGCGCCCTGCCGCGCACGCCGCCCTATGCCTTCGTCTCGCGCGCCGCCCTCGACTACCGGCCCGCGGCCGGCGACGCCGCCATCGACGCCTGCGACACCGGCCAGCTGCTGGACAGCGGGATGGGTGGCCCGGACCTGGTCGGCCACGGCAGCGTCGACGACCCCACCGTGCCCAACCGTCTGGGCCCGAATGCCCGGGCCGACATCGGTGCCTTCGAGAAGGAAGTCAGCGACGTGATCTTCGAGAACGGCTTCGGCGGCTGAGTCGCAGCCGTTGCGACCAGTCGCGACGTGGCCTGTTGCCCGACGCGGCCTGAGCGCCCTGGCGAAACCGACGGCTCAGTCTTCGAAGCCGTCCGCGAACAGCACATCGGTGACGGTCACCTCGACCGGCACCGACACCGAATAGTCGCCCTCCACGATCAGCACCGCGGACGCCTGCGGCTGCTGTGCGGACAGGTAAAGCGTGCAGTCCCCGCCCGGGAACAGCGGATCGGTGCAGCCCGCCAGGTCGATCTCGATGTCGACACCGTCCGGCACCACCACGCGCAGGTCGTCGACGACCACGGCCGGCTCGCCCAGGTGCAGCACCGTCAGCGCGCCGCTGCCGCCCGCCGGGAACGCCAGGGTTGCCGGCAGAACCTCGAGGTTGGCGAGCAACGGCGCGGCCACCGTGATCTGCAGCGTGTTCGCGGCGCTGGGCTGGTAGCACTGGTTGGGATTTCCGCCGATGCACATGACCGGTCCGCCGGAGACCCCGGCGGGTGGCAGCGCTGCACCCAGCAGGACCAGTTCCAGCACGCAGGACCCGTTGCCGGGCACCGGAACGTCCGGCGCGCAGCGGCCTGCCCCGATCGCGATCTGCTGGATGCCCTGGATCGGCGCCATGACCAGCAGCCGGGCAATCTGGGTCGTGTTCTGGACAGAGTAGGCAACGCTCGCCGTGGAGTTCACCGGCACCGCGACGGTGGTCGGCGTGAGCGGCTGGAAGGTGATCAGCGGCTGCGCCGACAGTGCGGATGCCGCAATCAGCAGCGGCACGCCGAGGGCGGCGGAAACGCTTTTTTGCCGCCGCGCATCCACTCTGCCCGACCTCCCGGATCTACGACACCAGTCTAGCGGAGGACCGCCCGCACAGGCCATGCGCAAAGCGCAAAACCGTCCGCAGACAGCGGCCCCGATGAATGGTTCCACAGCGGAACACCTCGTCGCAGCCCGCAATCGCCCGGCCGCAATGCCGTGCCGGTCGTGACTTCCGGGCCATCGCCCCGGCGCCTGCCAGGCGCATGGTGCGCACCGTCCCGGGCCCTGCGTGCCATGCCATGAAACTGACCGAAGCCTCCCTGCGCAATCCAGCCGCCGTCGCGGTCGCCGTCGCGCTGGCCTGCCTGTTCGGACTGCTGGCGCTGGGCAAGTTGCCACTGCAACTGTTCCCGGAGATCGACCGGCCGCAGTTGTCGATCGTCACCGGCTGGCGCGCCGCATCGCCGCAGGAGATGGAGGCGGAGATCGTCGAGCCGATCGAGACGGTGATGCTGGGCCTGCCGGGCCTGGAGGAGATCGCCTCCAATGCCTCGCCAGGTTTCAGCAACATCAACCTCACCTTCGCGGTCGGCAGCGACATGGAGGCGATGCTGGTCGAGGTGCTGGCGCGCATGAACCGCCTGCCGCCCCTGCCCCGCGACGCGACGCCGCCGGTGGTCCGTACGGCGGCCGACGTCGCCAATGCGTCGCTGACCTTCCTGTTCGTCCAGAAGCTGCCTGGCACGACCGGCGACGTGCGCGACTACCGGCAGATCGTCGAGGACCGTGTGGTGCCGCGACTGACCGCCATCCAGGGCGTTGCCGGCGTCGAGGTCAATGGCAGCGAGCCCGAGGAGCTGTCCATCACCGTCGACCTGGCGCGCGCCGCCGCCCTGGGCATCGGCATCCCGCACATCGCCGCGGTGGCCGCGCGCGCCACCGACGTCTCCGGTGGCACGGTGCAGGCCGGCCGCCGCGAATACGTGCTGCGTTTCGCAGGGCGCTACAGCCCCGACGCACTGGGCGGCATGATCCTGGACTGGCGCGAAGGCGTAGCCGTGCGCCTGGCCGATGTGGCGACCATCGAGGTGAAGCGCCCCCAGCAGCGCTTCTACGCCTACCAGAATGGCAACCCGGCGATCGGCCTGCGCGTGCTGCGCAGCAACGGCGCCAATGTCCTGGACACCCTGGCCCAGGTCCGGGCCACGCTCGAGGACCTGCGCGTGCAGGAACTGGCGCCGCTCGGCCTGGACATCGCCCAGAGCTTCGATGCCTCGGTGTTCATCCACCGGGCGATCAGCCTGTTGTCGGGCAGCCTGTTCGCCGGCATCGTGCTGGCGGTCGGCTGCCTGTGGTGGTTCCTGCGCGACGCCCGGGCCACGGCGCTGATCGCCTGCGCGATCCCGATCTCCTTGCTGACGACCTTCATCGTCCTGCAGCTCACCGGACGCAGCCTCAACGTGGTCTCGCTCGCCGGCCTGGCTTTCGCAGTGGGCATGGTCATGGATGCCGCCGTGGTGGTGGCCGAGAACATCGTTCGCCTCCGCGAGCAAGGCATGCCGGCGGCGCGTGCCGCGCTGACCGGTACCCGCCAGGTCGGCGGCGCCCTGCTCGCCTCGACCCTGACCACGGTGGCGGTGTTCGTGCCGGTCGTCTTCATGCGCGACGTGGAGGGCCAGCTGTTCTCCGACCTGGCGATCACCATCTCGATCGCCGTCGCCGTTTCTCTGCTGGTCGCCGTGGTGGTGCTGCCCGCGGCCGCGGGAAGCTGGCTGCGCACACGCCCCGATGCCGGTCTCCGCCACGGCTTCTGGCGGCTGGCCAGCGACTGGGCGATGCGCGCCACCGAGGGCCGTTCCCGGCAGTGGACCTGGGTCGGCGCCCTGGTGGTCGCGCCGGTCCTGCTCGCCGCCGTGCTGATGCCGCAGGTCGACTATCTGCCGCCGGTCAAGCGCGCCGCGGTGGACGCCAGTTTCAGCTTTCCACCGGGCATGAGTCCGGAACGCGTCAACCGCGAGATCGTGCCGACCCTGCTGGCGCGCATGCAGCCCTACATGGACGGCGAGCGCGAGCCCCGCCTGAGCAACTGGTACATGCAGTTCTGGCCGGGCGGTGGCGCCCTGGGCGCACGCGTCCAGGATGCCGCTCAGATCGGTGAACTCGAGCGCATCGTCCGCGACGAGGTGGTCAGCGGGTTCCCGGATACCCGCGCCTTCGCCCGCGAGGGCGACCTGTTCGGTGGCTTCGGGGGGTCGCCGCGCGCCATCGCCATCCACCTCCAGCACGGCGATGGCGAGGCGCTGTCGCACGTCGCCGAGCTTGGCCGTCGCACGCTGGCCGAGCACTTCCCCGGCGCCAACGTGCAGGTCTGGCCCAATACCGACATCGCCACCCCCGAGCTGCGCATCTCGCCCAACGACCGCCGACTGGCCGAGGCCGGCTGGCAGCGTGGCGACCTCGCCACGGTGGTGCGCGTGCTCGGCGACGGCCATTGGCTGGGCGAGCAGTTCGATGGCGACCGCCGCCTGCCGATCATCCTGCGCAGCGACCGCGACGATGCCCTGGAGCGCTTCGGCCGCGTGCCCCTGGCCACGCCGCTGGGCGGCGTCCTGCCCCTTGCCGAGCTGGCCCAGATCGACACCCTGCTGGCCGCCACCCAGCTGCGCCGGATCGACCGTCGCCGCACCGTGACCCTGACCGTCGATCCGCCCGCGAACCTGTCGCTGGAGCAGGCGCTGAGGACCGTGGAGGCCGACATCGTGCCTCGCTTGCGCGAGGCCCTTCCCCCCGACGCCGCCGTGCGCATCGCCGGCAGCGCCGACCGCCTGGAGGGCGTGATCGCGACCATGGCCGGCAACTTCGGCCTGGCCCTGCTGGTGCTGTTCGCGCTGATGGCGGCGATGTTCCGCTCCTTGCGCGACAGCGCCTACGTCATGGCCTCGCTGCCGCTGGCCGTCCTGGGCGGTGTGCTCGGCCTGCGCGCCCTCGACCTGGTGGCCGGCCAGACCCTGGACCTGCTCTCGATGATCGGCTTCGTGATGCTGATGGGCATGGTGATCAACAACGCCATCCTGCTGGTCGCGCAGACCCGCGAGGCCGAGGCCGGCGGTGCCGGGCTCGACGATGCCCTGCGCCAGGCCCTGCAGCAGCGTCTGCGGCCGATACTGATCGCCGCGACCACCGGCGTGTTGGGCGCGTTGCCGATGGCGCTCAACCCGGGCCCGGGTGCGGCGATCTACCGCGGCATCGCCGCCCTGTCGATCGGCGGCATCGCCCTGAGCCTGGTGTTCACCGTAGTGCTGGTGCCGGCGTTGCTGCGCCTGGCGTACCGGCCCCCGCGGAGGACGCAGGTTCAGACCGCCCCCGCCCTGCCCCTTCCCTCGATGTAGCCCCAGGTGGAGTCCGCCATGCGAACCGTGCACAAGGTCCTGATCCTCTCCGCCCTGACCGGCGCCGTCGCGCTGTCCTTCACCCGCTGCGACGTCACCGCCAGCACGCCGCCGCCCGGTCCACCCGCCGCCACCGTGAGCGTCGCGCCGGCCATCGATGTCGCGTTCTCGCCCAGACACTGGGCGCCAGGCAGCGTGATCAGCCGCCGCGACGCCCGTGTCGCCGGCGAACAGGCCGGCCGCGTGACCGGGGTGGCCAACGTCGGCCAGACCGTCGCCGCCGGCGACGCCCTCGCTGTGCTCGACGACACCGCCCTGGGCCTGCGCGAACGCGAGCTGGTGGCTGACGCGGCACGGATCCGTGCCCAGCTGACGATGGCCAGCCAGCAGGTGGAACGCTACGCCTCCCTGGCTGCACAGCAGAGCATCGCCCGCGCCCAGCTCGACCAGGCCGGTGCCGACCGCGACGTGCTCACCCAGGAGCTCGCGCGCGCCCAGGCGCAGCTCGACCAGGTCCGGCTGCAGCGCCGCCAGATGGTGGTGCGCGCACCGTTCGCCGGCGTGGTCGCCGAGCAGCATGTCCAGCCGGGAGAGTATGTGGTGCCCGGGGGCGTGGTTGCGCGGCTGGTGGATACTGGAAGCCGGGAGATCCGCGTCCGCGCACCGGTCGAACTGGCCGCCCTGGTCGCAGCCGGCACCCCCGTGCAGGTCCGCGACGGCGCCGGCAGCCACGCACTGCAGGTCTCCGCCCTGGTGCCGATCGGCGACGAGGCCTCCCGGCAACTGGAGTTGCGCATCGACATCGCCGGCCATGCCTGGCCGGTCGGCGCCGCCCTCGACGTCGGCCTGCCACGCGCCGCCGCCCGCAAGGTCGTGGCGGTGCCGCGCGACGCCCTGGTGATGCGCCGCGAAGGCAGCTATGTGCTGCGCGTCGGCGACGACGGCATCGCCGAACGACTGGACGTCACCCCTGGGGAGGAGATCGATGGACTGGTCGAAGTGGACGGCCGGGTGATGCCTGGCGACGCCCTGGTGGTGCGCGGCGGCGAGCGCATCGCTCCGGGACAGGCAGTCGTGGTCGAACCCGGCGGCAAGGCGCTGGCGCGCCGCTGACGGTCACGATGCGGACCGCACTGGAGCCGTCTCCTGAAGCCCAATCCAGGGCCGGAGAACAAACGCTTCGTAGCACCACCCTCTCCCCAACCCCTCTCCCGCGTCGCGGGAGAGGGGAGCAGTTCAGGACCCGAGTTTCGAGTTCACGGTTCCGAGTTCACGGTTCCGAATTCCGAGTTGCAAGTCGCAAGTCGCAAGTCCCGAGTCCCGAGTCCCGAGTCCCGAGCTTCGAGTTCCAGGTTCCGAACTGGCCGCGGCCCCCCACTTCGCCCCTCCCCCGCCTGCGGGGGAGGGGCGGGGGAGAGGGCCGCCTCATCCAGCGCGCCAGGCCTCCAGGCGCCCGGATTGATCGCAGGCCCGCAAGGCGGAAAGCAGGCACTCTCCTGCCCGCACGAACCGGATGCGCGCTCCACACAGCAGCCGCACCCGACACGCTGTTCGACTCCGAAGCCGTCGCCGCGACGGGAGCGCGTCCGGACCTGCGCCGGACTGGCGTCTTGAAGAACGACCAAGACGGTCGTTCTTCAACAAGCTGCTAGTCCGCCTCCTCAAGTAGGTTCTGCAGCCTGCCGGCACTGGCCTCCAGCGCCTCCGGATCGCTCAGGCGCGAATGCGCCCCCAGTGCCGCCATGAGCCTGTAGAGGTCTCCTGCTGCACTGCCATCGGGGAAATCGGAAGCATCCGCGCAGAGCCAGCCAGCCACCCTCACGCGCAGCTCGTCGCCGTGCAGCACCTGGTCCTGCAGACGGTCGAACGATTGCCGGGACCGCGCCTGCATCAGCGACCTGGCCACCTGGTCTTGGATCCGTCCGATCAGCGCCGCCGAGAGCGGGGCCGACACCTGGACGGGGCGGCTGGCATCCGGCCCGCGTGCCTCCCCATACGCGGGGCGCAGCAAGCGCATCGCTTCCTGCAATGCGATCGAATGGACCCGGTCGCTGCCCAGCACCACGGCCTCGTCGTCGCCCCAGGCGTCCAGACGCAGGAACCAGAGCGCGTCGGGACCGGAGGCGAAGTCCAGGACCCGCTGTTCCAGTGCGTGGGTCCGGGTGTCCGACTGCTGCGGGCACCAGAACAGTTGCCCCGGCAATGCCACCGAAGGCTGCTGCCCAGGCTGCTCCTCGAGTGCGAGTCGGGCTCCCACCCTGACGCCCGCAGTGAAGAGAGCCATGGTGGCCGCCATGGCGAGGGTCAAAGCCAGGATGACGCCCCATCGAAGAGCGCGCTTCGGTTTCGGGCTCACTGCATCGGCCTCCGTTCCGTGATGGGCGGCATCGCCATCGCGCAAGGTTTCCCTGACGGGCCAGGCAGCCACTCAGCACGCCTCAGTCCTGGCTGCGCGCACCGTGCCGTCGCGTGTCCGGTCTTCGGCAGGGCGCCGTGCCTGGTCCATGGGCCAGCGAATTCGCGCGATCGCTCGACTGCCCTCCCCAATCCCTGGCCACAGCAGACGCCTGCGGCCACGATGTGGCGATCAACTTTCACCGGCCACGCACTCGCCGGTCAGCAGCCGGGCCGGCGCGTCGCCGCCCTCGAGCCAGGCCTGCGCACTGTGGTAGGCGAAGCGCCGATTGGCCGGATTCATGACAAAGGATACGCCGGGGTATGCCGAGCCGGCCACGTACAGGGCCCCAGCTGTCGGCGCCGGCGCGCCATCGAAATGCCGCCAGCCGTCGGGGGCCAGGAAGGCCGCCACCCAGGTCCCGCCCGGAACCTCCGATACCCGGAACTCCACCGGCGCAGTGAACAGGGCCGGCTGCCAGCTGCCCTCCACCCATTCGCTGCCGCCACCGGTGGCCTGGCAGGTGTAGACGGTCTTCACCGCGGACGCAGCGGCGTCGGCGCCAGCGCCGAGGATCAGGAAGAACGATGCGAGAGCGCGAGTGGCAATGCGGGCCATTGGTTGATCTGCCTTTGGTCGGGAGGGTCGGGGCGCACGGCGAACGGTGTCAGGGGCTGGTCGCGGGATCCGGTGTGCCGGGCGGGGGCTGGCAGGTGGGGGCGGTCTCTGCATCTCGCCGGAGCCGGAGCCGGAGCCGCGACAGCGTAGCGGAGTTACGCCTGGGCAGCGCGTCGGCGTCGGCGCGTGCCGTGAGCGGTTCGCCTGCAGGCAGGAAGCGAAAAGACAGACCGTTGGGTGCCTGCGAACTCCAGCGGCCTTCAAGGCAACCGACTCGCCGGTGCTGCCACCGCCCGCCACCCAGGTCGCGCCGGGCGTGACTTGCGGCCCATTGCATCGGGTGAAGTTTCGCGTATTTTTTCACCCATGCGCCGGAAGCCCGCCCCGTTCGTTCCCCACCCCGTCGACCGCCCCGACCAGATCCGGGCACTGGCCTCGACCGTGCGCCAGGACATCGTCGACACCGTGCAGGCCCTGGGCAGTGCCTCGGTGCCCGAGCTGGCCCGGCACCTGTCCCGGCAACCGGACTCGCTCTACTACCACGTGCGCGCCCTGCTCAAGGTCGGCCTGCTGGTGCGCCAGCCCGCCGACCGCGTCCAGGGCGGTCGCAGCGAGGCGATGTACGCGACGGCGCGCCCGGACCGGCGCCTGCAACTGGCCTACCCCAGCCGCGACGGCAAGGCGCGGGCGGCCCTTGAAGCCCTGGTCGGGAACATGCTGCGTTCGGCGCATCGCGATTTCACTGCCGCGAGCAAGGACCCCGATTGCATGCTGACCGGTCCCCGGCGCGCACTGTGGGCCGGTCGCAGCAAAGGCTGGCTGAGCACGACCGAACTGGAACGCTGCAATGCCCTGCTTGCGGAACTGACCGGCCTGCTGTCCAACGTGCGCACGCCCGAACGCGACCGGCTGTTCACCCTGCAATTCCTGCTGGCACCGGCCCGACGGCGCCCGGAGGCGCCGGGGGACCCGGCAACCGGCGGATCCACTCCCCGCACTTCGACACGCCATTCGCCCCGGAGCCGATCATGAACAAGCCCGCCCTCGTTCTCGCCCTCACCCTGCTGTCGGTGGCCGCAAGCACCCCCGCTGCCGAGATCCGCTTCTATCCCGGCCAGGTCCTGTGGGCCCAGCAGACCGAGGCCGCGCGTGGCCTGAACAATGTCGTCATGGCGAATGCCGCGGTGGTCCATACGGGCGATGCGCCGCGAACGCTCGTGGAGGTTCGCTTCGAACTTCTATACGGCGACGAGCCGCTGCAATCGCAGTACCTGCGCGGATCGCGACTGGACGCCGTGGCGCGCAACGGCGGTGCCCTGGCGCGCAGCGGCATGATGCAGGCGCTGGACTTCCAGTTCGGCGGCACCGACCTGCTGGGCGAAGGCACCACGGTCTCGGAGGACTCCGTGCTGCAGCAGGGCGAGGCCCTCTACCTGCCGACCCGTTACTTCGCCTATGCCGGTCTGCCGGATCGCCTTCGGGTGACCGCGATCTTCGACGATGGCGAGCCTGCCGTCGGCGAACTTCCGATCCGCCATGACACGGCACCCGGCGCCTTCGGCTTCCCCGCCCGCGGCCGCTGGTTCGTCGGCGCCGCAACCACGCCGCACAGCCACCATCGCTGGGCGGTGCCGCAGGAATTCGCCCTGGACCTGATCCGCATCGGCAAGGACGGCCGCAGCCACCGCGGCGATGGCACCCGGGTGCGTCACTACTTCGCCTACGGCCAGCCTGTGCTGGCGACGGCCGATGGCGAGGTGGTGGCGGTGCGCGACGAGCTGCCCGACAACATCGACCTGCTGCGCCGCTCCGGCGAACCGGTCGACGCGCAGATGGCCCGGGTGATGGCCTTCCAGGACGCCGCCCTGGCCGGCGGCGGCGAGGACATGATCGGCAACCACGTGCTGCTGCGGCACGCCGAGGGCGTGTACACGGTCTATGCCCACCTCGCCCCCGGCAGCGTGCGCGTGCGCGCCGGCCAGGCAGTCGCCCGCGGCGAGACGCTGGGCGCGGTCGGCAACTCCGGCAGTTCCACCGAGCCGCACCTGCACTTCCACGCCTGCGATGCACCGCAGGTCCTGCGCTGCGCGGGCCTGCCGATCGCCTTCGACGACGTCGAGCTGCCGTTCGCCGACCACCCTCGGCAGATCCAGAGCGGCGACTTCGTCGACGCACGCTGAGCACCTCTGCTCCGCTATTGCGATACTTCCTTTCGCAGCCCCGGTCACGGCGCCTGATCGCGTGCGCCGGGGCTCTCGTCAGACAGCACTCGCACAACCGCCTGGCCGGCTCACTGGCGGAGAAACGTCTCCGGGTCCTCGGGCAAGAGGCGCTCGACCATCCTGCCGCCAGCCTCGTCATGCAGTGCGGCGAGGTCATCGATCATGCAGGTCTGGCTGAGCCGCTCGATAAGGGCGGAAGTCCGCTCCGGCCCGAGGCGACGCTCCAGCGCCACGTCCATCGCAGGAACCGACAGGGCCGTGTAGATGGCGGCGTCCGGACGTCGATCTCCCGCCAGCCGGTAGGTCGGCAGGCTACTGGCCGCGATGCGTGCGAAGAAGTCTGCCGTGACCGTGCAGCGCGGCGGTGGCGATCGTACCCAGAGCAGCAGGCCGCCCGCCGGCTTCACACTTCCCGACGTCTCGATGATCACGGGCAAGGCCACGCAACCGTAGCCAATGCGGAACCTGCCATCCACGGTCAATTTGGCCAGGGTGCGTCCCTCAGGGACCCAGTACTGCGGCAGATCCCGCTGCGAAACCACCACGAGCTCGCTCGCCTCCACAGCAGAGGCGGCAAGAAGCAGACTGCCAAGCAGGAGCGATACGGCTCGCAGCCGCGCAGCCACACCGATGCGTTTCCTGTTCGAAACGACTGCCATGTGTCTTGCATCCCCTCCAGGGCCGAACGAATGTGGATTTTGACCGCTTCTGGCGCGGGCCACCAGCACCAGCCGGAGTGGGGCCGCTGGAACCCGACCAGGCAGGTGACCCAACTACCCCTCCATCCATCCTGATCCATGTCGTACCTCGGCCAGCCCCCAACAGCCAGGCCTCACCTTCCTCCGAGGCGCGCGGCGCGAATGCGACGGAACCGCATCTCTCCCCCGCCCCTCGCGGGTCTCGATCCCTGCCCTACGATCATGCGCTGCGCTTCCACGTTGATCGGGTCGCGAGCAAGGCAAGCAATCTCAGTCGCCGGCAGCCGCCGAGCGCGTTTCGTCTGAAGGCTGGACACCCCGAGCGGCCGGCAGCCCCCATGCCTCCGGATGCAGATAACGCCCGCGCTCGCCGGCCGGCTTCATCTCCTCCACCGGAATCCGGTGCGCCTCCGCCCAGGCATCCTGGCGGATGCCGGTGACCATCCAGGACACCCGGGCGCCGGGAAGACCGCCTGAGATCACGAAACGTCCATCGCGCATGGTCTGCGAAATGAACAGACCCGGCATCGAGGCGTCCAGGGCCGTGAGCTGGTACCGGAAGTCGCGGTTCAAGGCCTCGAACCAGTCCGCCATCTCCACCACCGCCGAACCGCTGGCATCCAGCATCGCGATGCCGTCATAGATGTTCTTCATGTCCGGCGATTCCACGAAGGAGTGGTAGAGGTACTTGTTCTCGGGATCCAGCGGGTGGTCGATCCGGAAGCTGCCGCCGCCCTTGCTCAGGCTGCCGCTGACCTGGACGTTGCCGAAAAAGCGGCCCGCCAGGGCGCCGCTACCGGACGCGCTGCCCTCGACCGCGATGTTGTTCGCGCCATTGGCGATGCCCCAGATCGCCCGGCTGCCGCCGGCCGCGATCGCCTGCCCGAACACCGCGGCGGAGTTGGGATTCGTGCTGGAGGTGGAACCATAGACGCCCACCGACTGCGAATCGGCGTTGAAGATGAGGCCTGCGATACCGGCGCCGTTGAAATCGGTCAGGGTCGAGCTGCTGCCTTCGATGGCCCGCGCATTCTCGCTGCTGGGGACGACCCGAAGCCCGTTGCCCGAACCGGACCAGACCTGTCCGTAGTGGTTGTGATCGGACCGCGCAACGTTCGTGGCGGAACCGCTACCTGCGAAGTTGACTGAGAGGGCGACAGTGCCCGCGCTGCCGCCGCCGCTCAATCCAGGGCCGGACTGGACGCCGGCGATGCCGGTGCCCTGGATCTGGATGGTGCTGCCGCTGGTGACGACACCCACCGTGCCCGTTCCGCTGAGGCTGACGCCGTCCTGCAGGCCATTGAGACTGCGCACGACGTGGCCGTTGGCGATCTTGCTGCCGGTGACGACGGCCGGCGCGAGCGCGGTGGCGTTCTGGGATCCCACCACCTCGCCGGCCAGCGGGGCAGTGAAGGTCGCAGCAGTATCCGCGCTCACGGCGTGCTGGGCGTTGGTGGCGTTGGTTGCGTTGGTGGCGTTGGTGGCGTTGATCGCATTGATCGCGCTGGTGGCAGTCTGGGCCTGGTCGGCCGTACCTGCGTGGCTGGCGAAGCTGGCGCTGTCGGCGTTGCCCTGGACATCGCCGCGCAGCAGGCTTGCCTCGATGGCGCCATCGCCATCCCGGCGGACCAGGGTATCGGCTTGCACGCCCACCCGGGCACCCGTCACCCGGGTGCTGCGACCGGAACCGGTCACCTCGCCCCGAAGGTCGACATCCATCGCGAACTGCGAGACCGGCGAGGCAAGGATGGGCTGCCGCGGAAGAATCACGTCGCCATTGACCGCCATCTGCAGCCAACGTTGCCGGCCGTCGAACTGGCCGGGAAAGCTCAGCTCCGCGATCACCAGGCCATCGACCACCGGCCAGGCCGGCAACTCGACGACCGGGTCCATGGGCCCGGTCAGCACTTCGTCGGCATGCAGCGAGAAACGCAGATCGAATTCCCCCGTCGCCGGAATCCCCTGCTCCAGCAGACGGCCCTGGTAGCTGAACTGTTCGGTCTGCAGCCCCTGGGCCGCAACTCCGAACACGAAGAACCCGCCGACAAGGAAAAGCAGGGTGCGCAGCGTCATGCTCATGGACGACATTCCTCGAAGCGATGGAAGAAAACGGTGTCGGCACGCGTGGCACCGGCTCCGGCCCAGAACCCGTGTTGCACCGACCAGCGGCCTGTGACGTCGGCCCCTGTGCCGGCCAGGTCGGGACCCGGCTCGCCACGCAGTTCGAAGCAGGTGCCTCGCCGCAACCGGTTGTCGGCAGCGCCCAGGTGCCCCGCGGAAAGCGAAAAGCGAGGCAGCCCGGACAACCCTTCCGCCGGCGCGTCCGCCTGCAAGGGCAGGCTGACCGCCAGCCAGGCAAGGGCCGGCACGGCAACGAAGATCAAGCGGACGGATCGGCGCATGGACTGACCTGAGGTGGCGATGATCGGGTTCTGCTGGCGCAAGCGTCGGATTCGATCGATTCCTATCACGCGGCTCCGGGGCGGGAGAACAGGCAGTTCCAGGTCATCGTCGACAACCGGATCGTCCACTACGAAATGCGCTGGACGAACGGTCCCAGCAACGCCACCGGGCACCAGGTCTGCTTCGCCGTCGGGCAGATTGCCGCCGAGGTCCCGGGCTGTGCGCGGGCCGGCCACTGCTACTCCTGCAACCCTGGTACCGGTTGCGACTGCGACCATCGGGTGCGTGATGTCCTCGTTGGAAAATGTCCCTGACACCTTTCCTGTCAGCCCCTCGGCGGTCCGGAAATGTCCCTGGCACCTTTTTTAGGTCAAGATGCGCCAGCAGGTAATGCCAACAAATGTCCCTGACACCTTTTTTGCCCGAGGCATCATGAAGCTGATTTCTCTTGGCCTGATCGCCAGCGCTGTCCTTTCCTTTTCGCATCACGCACTGGCGCTCGGTCCTGAGGCGGCGAGTGCCACGTCGCACCGGGCCCAGGCGGCGTCGGGTCAGGCCTTGTCCGGGGACAGGCCCTACCGGCGGGCGCTGCATGAGCTGGTCCATGAGCGGACCGCGCATTCAAGGACCCTGCAGAACGACGACAGGACGCGCACGGTCGTGATGTCCTCGGTGCCGCTGCACTACCAGGACGAGCACGGCAACTGGCTCGGCATCGATCAGCAACTGACCGATCTCGGCAACCGGCTCGTGTTTCCCTCGCACGGCCCTGGCCTCGTCTACGACAAGCACGACGGCAGCATCGAACTGGCGGGGGCGGATGGGCAGGCCGTCACCCAGTCCGGGCGTTCCCGGCTGCTGCAGGTCGGTCCGTCCAGCCAGGTCATCGCACGCTTCGAGCGCGCGCAGCGGCCGGCGCAGCGGCTCGACGGCAATACGCTCACGTACGAGGACGGCTTCAGCGGCATCGACATCGAGCGGCAGTTCCAGCATGGCGGCCTGACGAACACCTACGTGCTGCGCAACGCCAACCTGCTTTCCGCGACGATCGATCAGCTGGTCTTCGAGGAGGACCTGGCGCTGCCGGCGGGCTACTCGCTGCGGCATGCGCCGGGCACTGCCGAGTCGGGCAACGGCATCCAGGTGCTGGATGCCCAGGGCCAGCTGGCCTTCATCATCGAGCCCCCCCTCGCCACCGACGCCCAGCCGGTCGAGGCCAAGACCCGGCACCTGTACGCGCCCCACCAGGCCGGGCTCTCCTTCCAGGACAACGGCGATTCGAACTACACGGTGCGGGTCGCGCTGGCCGCCGACTGGCTGCAGCGCGCCGGGCGGACGCTTCCGGTGACGGTGCGATCGACGATCACTGTGGTGAGCAACGCGGTGATCGCCTCCTGCCACACCCCCGCCTTCCAGCAGTCGACCCTGGTGGTGGACGTGCCCGAGGGCGACACCATCCTCTGGACCGACATCGAGTACGACTTCGTCTCCATCAACCAGGCCTGGCGCTCCGAGCAGCGCAGCTTCGTGTCCGGACCGGCCGGCCAGACCCCGGTCTTCTCCGGCACCGGCGACACCACCGGAACGCAGACCTACGCCCTGCCCCTGTCCGAGATCGGCAATGGCGTGTCGACCGGGACGGTGCCCTACGTCTTCCACTCGGCCCGGACCTGGGGCGGCTCGGGCTGCAACAGCAGCTTCAGTTTCCTCAACCGGCGGCAGCTCTCGGTCACCTACGGCACGGTCGAGTTCGGTGACGGGCCGGTGTCGATCAACGAGTACTCCGCCTCCAACCGGACCTTCCTGGACGGCTTCGGCCGGACCGAAGACTGGATCGAGCTTCGCAACGCCGACCCCGAGCGCTTCTTCGACCTCAGCGGCTACCACCTGAGCAACGATGCCAGCGCGCCCACCAAGTGGCGGATCTCGAACGGCATCATCCCGCCCGGCGGGCACGTCATCGTGTTCGCCTCCGAGCGCGACCTTTCCTCGGGCATGGTGCAGCACGCCAGTTTCGATCTCACCCAGCTCAGGCCCGACCAGATCGTGCTGGCCGACCCGGATGGCGTCATCCTGGAGTCGCACACGATGCACGTCACCCAGGTCAACCATTCCTACGGCCGCATCCACGACGGTGCCGACCAGTGGGGCGTGTTCACCTCGCCCTCGCCGGGCAATGCCAACGCCAATGCCCGGGTGACCTACGCCTCCCGGCCGACGCTCAGCGTCGCGGCGGGCGCCTACCAGGGCAGCGTCACCCTGGCGATGGCATCCGCCGGCAACAACGAGCAGATCCGGTACACCACCAACGGCGCGACGCCGACCGCGTCGTCGAGCCTGTACACCGCGCCCATCATGCTGAACCAGACCGCCGTGGTCAGGGCACGCGCCTTCAGTACGGACGCCGACATCCTGCCCAGCTTCATCGAGACCCGGACCTACCTGATCGATGAGACCTTCACCCTGCCGGTGTTCTCGTTCTCAGGCGACCAGGACCTGCTGAGCCTGTTCGGCGGCAACCAGAACCTGGAGCCGCTGGGGCACTTCGAATACTTCGAAGCCGACGGCCAGTTCGTCGACGGCAATTTCGGCGACTTCAACAAGCACGGCAACGACTCCTGGAGCTACCCCCAGCGCGGCGTCGATTTCGTCTCCCGCGACGACTACGGCTACAAGCGCAGGCTGGAGCACCGCTTCTTCGAGACCTCCGACCGCACGCGCTTCCGGCGTCTGATGGTCAAGGCCGCGGCCAACGACAACTACCCGTTCCAGAACGGCGGCGCGCACATCCGCGATTCCTACATCCAGCACCTGTCGCAGCTTGCCGGGCTGGACCTGGACGAGCGCAGCTCGAGCCACGTGCTGCTGTTCGTCAACGGGCAGTACTGGGGGGTCTACGACCTGAGGGAGCGGGTCGACGACAACAACTACACGGACTACTACTACGGGCAGGACTACACCTACCGCGAAAGCGACGTCCACCTGCAATTCCTGAAGACCTGGCAGGGCACCACCGCCCACTTCGGCAACCAGCCGGCGCTGAACGACTGGGCCAGCCTGCGGCAGTACGTCCAGAACAACAACATGGGCGACCCGCAGCACTACGCCTATGTGCAAGGCCAGCTCAACATCGACAGCCTGATCGACTACTTCGTGATCAACTCCTGGGTGGTCTCGCGCGACTGGCTGAACTACAACACCGGCTGGTGGCGCGGCCTGAACCCCGCGGGCTCGGCCCAGCAGTGGCGCTACATCCTGTGGGACCTGGAGGCGGCCCTGGGCCACTTTCACAACTACACCAACCTGCCCAACCCCACGCACACGGCGCCGCCGTGCCAGGCCGAGGCGCTTCCGGTCGGCAATGGCCATACACAGATCCTGAGCAAGCTGATCCAGCAGAACCCCGAGGTCCGCCGGCGCTATGTGACCCGCTACATCGACCTGCTCAACACGCACTTCTCCGCCACCAACGCCGTCGCCGTCCTGGACGGCATGATCGACACCATCGCGCCGGAGATGCCCAGGCAGATCGCGCGCTGGGGCGGCAACCTGACGACCTGGCAGAACAACGTCGCGGCAGTCAGGAACTTCGTCAACAACCGCTACACCTACCTGATGAACACCGGGCTGGCCAGTTGCTACGGCGTGACCGGGCCCTTCGCCACGCAGTTCGATGTGGTGCCCGCGGACGGCGGCCGGATCCGGATGAACTCCGAATGGCTGCCCGACTATCCGTTCCAGGCCCGGCTGTTCGGCAACATCACCACCCGGGCGCTGGCCGAGCCCGCCCCCGGCCACACCTTCAGCCACTGGGAAATCGACGGCGTGGCGGTCCTGCCGGTGCTCACCGACCCGCAGATCGAGGTGCTGATCAGCCAGGCCAGTTCGGTGACCGCCCACTTCACGCCCCCGGTATCGGGCGGCGAGCTGATCCACTACTGGCACTTCAACGACCTGGTCACCCCCAACGACGTGACCAGCATCGCCGCCGACCATAGCCTGATCGCGGGCGCCCCCCCGCTGATGACCTATACCGGCAGCGGACCGCGCGACATCGATGCCTACAACGAGGGCTCGGAGCTCAACCTGCACCTGGGCCAGCCGCCAGGACGCAGCGCACGGGTGCGCAACCCCTCGGCAGGCCGCAGCCTGGTGTTCGACCTGCCCACCACCGGCTATGGCCAGATCAACTTCAGCTACGCCGTGGAGCGCACCAACAACGGCATGCTGCGCAACCTGCTGTCCTACAGCATCGACGGCGTCAATTTCATCCAGAGCGGCCTGGACCCCGTCGAGTTCCCGCTGGACAGCGCAGAGACCTACTACCTGGTGAACCTGGATTTCGCGGCGATCGCCGGCGCCAGCGACAACCCCGACTTCAAGGTCAGGATCGCGTTCGACGGCAACACCACGGGCACCAGCGGCAACAACCGCATCGACAACGTCAGTCTCAACGGCGTCCGGATCGATGGCGCACCCGCCACCCGCCTCGGCTTCGGTGCGATCAACGGCGACAGCCCGGTCCATGTCGGCGAGCCCTTCTTCGCCACGGTCCAGGCGCTGGACGACCTGGGCAACCCGGCGCCTGTCACGCAGGACACCGAGGTGAGCCTGGCGCTGGTCGCCGGCGCCGGGACGCTGTCCGGCACCCTGGCCGGCATCCTGCCCGCCGGCAGCCACACCGTGGTGATCGACGGCATCGTCTACAGCCAGGTCGACCAGGACGTCCGCCTGGGCGCCACCGCCAGCGGCCTGGCCCCGGCCACCAGCGCGCCCTTCAGCGTGCTGCGCCGCAGCTTCGCCCTGGTCCTGGGCCAGAACGTCCAGGGCGCCGGCACGGTTGACGGCGGCGGCATGTACTTCGAGGGCGACCCCGTCACGCTCACGGCAAGCCCGGCCGACGGCTTCGTCTTCGAAGGCTGGATCGACACCACCGGCCAGGTGGCGTCGACGCAGGCGCAGTGGAGCTTCGCCATGCCCGCCGCCGCCCTGCACTACACCGCCCGGTATGCACTGACCGACAACGGCGCCCTGATCCACTACTGGCACTTCAACGACCTCGCGGCCGGCGACCTGGAACTGGTGCCCTCCGACTTCTCGGCGGTCGCCAGCGGCCTGATCACCTATCCCGGCATCGCGTCCGCCACCCCCAACGGCATCATGGACCGGCGCAGCCACAACAGCGCCAACCCGGTCAGCAACTTCAACCTGCGCCTGGACCAGCCGCCGGATGACGGGCACGTGCTGCGCGTGCGCAATCCCTCGCACGCGCACATGCTGCGCGTCCAGGCCCCCTCCACCGGCTATCAGGACCTGGTCGTGTCCTTCGCCACGACCCGCACCAGCAATGGCGCCTCGGAACAGGCGTTCCAGTTCTCCAGCGACGCCGGCCTGACCTGGATGGACGTGGGCGAGGCCTACGCCGTGTCCATGCTGGACGAGACCGGCTACCTGGCCCGGACCTTCCACCTGTCCGCGTTCGATGCGGTGAACGACAACCCCGACCTGGTGTTCAGGATCCTGTTCACCGGCGACGGCGCCAGCAACCTCGACGGCAACAACCGCTTCGACAACCTCAGCATCGAAGGCACCTCGGTCTTCAAGATCTTCGATCGCATCTACGCCAATGGCTTCGAGGTGCAGGCGGGGGTGGATGGGGGTACTGCGGTCGACCCGGGTGGTGCGGGCATGCTCGACGGTGCCGTGGGCGACCCCTGGGATACGGGTGTGGCGCCCGGCGCGGGCGATCCGCATGCCGACCATCCGATGTCCGGATCGCCAGCCCATGCCTCGGGCGACGAGGATCCGGCATGCCGCCCGATCGGTCATCCAGGTTCCGCGAACACCCTGCCCTGCCGTAATGCGAGTGCAACCCCGGAGGGCGAGGTGCGCGGCACGCAACCGGCCGCCGTTCCCGTGCCCGTGATGCGTCCGGCCGCACTCGCGCTCATGGGCCTGCTGTTGCTGCTTGCCGGGCTGTACGGTTTTCGGGTTCAGGCGTCCCGACGGGTCCCAGCGGGTCGGGCATGGCGATCAAGCTGCGCAGCCGCACCTGCCGCAAGGGAACGAAGCGAGTCGGCCTTGACCTGATCCATTGAGCGCAGGGCCCGCGCCCTGCATCAGCCTGTTGATACGGCGACCACCTGGTCCCGGCCGCGGCGCTTGCCGGCGTACAGGGCCTGGTCGGCCGCCTTGATCAGGGACTGGGCGCTCATGCCCGGGCGCGCGGTGGCGACGCCCTGGGTGATGGTGAGCATGACCGCCTCACCGGCCACCGTGAACGGGGTGGCCGAGATCGCCTTGCGCAGGCGCTCGGCGATGGCGTGGCCGGCGGTGAGGCCGGTGGCCGGCAGCAGCAGCAGGAATTCCTCGCCGCCCCAGCGCGCCAGGGTGTCCTGGCTGCGCAGGGTCGCGGCGAGCCGCTCGCCGATGGCGACCAGGACGGCGTCGCCGGCATCGTGGCCGTGGCGGTCGTTGATGGCCTTGAAGTGGTCGACATCGGCCATCACCAGGGTGAGCGGCTGGCCGGTCTCGCGCGAATGCGCAAGGGCCTCCTGCAGGCGCTCCAGCATGGCGCGCCGGTTGGCCAGGCCGGTCACGGCATCGGTGCCGGCGGCCCGCTCCAGCTCGCGGGCGACGCGGCGGCCCACCGTCAAGCGCCTGTAGGTGACCGCCGCCAGCAGCGCCAGCAGCAGTCCAGCCAGGGCAACCACGCCCAGCACCAGACGCTGGCGCTGCAGCTGCAGGGCCTGGATCTCGCCGGCGCTGCGCAGCAGCTCGATCTCGCGGGCCTGGCTGTCGGTATCGAAGCGCGCCTGGATCTCGGCGACCCGCTCGGCGTGGCCCTGGGCAGCCTGCGCGTCCTGCAGCCGGGTCACCTCCCGCTGCTGCGCCAGCGCCTCCCGGAAGTCGCCGCGGGCCTCGGCCACGGCGACCCGCTTGCGCACGATCTCCAGCCGCAGCCCGACCTCGGTGGCGTTGTCCGGCAGCAAAGCCTCGGCCGCATCCAGGTGGGCGGCCGCCCGGGCCGGCTGCCTCATGGTCAGCGCCGAACCAGCCAGGGTGACCCGCGAGTAGATCTCGCCATGCAGATCGCCCACCGCGGCGCGGATCGCCAGGGCGCGCTCATGGAAGGGCAGCGCCGCCGCTGGATCGCCCAGCCGATCAAGCGCCAGACCGACATTGCTGGCCGCATAGGCGATGCCGCGCTCATTGCCGAGCTGGGTGAACAGCGTCAGCGCCTCGTCGTTGAGATCGCGCAGACGCCGGTTCTCCGCACGCGCACCCTCCTCGTCCCCGGCGCGCTCGGCAGCCAGCGCCCGCTTGGCCGCCACCGAGCCCAGGTTGATCAGCGAGCCGGCGATGCCCGGCAGATGCTCCGCCTCCCGGAACCCGTCCAGCGCCTGCTCGTGGTAGCGCTGCGAGGCGTCCAGTTCGCCAAGATTGTTGTACAGGTTGCCGATGTTGCCGGCGGTCTTGGCCGCCTCAAGCGCATCGTCGGCACGCTGGCTGTGGTCCAGCGAGGCCAGATAGGCATCCAGGGCGCCTGTGTAGTCCTCGCTGTCGGCCAGGGCCAAGCCGGCACCGCGGTGCACCGTCGCCCACTGCGCCGCACCGGCATCCGTGCCGGCCAGCAGGTCCAGCGCCGCGCGGAACCGCGCCAGCGCCTCGGCGTTGCGGCCCAGGATGTGCAGGTTGCTGCCGACTGCCGCCTGCACCATCGCCGCCGCCACCGGACAGCCGCCCTGCCCGTCCGGCAGCTCCGCCAGCAGCGCCTCGCCCCGAGCCACGCCGGCCAGGGCGTCGCGGTCGCGCTGGGCGACGATGGTGTCGGCTTCGGTGAGGAGGTGCTCGCAGGGCTCGTTGGCCGTCGCCAACGACGAGGCAAACAAGAGGCCGACAAGCAGGGGGAGTAGCGTTGGCATGCGGAGATTCTACGCAGCTTGCAGGGCCCCGCGCCCCCGTCGACGCAGCTGAGGGTGGCGACACAAAGGTGTCGGGATGGAAGACGCCCATGTTTCCCAGACCGCGGGGCAATCTGTGTTCGGGACTGGGAAATGACAGCAGTACCGCCAACCCAGGTGAGACATCCATCACACATCCCGCTCCTGAACTGCCAAACAAGGCCCGGAGCACCCCCGTCTCCTGGCCACATCGCTGCCCAGGTCCGGGAGGAACACGCATGGCCACGCGATCCAGCAAGCACTCCAGCACTCCGGCAAAACGGAGCAGCAGGCCGGCAGTCAAGCGCACCCGAAGCACCGAGGCCACGACCGGCGCCGACCCGGGAGACAACGAGACACTGGCTCGCACAGTGATCTACGTGCACGGCATCGGCCCCAAGCCGGCCGAGGCGGTACTCACCTGCCAGTGGGATCGGGCACTGTTCGGGCACCTGATGGGAGATCGCACCCGGATGGCCTATTGGGTCAACCATGCACGGCATGGCTCGCCGGTGGAGGCCGAGTGCGACGATGGCGACAGCTCCGTGTCGGCCAGTGCGGTGCGCCAGTTCGGCGCCCTGGAGGCTGATTGGGACCCCCACCATGAACGCCTGATCGAGCACCTCTCCACCAGCAAGGAAGAGCGCGACTTCCTCCGGGAAATGCGCGACAACCTGGAGGAGCAGGCGGCGCCAGGCTCGTTCGGCGCCAAGGGCGTGTCATCCGCGTTCTGGAACAGTCTGTCCTGGCTGTTCACCCGTGCCTTCATCCGCGACACCCACGACTTCTTCTTCGATCAGGACGCTCGCACGCGGATGCGCGAATCGCTGATGGACGTGCTCAAGCCTGGCGGTGCGCCGTTCGTGGTGATCGGCCACAGCCAGGGCTCGATGATCGCCTACGACGTGCTGCGCGAGTTGGATCCATCCACCTACCCCGTCGACCTGTTCCTGACGATCGGTTCACCGCTCGGACTGAACACGGCGCGTGCGCGATTCAGGAAGTGGACTGGCAGCAAGCGGCTGCCCTTCCCACCCTGCGTGTCCCGTTGGCTGAACGTGGCCAACCGCGGAGACATCGTGTGCGCCGACCTCGACCTCACCAACGACATCCAGAAGACCCCGCGCTTCCAGAACGTCATCATCTCTTCGCCCAACCAGGAACTGAAGGACGACAAGCACGCCGCCACGGGCTACCTTCAGGTCGCTGAAGTGCGCCAGGCCGTGACCGAGGCCACCGGCCCCGGATTCGTGCAGCCGGTGGGCCCGCAGACCATCATGTCCGACCTGGACAGGGAGATGAAGGGCCGCCCCCGCACCGCCACCCATCCGGTGCTCATCGAGTTGGGCATCAAGCGCTTCGCCAGCCCAGCCGAAATCGGCGAAATGCGAGCGGCACTGGACCGGCGCATCCGCGACCTCGTCCAGACCCGGCCGGACCCCGATGCACGGGAACCCTGCGTGGAGACGATGCGCTACTGGCTGTCGGCGCAGCTCACCCGATCGGAGGTGGAGACGCTGCGCACCGAGTTCGCCGAGCTCAGCATCCGGCGCGTCTGGAAGGATGCCCAGAAGCACGCCCTCATCAACGTCTCCTCCGCGATGGTCCAGGCCAACGTCGCCAATGCCGCCTACTCGGCGCGCGGCCAGGGGATCACCTGGGCGGTCCTGGACACCGGCATCCGCGCCGACCACCCGCACTTCCAGACCCACGACACGGTCAAGGCGGTCTGGGACTGCACAGGCCGCGGCGAACCCACCGAGCTGGCCCTCACCGGCAAGGACCTTAGGGCGCTGGATCCGCAGGGCCACGGCACCCACGTCGCCGGCATCATCGCCGGCCAACTCGAGGTTGCCGAAGCGCCGGACGACGAGCCGAGGGTATTCGCTGGCCTGGCACCCGAGGCCAAGCTGATCGGCTTCAAGGTGCTGGACGAGGCTGGAAACGGCCGCGACTCCTGGATCATCAAGGCGCTCGACAAGATCGCAGAGATCAACGAAGCCGCCGGCAACCCCGTGATCCACGGCGTCAACCTCAGCCTCGGCGGCTACTTCGACCCGTCGGTCTACGGCTGCGGACATACGCCCCTGTGCCGCGAACTCAAGCGACTCTGGCGCCAGGGCGTCGTGGTCGTGATCGCCGCCGGCAACGAGGGCTACACGGTGCTGCGCACCAGCGGCGGCTCAAGCTGGCCGTCCAACATGGACATCTCCATCGGCGACCCCGCCAACCTGGAAGAGGCGATCGCCGTCGGATCGGTGCACCGGAAGAACCCGCACACCTATGGGGTCAGCTATTTCAGTTCGCGGGGGCCGACTGCGGATGGTCGGAACAAGCCGGACCTCGTGGCGCCTGGGGAAAAAATTCTATCCGCGCGCCATCACTGGCCTGCAAGTGGGCCAACCCAAAAGCATGCGGAAGATCTCTACGTAGAGATGAGCGGCACCAGCATGGCAGCGCCGCATGTTTCCGGGCTGCTGGCAGCGTTCCTGTCCGCACGACCCGAATTCAAGGGGGAACCCGACCTAACCAAGAATGTTCTTCTGAGAGCCTGCACATCTCTTGGTCGGGAAGCCAATGTGCAAGGATCAGGCATTCCGAATCTCGTAGCGATGCTAGCCACCAGCTAAGCGGCTTTGCCGGCGCACTCCTGCCCAATTGCGCTTCGAAACGGACTTCGATAAGGCATTAGGCGAGCAACCCCATGCCGCACTGCTCTCAAATCACTCCACTCCTCAAGACAAACTAATCGCCGGGAACAGAACGTGACTACCGAGCCCAACACTGAGGACCTGCGAGTCCGCAAACTGAACGATCTGCTCTTAGGTCTTGAGTCCAAGGTGGAGGCGACAAGGATCGAGTTAGATCAGGTTGGAATGGAGCTTGAACGGAAAATCGAGGCGTTCGAGTACCGCGTTGTTTCCGAAGCCACTTCCAAGCTAGTTCGAACCGTCAAGATTTCACTTGCAGCAGCAACTGCCGTGGTCGGCCTTATTGGAGTCAACATATACGATCAGTTGGCAAAGTTTCGCAATGAAAGGTCCGACTTGGTTGAATTGAGCGACCGCCTTAGGCAGCAGATTGACAAAAGCAATGAAGGCCTCTCCCAAAATATGGCTCAATTTGAAATCCTTAGGGAAAGAGAAGGAGAATTGTCAGTCGTTATTCGTGACGCCGAGGCCAACATTGATCTATTCAACTCGAAGGTCGAGGCTTTAGCCATGCAAGAGATTGGTCCTGCCCTCAACACGGCCAGGGACTCCATGAGGAGCATCTCAGAGGCTGCCAGAATGTACTCTGCACTGCCGGCGACCATTACAGACGTGGCTCATGATCTTGCACTTATTCGGTCCGATCAAGACGCAAGCACTCACGCTATTGCGGAAGTTGGCCTTCGCATAGAAACGGTAGCTAACGACCTTAGCCAGAACAAGAACTTGTCCCGAGCGCCTTTTGTGTTTTCGATCAGGCGTGGAGAGCCAATGGCTATTCCGGGTTTCGATGCATCAATAGTCGTACATCAAATTGGACGACGCGAGTTGACAAACTCCACCTTGCGCATCCACAGCGGACAACATCTGCGATTGCCATCCATTCCGTTCCACGAGCCAACCAACGTCCGAATTGGCAATCGGCCTGCCTGCCTGTTGGCCAGCCCGGCAGCCGGTGCGCCTTGGAACAGATACGCAC
Source organism: Lysobacterales bacterium (assembly GCA_019634735.1). Classification (NCBI taxonomy): domain Bacteria; kingdom Pseudomonadati; phylum Pseudomonadota; class Gammaproteobacteria; order Lysobacterales; species Lysobacterales bacterium. The sequence continues at coordinate 256,137 of JAHCAT010000001.1, read as the reverse complement.
TGTTGAATGTAGCTGACGGCGCATGCCCAGGACTAGACCCATGAAATGGCTCACGAAACCCCTTACCCAGACCACAAAGCTATTTCTCCTCTTGCTGTTCTTATTGGCACTCAGCGCTGCTGCGGCATGGTTCTCGCTAGACTACAACCCATGCCCAGGAGAATCAGCACAGCAACTGTGCGAAAAGGCAAGACACTTCATTTCCATTATTGAGAGGATGTTGGATGTCTTGATGTTGTCTGCAATTTTCGTGCTGCTATGTCTAATTTTCTCGCTCTTTGAAGACAATGATGAGCAGGCCGCAAGAAGGCGCGGGGCGCGAAGAAGAATTGTTGGTAGAAAACAATGAACTTCATTCTCCTGTCGATGTTCGTCGACACGGTTGGCGACAGACACCTTTCAGTTTGAAGTTCGGGATCAAGGACGCCTAGTAGGCAAATCTGAGCAAAGGATGAGCAAATCTGCTGCGACGTCTACGCCCCGATATCCAGACGCGTGACCCGGCCCCAAACCGACCCGTAGATCCAATCACCTCAACGCCCGCCTGACCCCCGGCATCACCCGCCGGCTCACCGGCACCGGGTCGCTGCCGCGCAGGTGCAGGGTGCCGGTGCAGGCGTCGCTGCGGTCCAGGCGTTCGATACGGCGGGTGTTGACCAGATGGGAGCGGTGCACGCGCAGGAAGGCGGGGGCGAGTTCGGCGTCGAGGTCGTTGAGGGTGGCGGTGTGCAGCAGGCGGCTGCCGTCGTCCAGGTGCAGCTCGACGTAGTCGCCGGCGCCCTGGATGCGCACGATGCGGTCGACCGACACCTGCCGCAGGGTGCCGGTGCCGGGGACCGATCGGGGTCAGGTTCACTTCCCGACAATGGATTCCCGATTGGCCAGCAGTCGCCCTCCCCTTCGGTCTCGTCGGCCACCCGCCTCTTCCGCCTGAGATGTGCCAACCGATGCGCCTCGGACAGTGACCTGCCCCCGTCAATAGGCCTTGGTGCGGGTGCGAGGCCTGGCCGGCGCGGACATCAGCCCGCCACCGTGTCGGCGGCCTCCGCATCGGCCATTTGCGCCTGCCAGTGCTGCCGGCGCCGGGCCACGCCGCGGACGATCTCGTCGCGGTGCTTGTCCAGGGCCTTCTGCAGTTCCTCGTCGTAGCCGTAGAGCGCCCAGGGCACGCGCTCGTGGATGATGGAGAGTGCCTCGTCCAGCTTCTTGTCCTTGGCCTGGATGCTGGCCTGGCCGTCGACGAAGTGGAGTTTGGCGACCACGCGGCTGCCCACTGGAACGAAGTAGATGCGCTGCCGGGTCACGTGCTTGTAGGCCCAGAGCAGGTCTTCGAGACGCAGCACATCGAAGCTCAGCCAGCGCGATCGCACAAGGAAGTTCTCGCCCAGCACCCAGCCGCTGAGCTTCATGCGGCTGGCGCCAAACTCCTTCTGCAGCGCTGGGCCAAGCGTCGATATGTCGCCCCAGGTGGCAACCCGCCGGGTGACCGGCGCCAGGCCGGGGTTGCGGACCTGTCGCACGGCCGGCACCGCTGCGCGCAGGAAGAAGAACAGGAAGACAGCGAACGCGGCAAGCGCGGCGTAGCCGGGGCTGCGGTAGTCGGACGTGTCGAGGATGAACGGGTAGAAGTGCTGCTTGTTGGCCGCCATTTCCGGCGAGGAGAACAGCTCCCCGGACAGCCGGCCCGGCATCGGCACGAGCTCTCCCTCGAACTCCGTACCGCCGAGATTGGACTTGACGATGAGGAATCGTCCGCCTGTCGCCAGCGCGTAGTAGTTGGCCGAAACACCGCGACTGGTCTCGCGGCCCCGCCGCTTGCGGACAGTGATCTCCTGGATCCCGGTCTCCATGACCTGCTCGCCCTGCACCCGCACGAACGGCGTGGCATGGGTTCTGACCTCGCCGATGCCGGCCAAGGTCTCGGAACTGGTCGGGAACGGCCCGAATGCGAAGTTGTACAGGTAGCGCCCTTGCAGGGCGAACAGCGCCAGCACCGCCGCAAGCACCAGTGACCAGAGCACCAGCCGCCGCCGGGCCGTCGTCCGTACCCGTTCTGTAACCCAGTTGTCCATGCGTTGCCTACCTGGAATGAAAAGAGCGATGTCACCCGGCAACGCGATGCAAGGAGGCGCCAGGACCGTGGTGCCGGCAAGTCTACGTTGCCCGTTGATGTCGTCAAGACGGATTCGGGGGCGGCTGCATATCCCGAACCGATGACGGGGCGAATGCCGGTGCCTGAGCCGGATTCGGGCTATTGCTGTGCAAGCCTGGCCGGGTGGGACTGCGGCCATGGCCCGCCTGCCAGAACACGCCCCCGACATTCCGCAGCAGGTGGTCCAACGCGGCAACAACCGTCTGTCCTGCATCCTTCGCCGGCATCCGCCGCCCCAACGCCTCCGCCCTCAAGCAGTTCCTTCCGACTGAGCAACCACCCGCCCTCGCCCACCCTGAAAGCCAACCTGACCCCGTTCGGCCCTCGCCCACCCCGAAAGCGAACCTGACCCCGTTCGGCCCACCTTTTCCGGGCTTTGAGTTATGTGAGACAGCGGGTCCCACGCCGACTCCCTTAGTGAGCAGTGCACTACAACCGGGTACCGCGTCGAAGCGTTGGCCGCCAGTCTTGCGCCTGCTCCACCACCTCGGTACGGAAGCCAGGTAGCCACCGGGGCTCTTGAACGGATCAATGCCAGGAAGAGCGAGATGCAGGAAGTCGATCGCACCACCGCGACTCGAAGGGCTCGGCGCAGGCTCATGCCCGCGGTCCTCATGATCGCCGTCATGACCTTATCGGCGTGCGCGAGCAACGGCATCATCGTCGAAAGCGTCAGCGACTATGGTCCCGATGATCAACTCCCAGCCGCCGTGATCAGTGGCGACGGCTTCCTCAAGGGCATGTTGGTTGGTTCGGAATGGGTGGGGAAGGCCCGGTACACCAACAGCGCCGTGTACGACACGGACTTCCTGGATCGAGATGTCGACTCGCGGGGCCGCGACGACCTGTACTTCGACCGCCCCGGCATGGCCATCTCGTACTTCACGGGACACGGCATCCTGGCAGACGGTTGTACGGCGACGCCCTGCACGTCATCAGGCACCTGCATGCGCCTGGGGGTGGGCAACCAGATCGACTACGGCGCCTGCAGGTTCAGCCCCCTGGATGCGCCCCGCTGCTGCTACATGACCCCGAGAGCCCTGGTAACCCGCAGCCCATTCGACAAGTTCAATGGGGTGGTGAACTACACCTCCGGACCGGTGCGGTTTGGCGAGAGCCGACAATCCGGCGGCTGGGCGGGTGCCGGGACCAACGGGGGCACCAACCTGGTGGTGCTGGATATCAGCCATGGCGTGCTACCACCGTATTGGCGGGAGACCCTGCAGGACGCCTTTGCGGGCGTTCATCTCATCGCCACCTTGATGACCGCAGGAGGCGATACTGCATCGGTTGCCGAACGCGGCCCGACGTTTGCTGCGCGGTGGGCGGCGGCACCGGATGGCAACGTGGCCCAGGCCTGGCTGGACACCATGGCCTGGCTGCCAAGCAGCTTGGGACATTCCTGTCCCGGTGGCGGTGGAGGCCGGGGATTCAACGGCTGCGGTTGTCACATCGTCGTGGCGATGGACGCAACGGCGCGGGGTGCCGCGAACAAGATGGCGGCGGGCTGGTCCCAGCTCCGCAATGATGGCTACGACGGCAAGGGAAATCGCTTCTACAGCGCCCGATGGCTCTGCAACTATCGCCTGGACACAGGAGATCAAGCGGCGTGGGTGCGCCCATGAAAAGCCTTGTTCCGCTGCTGGCACTTGGACTTTTGAGCGCGTGTGCGGGAAGGCCTGCACCGGTGCCCACCCTGGGTCCATCGGGTGCTGTCACCCGAACGCCCGACGACGTGCCGGGCTACCAGCATGGCGCGGATCGAACGAGGTTCGTGGTCGGCAACCGACCCCGCTGGCGTTTTGCCAACGGCCATGTCAGTTGGCAGGGCGACAACGGAACGTTCGCCATCAACCCGGTGAGCGGCGCGGCCGTGGGAACACCTGCCCGTGCGCGCCTCGCCGCCGCCGAAACCCGGGGCGGCACGCCACTGGACGCCGCGCGCCACTCTTCGCTGGTGCGGCGCTATTTCACCGAAATCGGCGTGCCCGATGAGCAGATTGGCAGCATCGACGACCTGACCTTGCTGGCCGAACACGGCGAGGTCTCCTCGCCGATCCAGCCTGCGCCGGTCGTGATCGGCTACGTCACCGCGCTGCGACGGGAAGTTGACGGGATACCGGTCCCCGACTCCGTTGCCTGGGCGCGGCTCGATAGTCAGGGCGCGGTGCTGGCCGAAGGAGTGCACTGGCCCCCCATTCCCAGGAGCGCCATCGACGAAGCGCGCAGGCTGCAGAACATTGCCGCAGATCCAGCGCGCCTTCGTGCCGTCATGACCGATCTTCCAACGGATGCTTCCCCGGGTATGGTCGTCATCCGCCATACCACGGCAGCGTCGTACGAGCAGCCAATCGCAGTAGCTGCCTATGTCGTCACCGCTGAACCCCAGGTATCCCACGGGAGAGAGACGCGGCGGACGGCGTCCCCGGATCTCTACTTCGACAGCAGCGGGAAAAGAGTGGTGCTGCCCAGCGAACGCGAGACACCGGTCGAGGAAACACCGCGGCGGTAGTCCGGTTACGCCCGCACCGACTGCTCGCCACCTCAACGGTCTGATATCTTGGCGACCCTGATCCGGGAGCACAGGCACCAAGTGGCGGGGCCCAGAGAGCGAGGCGGTCGCGGAGCTCGTCAGCCTGGCGGTGGGCACGCCGACTTCGGCCGCCTTCCTGGCCTCGGAATCGGGGTCCGGAATCGGAGTCAGGGTCACTTCCCGGGCCGGTGATGAGGCCAACGCCGGTACCCGCGCCGGAATCGGGGTATCGCAGCGCAGGCCCGGCCGGCAAAGCCCTGGGGCCATGACCCCGGATACCCGTGGCCGACCAGGGGCCCCGACGAAGGCCCCTTGCGGGGCGGGCGGACCGGTACTAGCGTGCGAATCCTGGGCCAGGTATCGGAGCGCTCATGAACCCGTTCCCGCAACTCGACGGCAGGCGAACCGGCACCGGTGTCGCGGCGCGCGGCCGCGCCTTCGGCCGCAGCGACAGCCGGCCCGGGCAGCAGCCATGAGGCAGGCGGACGACAAGGCGCTGCTCGAGGAGCTCGGCAGCCGCTGGGAAGTGCTCGTCGAGGCCCTGGCCGACCACCCCGGAAACGTCGCCCTGCTGACCGAGGCGCAATGGGTCAGCAACGAGATCATGTCCCTGTGCAGCCACCTGGGCACCAACCCGGTCTGGTTTCTGCTGTCGCACATGCATTTCTAGCGCACCCGCGAGGAGATCGGGGTCGAGATCGGGGTCAGGTTCACTTCCTGATGCATGCGTGGGCGAATTCCGGCGCCCGCGTCGGAATCGGGCCATCGAAGCAGCGCGTCCTGGGCCGCGACAGCTTCCGCGCAATGGTCGAAGCCCGTACCGCCCGGTTCAAGGGCATCCGCCTGGCCCATCGACCGCGTCTGAAAACCAAAAAAACGAGGTCAGGTTCGCTTTCCGACGCATGGTTGGGGGATTTGCGGCAACGGCGTCGGAACCGGGCCGTCGCAGCGCAGGGCTGGGCGATGGAGGCGGTGGCGGCAACGCCATCTCCACTGGCTGAGCGAAAACCTTTGACCCGACCCGGGCTACCGCGAAATTGCGCTCTGACCCCGGCTTCCGTGCCACCCCGGCCGGGTCACGGCCCGGTCCCGGCCAGAGTGTTTCCGCCGCCGGTCAGGGACAGGTCGCTTTCGCGCAGACGTTGCCGCCCATGTCGCGCACGGTGCCGTTGTACTGAGGGTTGGCGTTGTCGCCGTTGTTGTCGAAGAACGTGTTTCGTCCGAGGGCGATCTGAGGACTGCCGACATTGCCGTGGAATCCGAGCAAGGCGTTGGAGTAGAACTGATTGTCGAGCAGCGTGACGCGACTGCTTGTACGCGCGCCGGCACCGCCGTTGCCGATGAAGACGCTGTTGGTGATCCGCTGGCGCGTATCCCCGCCGAACGTCAGGTTGATGCCGTTGCCGCCGTTGCGAACGACGCGTACGCGCTCGATCGCCAGCTCGCTGGGGTTGACCGGTGCACCCAGGCCTGAGCGGATGCCCTCGCCCGGATTCTCGGTGATCAGCACATCCTGGACGACGAAGCCCCACCCAAAGCCGCCGCAGACCCCGTGTCCTGCGCCGCCGCGTACGGTCCCGTTGCGTAGCGTGCCGCTGCGAACGCTGAAGTTGATCATGCAGCTCGACGACGGACTGAACGAGCAGCTGGTGACTGGCGTTCCGCTGCAGGTGGTCGGACCGCGCACCGTGAAGCCGTTGAGATCGAGTCGGACGTCGCCATCGACAAAGGCGTTGATGACGGGGGAGGTGGTGTCGATGCTGAGATCGCTGGTCAGCCGGTAGTGGCCGGCCGCGGTTATGGTGACCGGAAAGCCAGGCGAATCACCGGTCATGCAGCCGGCCATGGCGCAGTCCTGGTTGATCTCGATGACGCCGTCGGCACGGGCAGCGTCCACTGCGAGCATGCCCGCAGTCAGTACGGCGAGCGGGAGCAGGATTCGGTACATGGCGTTCTCCTTAGGGGCTCTGAAAACCGGAACAGAACAGGTGGTCGGGGTGCGACATCACGGCCAGGGCCGCCAGCCTGGTTCGGGTCCAGTGCGGTGAGCGGCTCAGAAGGTCGTAATCGAGGCTCACTGCGCCGGTGCCGGGCCGATAGGCGAAGACGCGCGATCCGGTCAGTGCCAAGCCGGCCAACTGGCCGGTACCCGCGAACGCGATGCGCCAGTCATCCGGCGCCGCCAACGCGATAGCAGCGACCCGGGCCGCCGTGGTCAGGCCGGCGCCGGTACCGTCGAACTCACGTACCAGCGTGCCACCGGACTCGACGCGGACGACGTCGATCGGCCGGATCAGCAGGTCCTGGTGCGTGAAGCTGCGATCGAACGCCAGGCGCAGCCCGGCGCGATGGTCGAGGGCAGCGATGCGCACGCCCGGGGGCACGCCATGGGCGGTTCCGTCGAAGGCCTTGCTGAAGGCGCCGCTGGCATGGGCGACGACGTCGTTCGGACGATAGGTGACGCCGGCCAGCGTCACCGTCGTGTCGATGGCGAACCAGAGCTGGCCGGCGGCGCCGACGTCGAGCGCAACGATCCGGGCGCGGTCGGGCAGCGCCGCGACGACTTCGCCGGGGAGGTAGAGCTGGCCGTCGTCGATCAGGTGGCGGCGGTGGTCGACATGGAGGCCGTCGAAGGTCGCGGTCGAGCCGGGCTTGAGCGCCCACAGCAGCCGGTCCGGGCATTGCCCAGGCGCCGCGACGGCGCTGGCGGCGCTGGCGGCGCTGGCGGCGACGAACAGGGCCCCGGCGATCAGTGCACATCTGGGGTTCGGCATGGCGCTTCGGCTCCGTCGTCCGTGGTCTTTGCACAGACAACACGCGGAGCGGCGACAAGGGGCCACCGCGCCCTACGGGGTCAGGTTCACTTCCCGAAACGTCGATGGGGCGGATTCTTCTGCCCACGTCGGAATCGGTCCATCGCGGCGCAGGACCGGACGCTCGAGACTGCGGCCCTGCCCCCGTCATCCCCGTCCGGACCTGCCCGGCATTCCGCAGCATCTGCTGCAGCGGGGCGACAATCACCAGCCCCCCGTTGGTAGCGACCGCGGGAGCTATCGGTTCAATCGCCAGAAAGTGAACCTGACCCCGTTTGGTTGGGCGTTCGGGGGTACCATGCGCCCCCGTCTCAGTGCAGCCGCCAGCGGCGCGCCCCCAGCCCCACGTACCTCGTCCATGACCCACCCAACCGACACGCCCGCCGCCGTCACTGTCGATGACGACCCCGCCACCCTGCCCGACCGCGTACGTGTGGCCGTAGGGGTTCTGGAGGCGATCCGCGACGACCGCAGCCTGCTGGCGGCGCTGCCGGAGGCCGACCGGGTGCGGCTGCTGCAGGCGGTGGCGCTGGTGCACCATCCGGAGCCGCGGGCGCGCCGCAAGCAGGCGCGGGAGACGGCGCGGGAGGAGGCCCGGGAGAAGGCGCGCCGGACCGAGGCCCTGCTTGATAGCACCGGCATCCGCACCCTGCGCCGCAAGCCGGTGTTCACGACGCCGAACTACTTTCCGCCGCAGCCCGCGGGCCAGCACCAACCCGGCCACGACGCCGCCGGCGCCGCCAGCCCCGGGGAGTCGCCGGAGTTGCTGCACTGCTATGTCTGCAAGAAGAAGTACACCCAGGTCCACCACTTCTACGACCAGATGTGCCCGCCGTGCGCGGACTTCAACTTCGCCAAGCGCACCGAATCCGCCGACCTCGGCGGCCGGGTCGCGCTGCTGACCGGCGGGCGGGTCAAGATCGGCTACCAGGCCGGCCTGAAGCTGCTCCGCGCCGGTGCGGCGCTGATCGTGACCACGCGCTTCCCGCGCGACTGCGCCCAGCGCTATGCCACGGAGCCGGACTTCGAAAACTGGGGCCACCGGCTGCAGGTGTTCGGCCTGGACCTTCGCCACACGCCGAGCGTGGAGGCGTTCTGCGCCGAGCTGGCGGCGACCCGCGACCGCCTCGACTTCATCATCAACAACGCCTGCCAGACGGTGCGCCGACCGCCGGCGTTCTATGCCCACATGATGGCCGGCGAGACCCAGGCCCTGCACGCGTTGCCCGACCACGTGCGCCGCCTGGTCGGCGGCTACGAGGGCCTGCGCGCCGCCGACCTGCTGCCCGGCGAGGGTGCGGCGCTGGTCGGTGGCCGGGGTGCCGCGTCACTGCCCGGCCTGGCGCGGGCCGCCGAGCTGTCCCAGGTGCCCCTGCTGCCCGACGACCTGCTGGGCCCGGCCCACCTGTTCCCCGAAGGCCGCCTGGACCAGGACCTGCAACAGGTCGACCTGCGCGGGCGCAATTCCTGGCGCCTGCTGATGCACGAGGTGCCCGCGGTCGAGCTGCTGGAAACGCAACTGGTCAACGCCGTCGCGCCGTTCATCATCAATGCGCGCCTGAAGGCGCTGATGCTGCGCACGCCCGAACGCGACAAGCACATCGTCAACGTGTCGGCGGTCGAGGGCCAGTTCTACCGCAACTTCAAGACCAGCAAGCACCCGCACACCAACATGGCCAAGGCGGCGCTGAACATGATGACGCGCACCTCGGCGGCCGACTACCACGGCGACGGCATCCACATGAACGCGGTCGACACCGGCTGGGTGACCGACGAGGACCCGGCCGAGATCGCGGCGCGCAAGGTCGTCGAGGAGCGCTTCCATCCGCCGCTCGACATCGTCGACGGCGCCGCCCGCATCGTCGACCCGATCATCGACGGCTTCAACACCGGCCGCCACGTCTGGGGCCAGTTCCTGAAGGACTACGCGCCGACCGACTGGTGAGCGCGGAACGGGGCGCGGAACGGGGTCAGGTTCACTTCCTGACGCGCGGATGGGGCGAATTCCGGCGCTCACGTCGGAATCTGGCCATCGCAACGCAGGGCCGGACGTTCGAGAATGCGGCCATGGCCCGGCAGCCGCGACTCGATCTACCCGGCATCCCGCAGCATGTGGTCCAGCGTGGCAACAACCGCCTGCCCTGCTTCCTGGACGACTGCGACCGGCAGCGCTACCGACAACTGCTGTTCGAGGGCCTCCAGCGCACCGGCTGCGCCCTGCATGCCTGGGTGCTGATGGACAACCACGTCCACCTGCTGCTCACCCCACCCGCAGCAGGCGCCGTCGCCCAACTGATGCAGGCCCTGGGCCGCACCTATGTCGGGTGGTTCAACGCCCGCCATGGGCGCACCGGCACCTTGTGGGAGGGTCGCTACAAGTCGTGCCTGGTCGACAGCACGTCCTATGTGTTGCGCTGCTACCGCTACATCGAGCTCAATCCGGTGCGGGCCCGCATGATCGACGACCCGACCGCCTATTCGTGGTCAAGCTGCGCCAGCCACGCCAGCGCCCGCGCCGACCCGATGCTGACAACGCACCCGGCCTACCTGGCCCTGGGCAGCACGGCCGCGCTGCGCGCCAGCGCCGACCAGGCCCTGCTCGCCGAGGCGCTGCCCGACGAACAGATATCCGAGATCCGCGCCTACCTGCAACAACAGCGCGCCCTGGGGCGCGACAGCTTCCGCGCCATGGTCGAAGCCCGCACCGCCCGCTTCGCCGGCATCCGCCCAGCCCATCGGCAACGTCGTCAATCCGGCCCCGCGGGCTGAACTACCCTACGGTCTCGCCAGCCCAGGAAGTGAACCTGGCCCCGTTCCGGATCGGTTGAGGCGCCGGTGGGCACGGAGTTCCGGCCACCCCCGAAACAACTGTACGCTTGGTCTACATGTTGTTCGCTTCGTCCGCTTGATCATCGCCCTGAGACTTAACGTGGTTCAGCGACTCCTTTCCAGCTGGGACCTGAACAGTACAAGGCAGAACCACAATGAGCACACGCGCAACCTACGTCGCCTGCCTCATGGCCGTTGTCTGCCTGCTCCTTAGCGGCTGCGCCCGGCTTACCTCAATTCACCGCACGGCCAATCTCCCTGGCGACAAACCGCACGCCATCAGTGTGGACGCAAAGCAACGTATGGTCCTGACCCAGCCATGGTCAAACCAACACGGAACAGTTCTCAGGATCTGCGCGGAGCCTCCACCGGATGCGTTTACGGCCTTGGCAACAAGTGTTGGCGCGGAGGCCTCTGTTTCCGGCGAAGCGTCTGCGGACATCGCCGCTAAACTCGCAACCTCGCTGTCCGAAAACGCCGCGACCATCGAGCGTTCGCAGACAATTAACGTGCTGCGCGAATTCATGTACCGCAACTGCGAACGCTACCTTAGCGGCGCTATAGATTCGGACGAATTTGTAGTCCAGGCTGCGCGTGACCAGCAGCTAATTGTGCAGGTCTTAGCCATTGAGCAACTCACCGGGGCATCTCGCGCCCAGGCGGCTGTCCTGACAACGATGGCGCAGGCGGCTGCCTCGGGGGTATCCGACGCGAGCCTAGAGATTCTTGCTGCGGCCCGATCGGGCCTGGAAGCCGCGCAAGCCACCAGCGACAAAGCGCTAGTTGACGCCAATGGACTGCCGCCCGTAGGCCATTGCCCGGCCTTGCCGATCGATCCGGCAGCTCCTCCCGCCGGAGTCACCGCAGCCCAGGCAACCGCAAAAAACGATGCCTGCGCAGCGGCGAAGGTAACGCAGGCACGAACAAGCGAAGCGCAAGCGCATCTGGCCGTGGTGCAGGATGCCGTGGCTCGTCAGGCCGACGTTGGCAGCATGGCCGCGGGCCAGATGTCCTCCGCAGCTCGTGACGCATCACAGGCTTCGAGTTCGTTGGCTCGCCACGTTGTCGATATCGTGAAGCAGAACCATGTCTTCGATGAGATTGTCATGGCATGTGTTGTGCAATTGCGCAGGGGAAACGTTTCACGTCATTGTGAAGAAATTCTTTCCCAGAGCGTCGGCGCTCGGCAGGCTCAGCTGCTGAGCCTGGAGAGCCGCTTCGACCCAGATTTGTGGCGACGCGTCGGCCAGCTCGTACCGGAAATCGACGCGTCCGCGGAGGCGGTGCTTTCTTGGCTGGTTCAGCGGGGAGGTAACAACGCAGCGAACTGGGACACTCTGCAAGAAATGGCTGGACACCAGGTTCCCCGGCCGATACTTGCAGACCTCATAGCAGCGGGGGTGGACCGAGCCAGGTTCGCAGTCGTGTTCGCGCGCCTAAGCCAACCGATTGCAGACGCACTTCGAATGTCCTTGAACTAGTGCCCGCCAGGAGAAGCAGGATGACCGAACTACTGATTATCTGGGGAGCCGATCGTGTTTCTGTGGATGCTCTCGCCCTTGTTAGGACTCAAGGTCGTGAAGCGAGAGTGTTACGACGCGACGAATTCGCCCTTGTAGCCGCGGAGGATGCCCGTGGGCTCGGCGCGATAAATAGTCACGAGACGGCCTACTGTCTCGTGCTGGAAGTAAAGTAGTCGAGTTGTGCCCACCACGGGCGCCGTAGAGTGTCACTCATGAGAAATAGGTGTAAGGCGACGCTCTAGCCTTCCTCTAAGGCGCCACTGAATCGTAGACTCCCCCATCCGGTTGACCGACCAACCGTGCCGAGCCTGCCCAAAAGGTGAACCTGACCCCGTTCGGGTAGGGTAAGCACTCAGCTAAACCCTTTACGATCACTAAGCGGCGCCATTACGCGATCCCGGGATATTTCAACTGAGGCGGTCGGTGACAGAAGCGAATCCCTATGAGAGTACTTCTGGTCCAGGCCGAGTCTGGCAGTTGCGCGACCGCTTCTTGCCGGGCAGACTGCCCGTAAAGGGCGATTGAACTTTCTATACGTCGCTAATTTCCAGTTCTACCGCACCATGGGTACCCTCACAGAGCACTCTAGAAATGAATGGACAGTCGACGTCAAGCGAAGAGGTGCGCCGTGTGGTGGTTACTGTGCATGGGATTAGAACCTTCGGGCAATGGCAGGAGCGTTTGTCGGCCCTTATCCACAAGGCAAATGATCGGGTGGCCACCGAGAACCATCACTATGGCTATTTTTCCGTCCTTTCGTTTCTCATCCCGCCGCTGCGATGGTTTGCGACGCTCAAGTTTCGCCGCCATCTACGCCAAATCGCAGAGCGCTATCCAAATGCGGTGCTGGATCTCGTGGGGCACAGCTTCGGGACGCACCTGATCGGGTACAGTGTGTACAACATGCGCGATCCGAGTGCTCCGCGATTCGGCACGATCCTACTTGCGGGCAGCGTCCTTCGTTCCTCTTTTCCATGGGGCGATCTGATCAATGAAGGTCGTGTGAGCCGCGTCATCAACGACTGCGGGATTCACGATAACGTCCTGCTCCTGAGCCAGTTCGCGGTGCTATTCACGGGCATGGCGGGTCGACTGGGCTTCCGTGGAATGACCAGCACGCGTTTCCTCAACCGATACTTCGAGGGCGGGCATAGCCATTACTTCCTTGCCGACGGCAAGGAAAGCGACGCTTTCATGGAGCGGTACTGGCTTCCTGTCCTCGCATACCAGCAGGAGCCGGAACATCACGACGCTCGTGCAGTAAAGGGACCACTGCAAGGCGTCGTGGTAACCGCACTGCAGATCGCCGATCCAATCAAACTGGGCGCATATGGATTGGTCGCAATACTGATTGTGCTCAATGCCTACGTTTACCCCAAACGCGAGGCGCGGGCGAACGCAGCGGCAGCGGTCGAGGCAGACAGGGCTCGGCGAATCGAGCTGGCGCGGATGTACTTCGAAGGCCGAAACGACCTCGCTCGCGCCACGGCGACGCTCGCGGATCTGCTCGGCGACATTTCCGGCCTGGTAGGGGACACGCGAACCGAGAAGCAGTTGTTGAGGTATTGGCTTCCCCAACTCGTCGCCGCTGATGATGCCGTGGCGAATGTTGCCAGGCCTGCGGTTCTCAAGCACTCATTCGCTTCCTATCTACTCGGAAGCGATGTATACCGAGTCGATGGCGGCGAAGTGGAGGTCGCTATTCCACTCGATGGCGGCAAACGCGGCGCGCTCTTCATGATGGGAGGTACGGTCGAAATCGTTGATTTCGAGACGCTCGAGACAAGGTCTATAGCGCTCGGCATGGTGCAAGAGGCGATGCAGAGTGATGCGTTCGGGACAGCCCGAATGGAAATGAGACTTCGAGATCGTGTCCTAGCGCGATTCGACGACTCAGGAGAACTCTGGAGTGCCGAGGCCGAATTAATCGACAAGACCAGTCTGGACGGCGCAGTATTTGCCGACCTGGACCAAATCAAAGAGGGGCAGATCGAGGATTACCAGACCGTCGTGGAGCCGCTCACCTGGCGCTATGCGGCACAGGACGAACAAACCGGACGCATTGTAACTTTCGGGTACAAGAAGAGCCACTCTGCAGGCGGACAGATTCCCAAGATGCTTGTTATCGATCCGCGCACCGGCACAACGGGCGCTATCGAAGTGGAACACATTTACGGAGCAGGTCCCGCCTGCGGCGAACTTCGCCTCCAAGGCGCCCTCGTCAGACCCGGGTTGGAGGGCGAAGACCCAGTCGTGGTCACTCCCGCCGTGAGTGATCTCAGGGGGAGAATAGAATTCGATCTTGAATCTCCGCCCCACTGTCCGAGGCGGACCACCCTGCTGACGCGAATGGCATTTCCCAGAGCTCGGGAAGAACATGAGCTCTGGTCCCAGAGCACAACGACGTACGAGAACTGGGAGCAAAAACACCGCTTCGACGAGACCGAACTAGTGGATAACGACTATTCCCGCGAGACCGACGCTCAGCTTTCCACCCCTTTCCGGACCATCGACGGTCGAATCGATCCGACGGTTTTCGCTGGGCTGGAATCTGGAGGCGTGCCCGCTGGTGCCATCTACGAGGGGGACTTTTCGGCGTACAACCCGAGCGTGCTCGCGTGGGATAAACAGATCGCTTTCGTCAGCGGTTCAGACGGGTCGAAATACGGCTTCACCACTATGTGTCGATTCCAGGACGGCATCACGACTGCATGCGTGCGAATCCGGTGCATGGGCAACTTCTGTCACAGGGCCGAGGCCCCGGGTCAGCGACTGATCGCGCTCTCCTCGATGAAGGAATTCGGCAACGACAGCCTCTATGTACTGGACGTGGACAAATTTGAGCTGATCAGCCTGCCCTCCACTCCAGAAGGCGGCGTAAACAGCTTGGAGTTCGACATGATAGGGCGCCTCGCTGCAGTAACCAGTCTCGGGGAACTGTGGACTTACGGCAACCTGAAAGGCGACATCACCGTGAATCAGACGGCTCTCACGCCTTTCCATGGCAACGAAGACGAAGTCGAGTTCACCTTCTACCCGCCCGAGATCGACGACGATTTCGTTTCGATCTTGACCGATGCAAGCGTATCCCGCGTCAATCGGTTCACCCACCAGCCGCGCTGGATAAGCACGCCCGCGTTCCCCACAGTCAAGGGAAGACTCGGCGTGGTTGCCGAGGACGGGGTCATCGCCGTTTTTGACGTCTCCAGCCTGCGCTTGCTGGATGCGGAAACCGGTATCTATTTGTCGGGCGTGATGAGGTTCGAGAAATTCCTCGCAGAGCTCCCCGGGGCCGACCAAGACTTGGCGACGACGCTGCATCAGATGCTGTTTGGAGTGAACGACGACGGCAGCGTAGACATTGTGTTGAACGGGATCGAATTTACCCGCGCACGTCCTTTAAGCGATTCCGAGCTTTCTGAAGCTTTGGAACGTGTTCCGACGTTCACTGGCGTTGGTGCACAAGGGACTTCGCTCCCCGATCTGCCGCTGAGCACGACCGCGAAGACGAGAGCCGATCGCGGCGCTGCCGACAGGATGCCCGAAGCAACTCGAGCGGCAGGACAGGCCGGCGACTGAAACTGCGGCAGGCGATTTCCCATGCCCTGCAGCGGTGTCCTCAAGTTCGACACCCAATTTCCCAAGTACCGTAAGCTCCCCCATCCGATAGACACCCAATAGGTAGAACTTTCGTAAGCGTCCGCCGTCGACACCTTGCCGCTCCCGGCTGAACCGTGGCAGGGCTCAGCTCAGCGGGTGATCGGTGTCGCCAGGGGCAGCAGCGAGTCGATGTCCCGCTGCAAGGTGGTAGGCAGACGGGTTAGCGTGCCGGTCAGCCAGGCGTGGGGGTCCAGGCCGTTGGCTTTGGCCGTGGCCAGCAGGCTCATGATGGCCGCGGCCCGCTGGCCGGCGCTGTCGGAGCCGGCGAACAGCCAGTTCTTGCGGCCGATCGCGATCGGCCGGATCGCGTTCTCCACCGGGTTGTTGTCAAGCGGATAGTCACCATCGTCCAGGAAGCGCACCAGCGCCGGCCAGCGGCCGAGGGCGTGGTGCACGGCCTTGGACAAGGCGCTGCCGCCCAGCGCCTTCCCGGACAGGTCCAGCAGCCAGGCGTGCAGAGCCTCGACCAGTGGCCGGGCATGCTGTTGGCGCCAGGCGTGGCGCGCCTGGGCGGTCAGGTCCCGCGCGCCCGCCTCCACGGCATAGAGCGCGGCGATCCGCCGCACCGCTTCCTGCGCGATCGTGCTGCCGCTGGCCTGGGCCACATCCACAAATTTGCGTCGCACGTGCACCCAGCAGGCCAACTCCGTCACGCCGTCCCGGAACAGGGCCTTGTAGCCGCCGTAGTCGTCCACCATCAGGGCGCCGCGCCAGTCCCCCAGGAACTGCCGGGCATGCTTGCCGCTGCGGCTGCTGGCGTACTCGAAAACCACCTGTAGGACGACACCCTAGCCTGCCGCTAAGGCGACACCCAGATTTACGCACCCCCGGGTCGGTCACCTAGCCTTGCCTGCTTTCGTGGTCCACGGAGGCGGGCGTGGCGATCACCGATCTGGAGCTACGCATGACGATCAAGACTCTGGCAGCCAAGGGGCTGCCAAAACGGGCCATCGCCCGGCAACTGGACCTGGCCGAGGGCACGGTCCGCTACCACCTGCGCCGGCAGGCCAGCGGCGCGCAGGACGGCCGGGGGAACCAGCCGCGCCGGGCTGACCAGGCTGCCGAGGCCATCGACCACTGGCTCAGCACCCAGTCGCAGCGCAACCTGGCCGCGCTGCACGCCTGGCTGGTGGCCGAGCATGGCTACGAAGGCAGCCTGCGCTCGGTACAGCGCTACGTGGCGCAGGCTTACCCACCGCCTGCGCGCCGAGCCCGACGCCGCGTCGAGACGCCGCCGGGTGCCCAGTCCCAGGTCGACTGGGGCTTGTTTCCCGGTGTCGTCGTGGCGGGGCAGTCGATGACTCTGCAGGACTTCCACATGGTGCTGTCGCACTCCCGCATGGATGCGGTGGTTTGGGTGTTCAGGCAGGACCAGTTGTCGTGGCTTGCCGGGCACAACGGGGCCTTCGAGCGCCTGGGCGGCATCCCCGCGGTGGTCCGGGTCGACAACACCAAGACCGCCGTCGTGCGCGGTGCCGGTGCCTGGGGCCAGCTCAACGAGACCTACCGTCGCTACGCCCTGACGGTGCGCTTTCACATCGATCCGTGCCAGCCCTACAGCCCGGAGCACAAGGGCAAGGTCGAGCGGGCTGTCCGCAGCCATCGCGGCGCCGCCGATCCGACCGCCCGGCCATGGGACAGCCTTGAAGAACTACAGGCAGCCACCGATACCGCGATTGCGGAACTCGCCACGCGCCGACGCTGCCCAGCCACCGGTGCCTGGGTGATCGATGCCTGGCAGGCCGAGAAGGCCGCGCTGGCGCCGTTGCCGCGGCTGCCGCAGCCCTTCGACCACGTGGCCACGCGCCGGGTCGGCACCGATGCCCTGGTCAGCTTCGAGGGACGCCAGTACTCGGTGCCGTTTGCCTACCTCGGGCGCATGGTGGAGGTCCGCGGCGGCGCAGGCACGGTCCAGGTCCTGGCTGACCAGGCCCTCATCGCCGAGCACCCGCGTGCCACCGCGCAGCGGCTGCTGATCGACCCGGCGCACTACGACGGCCCCAGCACCGCCCAGGTCCAGGCGCCGCCCCCCTTGGGCCGTATGGGGCAGCGCCTGGCAGAGCTGATGGCCACGCCCGTCGAGCGCCGGCCGCTGGACCTGTATGCCGCACTGGCGGAGGTGGCCCGATGAGCAAGCGCAGCCTGGATGTCGATGGCACCCGGAACCGCCTCAATGCGCTGGGACTGGCCTATGCCGCCGAGCAGCTGGAGCCGGTGCTCAGTGAGGCGGTCAAACAGGGCCACGCGCCCCATCTGGTCCTGGACCAGTTGCTCGACCTGGAACACCAAGCCCGGGAGGGACGGCGAGTCCGAACCTCGTTGCGCCTGTCCAGCCTGCCCACCGGCAGCACCCTGGCCGATTTCGATTTCGCCTTCCAGCCGGCGATCGAGCGGACGCGGATTGAGACCTTGGCGACCTGCGCCTGGATCCGCAGCGCCGAGACCTTGCTGATCCAGGGGCCGCCCGGGGTCGGCAAGACCCATCTCGCGGTCGGGCTGGCGGTCAAGGCGGTCGAGCACGGCTTTTCGGCCCAGTTCTACCGGTTCGACGAACTCAAGCTGCAGCTCAAGGCCGACGCCCACCTGCCGCCGGCACGCCTGCGCCGACGCAAGTACCTCTCGACCGCACTGCTGGTCATCGACGAACTGGGCTTCGAACCGATGAGTCGGGACGAGGCCAGCCTGTTCTTCCGGCTGGTGACGTACCGATACGGCCGTGGCTCGATCCTGATCACGACCAACAAAAGCGTGCGCGACTGGACCGAACTGCTGGCCGGCGACGAAGCCCTGGCCGCAGCGATCCTCGACCGCCTGCTGCACAAGGCCAACGTGCTCAACATCAAGGGGAGGAGCTATCGACTCAGGGACCTGGATGCCACGCTCGGGACCGCCCGGGCCTGACCTTGCCCCGACCCGGGGTGCGTAAAGGTGGGTGTCGCCTTAGTGCGTGAGACTGGGTGTCGCTTGACACTGTGTCCACGACGACCGACATGTGTTTGGGCCGACAGGCAGGGGCCGCTCCGGCGGCCTTGATCCAGAAGGGTGACTGGCGCGGTTCTCGCGCCCCCGACCAACACTGCGGAAGCCGGTCAATGCCCAGGACGGGAATTTCCCCCCACTACCCGGCTTCGGGAGAGCGGCATTCGCCCTGTTAACAGGCTGCGGCGAAAGGGTGACCCCGTTCGGACGATCCATCACCAGAAGCTATGCCGATGTCATTTCTGGATCAAGAAGGGGCTAGTCGAACGGTGTTCGTCCTCATCACCATCGCCGGTCAGTTCGTAAGCCTGCTGCGGATTTACCGTCTGCAAGTATCCTAAGATCCCGGCACGGCTGTGGTTGGAGCTAGCGGCCCGATACGCATCTCGGAACTGCGCAAGCCTCCTCCCGGTAACCCGCAAGCTGCCCCGAGATAGCTCCAGGTTGAAGGTCGTGACCTGGGGTGCCGGGCCCTGCTTCTTGGCAGCACTCAGTGGAAATCCAGCAGCACCGGCAACGTCTTCGAGTTCGGAAGCGATCCTCAACAGCTCCTGTTCGTCGTGGCCCGATATGAGGATGTCATCGACATACAGGCTAAGGCTGAGATCACTTCGACCGTCCAGCTTTCGCAGATACGGGCCAAGCTTGCTTCTGTCGAGCGCCAGTGAGGCAAGGATCGGCGACTGGACGAAACCGTAGGGCAACACGAACCCTTCGAACCCTGGCCTCTTGACCACGCTTTCGCTCGCCATTGTCCGTGCGTCTTTGTATGACAACCACGTCTTGAGGCATCGGGTGACCCGCGAGCGGTTCACCTGTCCGAAGAAATCAGCGATGTCTGCGTGCACGAAAAACGAACTGGACGCATGGCGGCGAACCGCCGCGAGATGCCCTCCCGCCCGTAGGTGGAAGTAGAAGCTAGGCGCCTTCCAGTGCTTGGCCACCAACTGCTTGATTCGTTTGCCGAAGGCCCGGCTCTCGTCAGTCGGTGCGAACGCCCACCGCCCCGGGCTGATCTGAAACCGATGGGTCCACTTCGTAGTCACGATGCCGAGAATAGTTAAAGACCACGTCCACGAGTGCCGCCAGGAAGCGGAAGAATCCGCCACCAAAGATCAAGCACGCGAGGACTAGGCGGAATCTACGATTGTTCATCGGCGATTCTCCTTTACTCAAAGCCTTGGCACGCCTAGCACCGAGGTGCATGGACATTTAACCAATAGCAAGCCCATGACATATAAGGGCAAGCAAACGGTCACTAAGTGACAGAGCAAAGGGATAGGCAAGGTGCCTATTGCCAAGGCGGCGCTAGTATAGCAGCTACCTACCGCGCATAGAATCACTTCTGACCGCGGTTGCGGGCTCTCAGGGTGTACCCTCAGCGTCAGAGTTGTTGCCGTCCCGATAGGATCTTCACCTCAGGGGCGAAAGGACTCGGAACGTGGCTCGATACGGAAAGGCATTCAAGGACCGGGCGTAGCGCGTTTTCTGCCGCCTGAAAGTGCGGATGTGAAGGTGGTGGCTCAGCAGGTGGGCGTGTCGGCGGCGACGTTGGAGCGCTGGCTGGCCGAAAGGCTGGGAACTTGTCATCCAGAAGCAAGGAGCTGAACTCTATCCGATCGTCTACCTGCAGGGTATGCGCTAGGACGTTCTGAATCTCAGCAAGCTTGACCGCAGCCTCCGCTGCCATTCGTTCGAATTCCTCGATGCGATCGGCCATGTAGCGTTCCTTGGACTCGCGATCTGCGACCTTGCGACGCCGCTCCGCTGCCGCATGGTCTCGACGCTCCTGTGCCGCCAAAGCACGAGCGGATGCGGCGCGAGCACGGGCGTTCCTTTCTGCCTGCAATGTCGCGTGGCGCTGCCGGGCCTGCGCTTGTCTCGCAGCCTGCGCATTTGCGCGAATGATCCCTGCCAAGAAGCTCCTCGTTGCCATTTCCGTCCCCGCAACAGTTCTAGCGAACCAATTGAAGGGAGTCACACTACAGCGCTTGGAATGCTTACTCCATCACTAACTGGCGCCTGTAACAATCATTCACATGCTGCACTACGGAAACGGGTTGATGCTGATGCTCTGCAGATCCCCGGATTCGGCTGGACGTGTGTTTGGGCCGAAAGGCAGAGGCCGCTTCGGCGGCCTTGATCCAGAAGGGTGACTGGCGCGGTTCTCGCGCCCCGACCAACACTGCGGAAGCCGGTCAATGCCAGGACGGGACTCCATCGCACCACCCGGCATCGGGAGAGCAGCGTTCGCCCTGTTGACAGGCTGCGGCGAAAGGGTGACCCCGATCGGTTGTCTGGCTAGTGTTACCTTCACTTGAAATACGTGCTGAAAAGGTCATCGCCGAGCGCCTTCCAAGCACTGGACTTGTACTTATCAAATTTGAACGTCGGAAGGCCCGAAAGTTTTGCCTCGTAACTCGAAGAACTGCCCAGCTTGCCGTGCCTCACCAGCTGACGAAGACAAACAATAAAACCGTTCACAACGGTGGGCGACAACTTCTTTTCTTTCTTGTTTTCCGGCAATCTCCAGAGGGACGTGTCGCACTTCTTCGCGGCATTAAGTAGCGCATTAATCGATTCAACGCAAAAATCGACGTAATCCTTCAATATTCTGTCTGCCCCTTCGACTTGCCCGCCAGCCTGCATGGTCACCATCTTCATCTTCTCTTTGTCCGTCCAAGCTGAGAAAAGCGAGTCTGATCCGTCTAGTTTAAGCAACGGCCGAAGCCCATAGCTTACAATCGACGTTGTTTTCAATAGACCAGGTGAGTCGAAATAATTTGTCTGAAGCATCCCCTTAAGTGCGCCCGAACTGTTTAACCTCTGAATAACCGACTTCGCTATGGATATCGTCGAGAACGGATTCAGGATTAACTCGATGCTTTGTTTTAACTCAGAGCCTGTTCGCTTTTGTTTATCGTTAATTTCAAGAAAAAGCTTTGCCTCGAAGCGTCGCTTTTGGAGATCCGAAAAGCCAGGAGGAAAAATTATTCCGGTGACGAGAAGGTTCTGACGGTCACGGATGGCTCGAATCTGAGGCTCCAGCTTATCGTTGCCTTCGTGATAACAGAAGACTCGGTGCTGACCGTCAACTATGCCTATAGTATTCGAGCGACTCGGGACAGTAATGTTTGCAGCCACGACGCCACTAATGCTCTTTGGATCAATGTTTTTTCCACTGCCACCGATCTCATTGAGAACAGTATCATCCGGCAATGTTACGATTATGTTATTTACAAAAACGCGCTTTTCCGATGTCAGATACTTCCGCATTTGGTTCATGCGACCCTTCTGCAAGACACGCTGATACATTGCCTCCTCATCCCGCCAGCTGTCGCGGCGAAAGACGTAAGACATTTTCAGAAGGGTAGCGGGATCCGCGTAGAAGGAAACGATCTTAAAGTCTTTGGGGAAGCTGCTAAATGTCTCCGGCAAGACATGACCTTCAAATCCCGTTCTAGCCGTCGAGGTTTTTTTTACCTGATCGCCGATTTCTGTAAATCGAAGGCCTAGATACTTGAAGAACTCGAAACGCGCAGTTCGATGAATTGCCTTTGCAAGCGCATCAAAGTATCTGAAGGTCGTCCCATCAAGAAAGTTGATATAGTCAAATGCTTCCGACACTTCGTCCGAAACGCCTTCGGTGGAGATATAGCAAACCGCAACACGGTAATCGCTTTCCAAGTAGCCGCTCTGGTCAAATAATGCTTGAAAATCGGCGTATTGCGTTACGGCATAGCCTATCCATGCCGTAGGGGCACCCCTTATTTTACTGTAAAGAATGGACTTTTTTGAAACGTGCGCGGCAGTCTCCTTGCCGACCGTGTACTCAACGAGCAACATAATGTTCTCGCTTACGTAGATGTCATCCAGCTCACCGGTGCGGCCATCAAACTTGATTGTTTTGCCGTCGCTTTTCACTCGAACAAAGCCCAAGCGACCGAACAGATTGCGAGCGGCCCGGAGCTGTTTTCGCTTAGCAATGTCTTGAGGGCTGAGAACCGCTTTCGGATTCGCCTTGTTCCTGTTGACAGAGCCGCCCCCCTTTCTTTTCGCCGCCTTCTTCGCGGTTGCAGACCACGCAGACTTCCCAAGTACAGGCGCCACGACTACCCCCTAAAGTGCTCGGGCTTCTTCGCGACCGCGTCAGTCGGCCGCGGCTCATGAATTGCCTGCTCTAGTGGTCGAAAACGAGCGACGCCTTTTCTCGCATCGCGGATGCGCTCGACGGCAACATCGACGTACACCTGTTGGATCTCTCCGCCCAGGAAACGCCTGCTCTCAACAGCAGCCGCGACTCCTGTAGAGCCGACACCCATGAACGGGTCAAGCACTAGCCCGTCAGGGGGGCACACCGCGCGAACAAACTTCAGAGGAAGGGCGACGGGAAACTGGCAGGGATGCAGTGTCTTTTCGACGTGGTGCCCCTTAACGTTGGGCACGTCCCAAACGTCTCCCGGGTTTTTACCCAAAGGGTTCCCGCTAAACTCGCCCTTATTCGGGCCTCGGTAAGATCGTTTACCTGGGTACTTTTGTGGGATGCGGACCGAGTCGAGATCAAAATGGCTGCTTTCACCCTTGGTGTACCAAAGAACAACCTCGTGCCTACCGCTGAATCGCTTTTTTGCATGCAACCCGTGTGCGAAGGACCAAATAATCCGATTACGCAGCCGGAGCTCTTCGGACCTCGTAAATATCTCGTGCGCAATGAAGTCAAGAGGAGTAACTTGATGCTTAGCAATGTGGTAGCCCACTTGCCAACAGATGGACCCCCCCGGCTTGAGAATACGGATCAAATCCGGGGCGAGCGCTGAATGACTTTCTCGGAAGTCATCGACCGAGGAGCTGCTCTCGTATTCCTTCCCCATGCAATAGGGAGGCGAGGAGAAAATTAGGTCAACTGACGAGGCTGGCAACGCTCTCGCCAGCGCATGCGCATCACCATGAAGAACGACATCGCGAGCCTGGCGCTCGCATGCACGTTTCGCCGCCCAAGCGGCATCGCGGTAAATTATCGGCTTAGACACGATTTGGCTTACGGCCTTCTGTTCACTCGCGCAACCAACTTGCGCCGCTGAATTGGATTACGCACCAAACTGCTTCATCCGCGCAAGCCAACAGGGGTCCACCTACCATCTCATGCGAGAAGCGTTTCACATATTCCTCCGATACTCCCCGCCCACGTCGTAAAGGGCATGACTGATCTGCCCCAACGAGTGGGTCTTGACTGCCTCCAACAGCGCCTCAAACACATTCCCCCGCCGTCTCGCCGTGTTCTGAAGATACGCCAAACCGTGGCCATTGTGAACTTCGTCGGAACCTGTTTCGCCTTCCACTAGGTGGCCATGCTCGGTCTCGCCTTCCGGCGCCAGCGGGTTGCGCGAGGCCTGCCAGGCCTTGACGTTGGCGATCTGCTGGACCTTCTCCTCGGGGGTGGAGCGGATCAGCTCGATCTCGGTGGCCACCTCGCCCGCGTGTTCCTTGGGCAGGAAGGTGTTGACGCCGACCAGGGGCAGGCTGCCGTCGTGCTTCTTGTGCTCGTAGTACAGGCTCTCTTCCTGGATCTTGCCGCGCTGGTACATGGTGTCCATGGCGCCGAGCACGCCGCCGCGCTCGCTGATCGCCTCGAACTCCTTGTAGACGGCTTCCTCGACCAGGTCGGTGAGCTGGTCGACGATGAAGCTGCCCTGCCAGGGGTTCTCGCAGAAGTTCAGGCCCAGCTCCTTGTTGATGATCAGCTGGATGGCGACGGCGCGGCGCACGCTCTCCTCGGTGGGCGTGGTGATGGCCTCGTCGTAGGCGTTGGTGTGCAGGCTGTTGCAGTTGTCGAACAGGGCGTACAGGGCCCGCAGGGTGGTGCGGATGTGGTCAGCAGCGGCCTTCATCGGTCAGGAAGCGCGCGGCCCAGTCGCACCAGGTCGATGCTCGGCGCCTTCAGGCTCACCCACAGCGAACGGAGCGCCATTGGCATCGACACTCACAAATCCTTGCGACGCCCGCGACCGGGCCACCGCGAAGCCCAGGTCCATGGCCTGCGCCAGCCACGTCCAACGGCGGGCATGCGACATGGCCAGCGCGTCGCGTCGATGGTTTTCCGCCGCCTGCTCCCAGGACACCGCCAACGGATCGCTCATGCGCCCTCCCGCTCGCTGAGCCGCAGTATATGGCGAAGCTCCTCGATGTCGCGCAGGTCCTGGGGCCGGCCCGCCTGCGCCTTCATGGCGATCAGGTCGTCGATGCCGGCGATGCGGCAGGCGGTTCGCCCAAGGTCGACGTGCTCCGAATTCGACCAGAGTTGCGCGAAGTCGATCGGGTTGCGAATGAACACGTCGACCGTGCAGAAGGCATCGTCCGGGTCCCATAGCTGGAATACCAGCATGTTGCGGTTGTGAAACCAGTCGTCCCGCTTCGCCGGGTCCGCGAACTCCTCGATGGCGACCGGAACGCGCGGCTTCATGCCCAGGGATGCCAGCACGCGCATGGCATGGCCGGCGTTGTCGGGCTCCAGGTCGATCAGCAGATCCAGGTCCTTGGTGAAGCGGAGGAACCCGTGCAGGTTGACGGCGAATCCGCCCGCGACGACATAACGGACCTGCGCTTGCTCCAGCGCGGCGATGATGTCCTCGAAGCGGGCGGCAGCCATGTTCGTTCCCGCTACATGTTTCGCCGGTACTCGCCGCCGACGTCGTAGAGCGCGTGGCTGATCTGGCCCAGGCTGTGCGTCTTCACCGCCTCGATCAGCGCCTCGAACACGTTGCGGCGGTCGCGGGCGGTGCGCTGCAGGTAGGCCAGACCGTGGCCGTCGTGCGGCTCGGTGGCCGCGGCCGCGTCGTCCTCCACGACATGGCCATGCTCGGTCTCGCCTTCCGGCGCCAGCGGGTTGCGCGAACCCTGCCAGGCCTTGACGTTGGCGATCTGCTGGCCCTTCTCCTCGGGGGTGGAGCGGATCAGTTCGATCTCGGTGGCCACCTCGCCGCCGTGCTCCTTGGGCAGGAAGGTGTTGACGCCGACCAGGGGCAGGCTGCCGTCGTGCTTCTTGTGCTCGTAGTACAGGCTCTCTTCCTGGATCTTGCCGCGCTGGTACATGGTGTCCATGGCGCCGAGCACGCCGCCGCGTTCGCTGATGGCCTCGAACTCCTTGTAGACGGCTTCCTCGACCAGGTCGGTGAGCTGGTCGACGATGAAGCTGCCCTGCCAGGGGTTCTCGCAGAAGTTCAGGCCCAGCTCCTTGTTGATGATCATCTGGATGGCGACGGCGCGGCGCACGCTCTCCTCGGTGGGCGTGGTGATGGCCTCGTCGTAGGCGTTGGTGTGCAGGCTGTTGCAGTTGTCGAACAGGGCGTACAGGGCCTGCAGGGTGGTGCGGATGTCGTTGAACTGGATCTCCTGGGCGTGCAGGGAGCGGCCGGAGGTCTGGATGTGGTACTTCATCATCTGGCTGCGCTCGTTGGCGCCGTAGCGCTCGCGCATGGCGCGCGCCCAGATGCGGCGGGCGACGCGGCCGATGACGGTGTATTCCGGGTCCATGCCGTTGCTGAAGAAGAAGCTCAGGTTCGGCGCGAAGTCGTCGATCTTCATGCCGCGCGCCAGGTAGTACTCGACGATGGTGAAGCCGTTGGACAGGGTGAAGGCGAGCTGGCTGATCGGGTTCGCGCCGGCCTCGGCGATGTGGTAGCCGGAGATCGACACCGAATAGAAGTTACGCACGCCGTTGTCGACGAAGTACTGCTGGATGTCGCCCATCATGCGCAGGGCGAACTCGGTGGAGAAGATGCAGGTGTTCTGGGCCTGGTCCTCCTTGAGGATGTCGGCCTGCACGGTGCCGCGCACGGTGCGCAGGGTCTCGGCCTTGATCCTGGCGTAGGTTTCGGCGTCGACGAGCTGGTCGCCGGTCATGCCCAGGAAGGCCAGGCCCAGGCCGTCGTTGCCCTGCGGCAGGCCGCCGCTGTAGGTGGGGCGCGGGCGGCCGGAGAAGAAGGCGTCGATCTTCTTCTGGGCGGCGGCCCAGCGCTCGGGGTCGGCCTTCAGGTATTTCTCGACCTGCTGGTCGATGGCGGTGTTCATGAACAGCGCCAGGATGATCGGCGCCGGGCCGTTGATGGTCATCGACACGCTGGTGGTGGGCGCGCACAGGTCGAAGCCGGAGTACAGCTTCTTCATGTCGTCCAGGGTCGGGATGTTGACGCCGGAGTTGCCGATCTTTCCGTAGATGTCCGGGCGCTCGGCCGGGTCCTCGCCGTACAGGGTGACGCTGTCGAAGGCGGTGGACAGGCGGGCGGCGGGCTGGCCGACGGACAGGTAATGGAAGCGGCGGTTGGTGCGCTCGGGCGTGCCCTCGCCGGCGAACATGCGGATCGGATCCTCGCCGGTGCGCCGGTACGGGTAGACGCCGCCGGTGTAGGGATAGCTGCCGGGCAGGTTCTCCTTGCCCAGGAAGGTCAGCAGCTCGCCCCAGGACTTGTAGCCGGGCGCGGCGATCTTGGGAATCTTCTGGTGGCTGAGCGATTCGCGGTAGTTCTCGACGCGGATGGCCTTGCCGCGCACCTCGTACTCGGTGACCTCGTCGGTGATCGACTTCAGCCGCGCCGGCCAGGCGCGCAGGCTGCGCAGGTTCTCGGCGGTCAGCGCCTGCACGGCGTCGTTGTAGCGCTGGCGCAGGGTGGCCAGGGAGCGGTCGCCGGGCACGGCGAGGTCGGCCTCGTCGTACAGGTCCAGGGCCTTGGGGCGCTTGCCGTCCTCGAGTTCGCCCAGGGCGGTCCAGAACGCCTGGGCGCGGTCGGCGGCTTCGGCTTGCTTGACGATGCCGGCATTGATCGCCCTGCCCTGCTCGGCGATCTCGGCCAGGTAGCGGACGCGGGCGCCGGGGATCAGAACCGTCGCCCGCGGCTCACGCAAGCTGGTATCCAGCGCGGGTTGGAAATCGCAGCGCGGCGACGAGTACCCCGCACCCTCCGCTTTCCCCTGTCCCCGGTCCCCTGTCCCCGGTCCCCGCTCCAACAGCAACCGGCAGAGGTTGACGAACATCCAGCTCACGCCGGGGTCGTTGAACTGGCTGGCGATGGTCGGGTAGACGGGGATGTCCTCGTCCTTGACCTGGAAGGCGGTGCGGTTGCGCTTCCACTGCTTGCGCACGTCGCGCAGGGCGTCCTCGGCGCCGCGCTTGTCGTACTTGTTGAGCACGATCAGCTCGGCGAAGTCGACCATGTCGATCTTCTCGAGCTGGCTGGCGGCGCCGTAGTCGGAGGTCATCACGTACATCGGGAAGTCGACCAGGTCGACGATCTCCGAATCGCTCTGGCCGATGCCGGCGGTCTCGACGATCACCAGGTCGAAGCCCAGGCCCTTGAGGAAGCCGATGCAGTCCTTGAGCACGGCGTTGGTGGCGACGTGCTGGCGACGGGTCGCCATCGAGCGCATGTAGACGCGGTGGCTGCGCAGCGAGTTCATGCGGATGCGGTCGCCGAGCAGGGCGCCGCCGGTGCGGCGCCGGGTCGGGTCGACGCTGATCACGGCGATGCGCATCTGCGGGAAGCTGGCAAGGAAGCGGTTGAGCAGCTCGTCGGTCACCGACGACTTGCCGGCGCCGCCGGTGCCGGTGATGCCGATGACGGGGACAGGGGACCGGGGACCAGGGACCGGGGGCGACTTGCCGGTGTCCAGGCCGGACTGCCATTGCCGGCGCAGCAGGGCCAGCTCGGCCTCGGTGTATCGGCCATCCTCGATGTCGGACAGTACGCGGCCAATGGCGATTTCATCGTCGATCGCGGGGCGGGCGTCGTGGGACCGGTCCCCGGTCCCCGGTCCCTGGTCCCGCGCGCGCGCAGCGCGCGCAACCACATCCTCGATCATCTCCACCAACCCCATCTTCATCCCGTCGTTGGGGTGGTAGATGCGCTCGACGCCGTAGGCCTCGAGCTCGCGGATCTCCTCGGGGGTGATGGTGCCGCCGCCGCCGCCGAACACCCGGATGTGGCCGGCGCCGCGCTCGCGCAGCATGTCGACCATGTACTTGAAGTATTCGACGTGGCCGCCCTGGTAGCTGGACAGGGCGATCGCGTCGGCGTCCTCCTGCAGGGCGGCGCGCACCACGTCCTCGACGCTGCGGTTGTGGCCCAGGTGGATGACCTCGGCGCCCTGCGCCTGGATCAGCCGGCGCATGATGTTGATGGCGGCGTCGTGGCCGTCGAACAGGCTGGCGGCGGTGACGAAACGCAGCGGCGTGCGCTCGGTCTGCGCCTGGCTGGCCGGCATCTGGCTGGCGGGTGTGCTCATGCGGTCGTTTCCCCTGCGGGGCAATGGCTTTATGGGATTGCCCGATTGTAGCCGGTGGGGTTGGTGGGGATCAGCGGGGTGGGCGGGGCAGGCGTCGGGGACTTGCGTGGTGTGGGCGTGGCCTGAAGGGGCATTTCGGCGGCGTGGTGCTGGGCCTGATACGGCTTTCCCGCGGGGTGGTGTCGGGCCCGATGCGGCTTTCCCGCGACGTGGTGCCGGGCCTGATGCGGCTTTCCCGCGGCGTGGGCCCCTCTCCCCAACCCCTCTCCCCGGGGGAGAGGGGCTTTTTCTCGCGGCTTGGGTAGCTCGCGCTGTGGAGCTTTCCGGCGGCGTGGTGCGGGGCCTGATGGAGCGGCGCGGCGGCGGGGACCCCTCTCCCCAACCTCTCTCCCCGGGGGAGAGGGGCTTTTGTCCGGTGGCTTCGTACATCTCGCGCTGTCGAAGTTCGGGTCGGTGACGCGGAGGTGACGTGGCCCGCGCGTGCAGGCCTTCGAGCGGGGTGGCCCTGCACTGAATCGCCCCGGCTTTCCCGGAGGCTTCTTCCCTGCCCGGCTGCTTGCCGCGGCACCGCACTTCTCCTCTCCCCCGCGATGCGGGGGAGAGGCGGGAGAGAGGGCTGCCTCAGGCAGGCGTGGTCCTGCGGGCGATACCGCGCACCGGGATGCCGCCCAGATGAACGGACACCGCACCGCAGGCCGCCCCTTCCACGCCCTGTTCAGGCGGCCGTTGCTGCAATCGGTCAGGCATCAGGGCACCTGTGCCCGTCACATGGAGATCGCGCCATGAAAACTCCCATCGCAGCCGCCCTTACCACCGTCCTGGTCGCCGGCGGCGCCGTCGCCGCCTGGCAGGTCACGCGCGGCGAACATGCCGAGGTGATCGAGGTGCAGCCGGTCACGCAGACGGTGGACGTGGTGGCCCGCGTGGTGGCCAGCGAACCGGTCACCCGCACGGTCACCGGCACCCGCGAGGTGTGCGAAGACGTCGAGGTGGTCTACCAGTCGCCCGATCCGCGTGACCCCAACCGCATCGCCGGCACCGTCGCCGGGGCGGTGATCGGTGGCGTGCTGGGCAACCAGGTCGGCAGCGGCAGCGGCCGGCGCATTGCCACTGCGGCCGGTGCCGCCGGTGGCGCCTATGCCGGCCGCGAGATCCAGGGCCGCCAGCAGCAGGGCAACCAGCGCAGTGAGGTGCGCACCGAGCGCAACTGCCGCACGGAATCTGCACCGCGCGAACAGGTGGTCGGCTACGATGTGCAGTACGAACTGGACGGCGTGCTCGCCACGATGCGCACCGAGGCCAAGCCCGGCGACACCCTGGTGATGGGCCAGCGCGACGAGGTGATCGGCTATGACGTCACCTGGCGCCATGACGGCCAGACCGGATCGGCGCGCCTGGCCAGCGACCCGGGCCGGCGCCTGCCGGTGCGCGACGGCGTGGTGATGGTGCCGGCGCCGCCTGCCGGCGACTGAGGAGAACCGGGGTCAGAGTGCCTTTTCCCGGCGCCTTCTTCGCCTTCCCTGAGCCGTCGGGGAAAAAGGCACTCTCACCCCGGTGTGGAGAGGGCGCGGGCGGCATGGCGTGAATCCGGCGCGGATTGCGTCCTGGTTGATGGGGCGGCGGGACCGCTCCGGAAACCGGGGTCAGAGTGCCTTTTCCCGGCGTCCTCTTCGTCCTTCCCTGAGCCTTCGGGGCGGGAAAAGGCACTCTGACCCCTTGGAGAACCGCCGCATGTCGTTCCGTCCTTCCCTTGCTCTGTGCGCGCTCGTCCTGCTCGGCGCCGGGCACGCCGCCCAGGCCCAGTCCTGCGGCGACACCCTCACCCACTCGATCACGCTGAGCGCCGACCTGCACTGCAGCAGCGGCTGGGTCGCCTTCGATGTCGCCGCACCGGCCATCACCATCCGCCTCAACGGCCACACCCTGTCCGGCACCTCCGCGTTACAGGGCATCCGGGTCATCGGCCAGGAAAAGGTCCGCATCCTGGGGCCGGGGCGGATCAGCGGCTTCTGGGGCGGCGTGAATACCTACGATGCCAGCCGCCTGCTCGTGCAGGGCGTGGAATTCGCCGACCTGGGCGCAGGGATCATCCTCAATCGCAGCGGCGGCTCGAAGATCGTCGGCAACGGCTTCTTCCGCATCGGCAGCGAGGCGGTGAGCATCATCGATCCGCTGGTCGGCAGCACCCTGCCCGCCGGCAACAACGTGGTCTCCGGCAACGTGATCGGCAAGGTCGACACCGGCATCACCCTGTGCGGCGGCGCCGCCGGCGGCAACCTGGTCGAGCACAACACCATCAACGCCGCCTACGCGCGCGGCATCCACGTGGTCGATCACAGCAGCGGCAACTACATCAGCGGCAACCGCCTGCACAATGCTGGCGCCGGCATCGTCGTCGAGGCCTCCAACGGCAACACGGTGATCGACAACCAGGTCGCGCAGGGCAGCGCCGGCATCGCCATCGGCGCCACCTTGCAGGGCCGTTGCCAGCCCGATCCGCTGCAGACGCACGACAGCGTCGGCCACAAGGTCTACGACAACCGCCTGAGCGACGTGGTCACCGGCATCCATGTCGGCAACGACCCCTACCTGGGCAAGGCGATCGGTTCGGTGTTCGCCGGCACCGTGGTCGAGAACGCGACCTATGGCGTGCTGCTGAACGTCAACAGCGTGTCCAACCATGTCTTCGGCAGCACCTGGATCGGAGTCGCGACGCCGATCCTGGACCTGGGGTACGACAACCACTGGTAGGGCAAGGCGCGGGGCAGCGGCGCCCCACGGATCGCCTGCTGCCCACCCGCTGCCCATCCTTGTGAAAGGCGGCCGTCCTGGCCGCTTTTCTTCGCCCCCCGGTGCGGGTCCCTGCGGGCTTTCGACCGGGCGTGGATTCCGGCGTTAACCAGCCGCCGCCCCGCCCTCCGGCGGTGCCAGGCATGCCTGCCCTGCCCCTGCCGACCGCCCGGACGGCGCCCTGGCCGTTCCCCGACGTGATCGGGCGCACGCTGCGAGCGCGAACGCGCGCCGGGAATCGGCGATGGATCGTGAACATTGGTGACCGTTCGCCAATTGTGCGAACGCTGTCACCAACAGCCGGGCGCGGCTGTCCTGCAATGGCACCACTACAGGTCCGCCGCAATGACGGCGGGCCAACGCTCAAGTGGTCCCACCCTGCACGGAGTCCGCCATGCCATGGCCGGTCGATCCGCTCCACCCGCACGTCACGTCCCGCCGGTGCGCACCCGGCACCCGTCCCCAGAAGCCGTCGTGAGCCGGCCCAGGTCGCCTGTCGTGGGCCTGGAATCGCGACACGGTACCTTGCGGCGGCTGCGCCAGCGTCTTGCCGAGGATTTCCGGCTGGCGGTGATCCTGCTGTGCGGCGGCTGCACGATCGCCGGCATCCTGCCCTTCCTCGTCACCCGCGCCTTGCGCGGCGAATGGCTGGTGGTGGCGCTCGATGTCCTGGTCATCCTCGCCATCGCCAGCGCCAATGTCTACGCCTGGGTGCGTGGTCGCACGCGCGGACCCGGCGCCTTCCTGGTGCTGGTCAACAACGCCGGTGCGCTCAGCCTGACGCTGATGGCCGGCATCGCCGGCGTGCTGTGGACCTTCCCCGTGCTGCTGATGAACTTCTTCCTGGTGGACCGCTTGCCGGCGCTGTTCGCCAGCATCGCCCTGGTCGCCCTGGTCGCAGCCCAGCCGACACTGTTTGCCGATCCCATGCACGCGGCAAGCTATGCCGTCACCGCCGCCCTAGTCGGCCTTTACGCATTCATCTTCGCCTTCCGGGCGGCGCGTCAGCACGGCCACCTGGAGGGGCTGGCACGTCGCGATCCGATGACCGGTGCCGGCAACCGGCGCCAGATGGAGGCCGACCTGGCCGCGGCAGTGGCGCGCTTCGAGCTGACCCGGCCGGGCATGGCGGTGGCCCTGCTCGACCTCGACCACTTCAAGGGCATCAACGACCGCTACGGCCACGAGGCCGGCGACCGGGTGATCGTCAGCTTCGTGGACCGGGTGCGCGAGTGCGTGCGCGGTCGCGACCGCCTGTACCGCTTCGGGGGCGAGGAGTTCGTCCTGCTGCTGGAGAACGTCGACGCCGCCGGCGCGTTCGCGGCGCTGGACAAGGTCCGCCGGCATGTCGGCATGACCCTGCATGCGCCTGGCGGGCCGGTGACAGTGTCGATCGGCGCCGCGGTGCTGCGCGAGGACGAGCCCTGGCAGCCCTGGCTGGCGCGCGCCGACGCCGCGCTCTACGCCGCCAAGCGCGGCGGCCGTAACCGGGTGGTGCTGGCCGGCACCATGGAACCCTCGGCCAGCGCCGCCAACGAGCCGGCCTCCGACCCCCGCCTGCGGCTGGTGACCTGAACGCCGCAAGCGCCACGGTCGGACGCGATCGCCAAGGCTGCCTGGTCGTCGTCGATGCCGCGCGACGCCGGCACTGAAGACAGGCAGCGCGGTGTGTGCGGCCTTGGCGGTCGGCACGCCACTGTCGCGCTTGAGCCTGGCAGCACGGGGCCGGGCCTGCCCTCTCCCCCGCCCCTCCCCCGCAATGCGGGGGAGGGGAGAAGTGCGGTGTCGCGGCAAGCAAGTTGAAGGCTGAAAAGCGCGGCGCGCTGGATGGATGGCGGGGCTGCGCGGCGCACTGGATGCATGGCGGGGCTGCGCGGCGCACTCGATGCATGGCGGGGCTGCGCGGCGCACTGGATGCATGGCGGGGCTGCGCGGCGCACTGGATGCATGGCGGGGCTGCGCGGCGCACTGGATGCATGTCGGGCAGCGCGGCAAGCAGGACGCAGGCCGGGCAGCGCGACGAGCGGGGGGCGCCTCGAAGGCGCGAATGGTCGAAGCTGCAGCGCGAGGTCGCGTCACCAGGCCATGGTTCGCAGCGGCGCCGATGCTTTGCCGGGTCGTCCGAGCCGGCGGGTTGCTCGCGGCGGCGCCCCACTTCTCCCCTCCCCCGCCATGCGGGGGAGGGGCCGGGGGAGAGGGCCGCCCCAGGGTCGCCGAAAACCTGGAACACCCCAGGGGCCGACCCCGGAAGCCCCGCCGACGTGAACCGCCCTGCCCCACACTGCGCCGGGACGCCGGAGGACCTCAGAACGGCGTGGCGTTGACCCGCGGGTCGAAGGGATAGCCGAAGATGCGGTCGGGATCGGCGAGCGGGAAGGCGCCCTCGTTGATCCAGTCCATGATCACCGACTGCTGCAGCAGGCTGAGATAGGGCGGTCCGCTGCGCGGCATGCGCAGGCCGTAGGCGTCGTCGAGGTTCTCGCAGTTGATCTTACGGAACAGGAAGCTGGCATCGATGTCGTCGGGCTCGACGCGATCGCGCATGGCTGCGGCATTGTCGGCCGGCACATTGACCAGATTGGCGTACGAAACGCCCGGGTCCAGCGACAGATTGCCGAACGCGCCACCGATGTGACAACCGTCGCAGTGCAGGTCGAAGATCGGCTGGACCTGGGTTTCGTAGTCGATGTTGTAGCCCAGCGGCACGGTGGAAAGATCCTCCGGCGAGCAGGCCAGGGTGGGACCGGCCAAGGCGATGGCCAGCAGCGCGGCCAGGCCGGCCGGACGAGGCGAAGTCGGATAGCGCATGTGTGCTCCGTGGGCCGCGCAGCGCGGCCAAAGTGGATCGGACCGGCCATCCTGGCCCCGAGGCGTGACGGTCGTGGTCGCCCTCCCGCCGGGGTCCGCCGCGCCCGCCTCACCGGCGACCGCGCTGACCCCGATGCCTACTTACGGAAAAAGCAACGCAAACCCCTCCCTGCGCGCGGATCATGGCAGCAATCGATGGCAGTGTGGCCTTTGGGTGCTCCGCCGGATCCGACCGCTACCACGCCCCGTGGCAGGCCGACGCTCACGGCCCTGGCGCCCGCCGGCGAGCCGACCGGGGAAAGGCCGACTGGCGCGCCTGCGCGCCGGCGTGTACGCGCTGGCTGCGACCATGGATGGCCGCTCGGCGAAGCGACTGCGCAAGCAGTCGATTCGACGGGAGTGCATCCGGACCTGCACCGGACGGGCGAATTGAAGAACGACCGGGATGGTCGTTTTTCAATTCGCTGCTATCCGCGCGCCTGCGCAGGCAGCAACCCGCTGCGGATCAGCAGTACGGCACCAAGCGCCGAGGCGACCGGCGCATGCTCGGTGCCGGGCTCGGCCAGCAGGTAGTCACCGCTGGCATAGGTTTCGCCGTCGACCAGGACAGCGCCCTGGATGACCAGGCACTCCTCTTCGCTGGCATGGCCGTGGCTGGGCACGCGCGCATGCGGCTGCAGACGCCAGAGGCTGGTCTCGCTGCCGGCAACGGGGTCCCGGCGCAGCGATTTGACCTGGATACCGGGGCACAAGGGGCGCCAGCTGCCCTCGTCGGCGCGCAGCACCCGTGTGGTGGCACCGGCGGCGCGGGCCAGGACCTGCTCGCGCAGCGCGGCCTTGCGCTGCGGCGACAGACTGCGGCCGGGCATCAGGGTCGCCAGCCGCGCCGCCAGCCAGCGGGTCAGTGCATGCGGCCGGTCAGCCATCGCCGCGATCCCCGTCGACGCGCAGGGCCCGGCGCAGGCTGGCCAGCCCCCTGCGCAGATGCGATTTCACCGTGCCCAGCGGCAGCCGCTCGCGCTCGGCGATCTCGGCATGGCTGAGGTCCTCATGAAATGCCAGGGCCACCATGCGCCGCTGGTCCGCGCTGAGCGCGGCCAGGGCACGGTTGATGCCCGTCGCGCCGGCAAGGGCTTCTATCATGGCGGCGGCAGGGTCTTCATCCGGGGCAGCATACGCTCGCGTGTGGCGCTCCGGATGCAGCTCCTCGCAGCGCCGGTGGCGGCGCTCACGGCGAACGCGGTCGACCGCACGGCTCCAGGCCATGCCGAGCAGCCAGGTGATTGCACTGCCGCGCGCGGGGTCGTAGTGGCCAGCCCGCTGCCAGGCCTGCTGGTAGACGTCGCCAGCGACCTCCTCGGCATCGGCCTCGTTCCTCACGATGCGCAGCGCGGTCGCATAGACGCGGTCGATGGTCAGGTCATAGAAGCTGGCCAGCGCGGCCTGGTCGCGGCGAGCCATCGACGCGACCAGCGCAGACAGGGCGTCGTCGCCCTCGAACCGGCCTGCACGCGATTGATTGCCCGTCACCGCCTCTCCACGATCGCTGCGTCAGGCAGTCTCGATACCCAAGCTTCGTGAACGCCCTGCGCAGATTCTGTGAACGCGGCTTCCGCGGGTCGCTGCCACCCTGCCGGGTGCCACGCCCGAGGCGACGACCACCGGCCTCCCGGGTACCTGATCAGCGTCGTGTCTCAGCTCAGGATCGGGACCAAGGGTCAGGACCCGGTGTTCGGTGAGCGGATCGCGCTGTGCTCCCCTCTCCCTGTGGGAGAGGGGCCGGGGGAGAGGGTCGAGGCTGGCCATGATCTGCATCGTTGCCGACCCAGCGGCGTGCGCTGGCCGGGACGGCCCTCTCCCCCGCCCCTCCCCCGCAGGCGGGGGAGGGGAGAAGTGCGGTGTCGTCGCACTCACGTAAAGCCGCCCGGCAACGGGCTGAGACACGACGCTGATCAGGTCCCGGGCAAGGGGGACACGAGGCGCCTGCGCGGCCCGACCCGGCCGACCGCCGTTCAGTGATCGCCCTGCCTGGCAGCCTCGACCTGGGTCCGCCATGCCGGCGTGGCGATCGGTTTCAGGGGGCCGGGCACGGTGTCGCGCACCAGCAGCAATGCCGCAATGTCTTGGCGCTGCGCGAATGCCAGACCGGCATCCGGCCCAAGCACGCTCAGCGCCGTGGCCAGCGCGCCGGCGCGCGTCGAGTCCTCCGCCAGCACGGTGACCGATGCCAGGCCATGGCGCACCGGCCAGCCGCTGTGCGGGTCGATGGCGTGGCCATAGCGCACGCCCTGGTGTTCGAAATGCGCCAGATAGTCGCCGGAGGTGGCGATCGAGGCATCGCGCAGGGCGACGATCGCCACCGGCGGGCCGCCCAGGGGATCGACAACGGCGACCTGCCACGGCCGGCCATCCGGACGCCTGCCGCGGGCGCGCAGCTCGCCGCCGATCTCGACCAGGTAATCGGCCACGCCATGGCGCTCCATGGTCTCGCCCAGGCGGTCGACGGCATGGCCCTCGGCGATCGAGACCAGGTCCAGCATCACCCCGCCGGGCTGCAGCACGCGGCCGCTGCCGGGCTCGTGCCGGAGCCGCTGCCAGCCGATCCGCTGGCGCGCAGCCGCGATCTCCGCGTCCGAGGGAGGCGTGCTGCGGGGCGCGGCGGCACCGAACCCCCACAGGGCGACCAGGGGGCCCACGGTGGGGTCGTAGGCGCCGGCGGTGGCCTCGGCCAGGGCCAGCGCCTGGGCGAGCAGGTCGTTGAAGGGCTC
This sequence comes from Lysobacterales bacterium, assembly GCA_019634735.1. Classification (NCBI taxonomy): domain Bacteria; kingdom Pseudomonadati; phylum Pseudomonadota; class Gammaproteobacteria; order Lysobacterales; species Lysobacterales bacterium. The sequence goes on along the minus strand of JAHCAT010000001.1, from coordinate 219,007 downwards.
CGGAAGCGGCTGCCAGGTACCGGCCGGCGCCCGGTTGTAGCGGCTGATGTCAGAGTCCGGCTCCCAGGTGCTGAGCTGGGCGATGACCCGGTCGAGCTCGGCCTGCAGCGCCGCCGCCAGGGCTGCGCGGTCCAGTCCGGGCGGGAGCTGCGCCTGCACCGACCAGGTGGTGCCCATGGTTGCGCCGCCGTGCCGCCAGGTGCCCACCTCACCGCCTCTGCAGGCCGCCAGCGCCAGGAGCGCCAGCAGGAACAGGGCGCGTGGTCGGCCGGGCAGCAGGGGCGGACAGGTCCTCATGCCGGGATTATCGCGGCGCGCACGCGCTGGAAGCCGCTGGGCCGGCCCGCCCCGGCCAGGGGGGCTTGACGTCTGATATCATCGTGATATCTTTTCACCATCAGCCCACCCCATCCCCGGAGCCTCGCCATGGCGCACGAACGCCTCGTCAACGTAACCACCGGCCTGCCGGTCCTGCTGTTCCTGCTGCTGGTCAGCGCCGCCACGGTCTGGGCCTTCGTGCACGGCATCCAGATCGCCTCGACCTGGTGGGCCCTGGGCGCCGCGGTCGCCGCGGTGGTGCAGATCATCCTGTACGCCGGATTCTTCGCGCTCGAGCCCAACCAGGCCGTGGTGCTGACCCTGTTCGGCCGCTACGTCGGCACCGGCCGCGATGCCGGCCTGCGCTGGGCCAACCCCTTCTACGGCAAGCGCAAGCTGTCGCTGCGCGTGCGCAACTTCGAGAGCGGCAAGCTCAAGGTCAACGAACTGGAGGGCTCGCCGATCGAGATCGCCGCGGTGGTGGTCTGGCAGGTGGTCGACAGCTACGAGGCCAGCTTCCAGGTCGACGACTACGAGAACTTCGTGCATATCCAGTCCGAGGCGGCGCTGCGCCAGATGGCCACGCGCTATCCCTACGACCTGCACGAGGGCGTCGACATCGCCCTGCGCAGCCATGGCGCCGAGATCGCCGGCGAGTTGCGCACCGAGATCCAGGAGCGCCTGGCGACCGCCGGCGTGCAGGTGATCGAGGCGCGCATCAGCCACCTGGCCTACGCCGCCGAGATCGCCCAGGCCATGCTGCAGCGGCAGCAGGCCGGCGCCATCATCGCCGCGCGCGCGCGCATCGTCGAAGGCGCGGTCAGCATGGTGCACATGGCCCTCGACCAGCTGCGCGCCGGCGGCCAGATCGAACTGGACGAGGAGCGCCGCGCGGCGATGGTGTCCAACCTGCTGGTGGTGCTGTGTTCGGACCGGGCGACCCAGCCGGTGGTGAACACCGGCACCCTGCACACCGGCTGAGCGCGGACCCCGATGACCGAACGCAAGGCCTACCCGTTGCGCATTTCGCCGGCCGTGCTGGAGGCAGTGCAGCGCTGGGCCGACGACGACCTGCGCAGCGTCAACGCCCAGATCGAGTTCCTGCTGCGCGAGGCGCTGCGGCGCAGCGGGCGGCTCAAGCCCAGGCCGCCGGCCGAACCGGTCCAGGACGACGGCTGACGGGCTGGCGAACGACCGCAATCCGGCCGCGGCCAGGCAGGGCCGCGCTGCCAGGAGAACGCGCAGACCGATCCTTCGCCGGCCGCCGGTCCCGAATTGCTCGCGACGGATGACCCGCGCGACCACCCGCGACCTTGGTCGCTTCACCGCCACCCTGGCGCACCGGCCGGCCCATCGCGCCGACCCCAGATCACCAAGGAATCCGCACCCATGAAACGCTGGCAATACCGGACCATCGAACTCAAGCCGACCCTGCTCGGCGGCCTGCCCCGCGACCTCGACCAGATCCTCAACCGCGAGGGCGCACAGGGCTGGGAGCTGGTCAACATGTTGCGCGGCGCCCGCGTGCGGCTGGTCTTCAAGCGGGAGAACTGACCATGCGCCGGCCACGCCCCACCCTGCTGCCCGTCCTGCTCTGCATGCTCGCGCTGCCCGGCCTTGCCGCGGCGGCGGCGGTCGATGCCGAACTGCGCGAGGAGCGCGTCGCGGCGCTGCTGGACGCCTTCGCCCAGGGTCGCGTCGAGGATGCCGGAGCGCACTTCGACGATCGCATGCGCGCCGGCCTGCCACCGGCGCGCCTGTCGGAGGTGCGCGAGGCCCTGTCCGCCCAGCTGGGCCAGGTGCGCGGCCGTGGACTGGCCCGGCACGGCTGCAGCGAGGGTGTGGCCACGGTCTGGCAGCAGGTCGACTTCGAGCGCGGCGCCCTCGATGCGCGGGTCGGCTTCGACGACGAAGGACGCATCAGCGGCTTCTTCCTGGTGCCGCCGCAGCAGGCCACGCCCTGCCCCGGCGCCGCGCCGGCGCCGGACAGCGCGGACGACGCGGCGACCCTGCCCGCCGGGGTCCGCGAACTGCCGGTCACCGTCGATGCCGGCGACTGGCCCCTGCCCGGCCGGCTGACCCTGCCGGCGGGTCCGGGGCCCTTCCCTGCCGTGGTGCTGGTGCACGGCTCCGGCCCCAACGACGCCGACCAGACGGTGTTCGCCCGCGCGCCCTTCCGCGACCTGGCCCACGGCCTGGCCTTACGCGGCATCGCCAGCCTGCGTTACGACAAGCGCACCCGGGTGCATCCGGCGCGCCTGCAGGCGCGCCACCCGGACCTGACCCTGGATCACGAGGTGGTCGACGATGCCGTGGCGGCGCTCGTGCTGCTCACCGATCGCCCGGAGATCGATGTCGCCCGGCGTGTGGTGGTCGGGCTCAGCCTGGGCGCGCTGATGGCGCCGCGGATCGCGCGCCGCGCTCAGGACGCCCGCAACGCGCCGGCGGGCGTCGCCCTGCTGGCCGCGCCCAGCCGCCCCCTGCAATGGATCGTGGTCGCCCAGGTCGAGTACCTGGCGGCGCAGCAGGGGATCGCCGACACCCAGATCGCCGAACTGCGCCGGCAGGCAGCGCGCATCGATGCCCTGGCCGCCGGGCACGACCCGGGCGCCGAGCCCCTGATGCTCGGCCTGCCAGCCGCCTGGTGGCGCGACCTGGCCGGCTACGACGCCGTGGCCACCGCGCGCGACCTGGGTCTGCCGATCTTCATCGGCCACGGCGGCCGCGACTTCCAGGTCACCGATGCGGACCTTGCCGGCTGGCAATCCGGCCTGGCCGGCCATGAGCTGCTCACGGTGCGCACCTGGCCGGCGCTCGACCACCTGCTCGGCGCCGGCGAGGGACCCTCGTATCCGGGCGACTACCAGCGCGGCGCGCCTGTCGCGGCCGAGGCGATCGAGGACCTGGCCGCCTGGATCGCCGGGCTGCCCGCAGCACGCTGACCGTTGCCATCAATGGCTGAGTGCGCTTCGAGCGACTTCAGTCCGCGACCTCGAAGCCGTTGGCGAACAGCCGGTCGTTGCCGCCGACCCGGAACACGTGGACCAGCGGCCGGTCTTCGAAGGCTTCCGGCTGGATCACGTACAGCACAGTGCGAACTTCGTCGAAGGCGATCGCGCCCAGTTGCGCCCGGCAGGTCGGCCAGAACGGCGGGCCCGCGCGCAGCCGGGCATGGGGCAGCACCTGCCAGGCCGGCACGGTGCCGGCGGCGACCGCGGCCAGGTCGCGCGGCGAATAGAACAGGATCTGCGATTCGTAGGGGTCGCAGTGGTAGCCCTGGATGCCGAAGTCGCAGTCGCCCGGTTGCCCCAGTCCGTAGCGCTCCGCGCCGAGCGCCTTGCGGCCGGCCACCAGCACCGCGTCGCGACCGCCGCCCTGGGCATATACCGCGCCGCTCCAGTCGTCGCAGGCCCGGTACTCGGGAAAGTGGTTGCCGCCGGACGGGTAGTGCAGCAGGGCGATCGCACCGAGATGGCTGCCTGGCGCCGGTGGCTGGCCGTCCTGCCAGGGCGCGTAGGCGAACAGCGCCGGGCCGCGGCTGCTGCCGCAGCAGCCGGCCTCGCGATGCCGGCCCGAGACCAGGCTCTTGCCGCCCAGGTGCTGGTCGGCGAACGCCTGCGGCAGGTTGAACAGGTAGCGCGCCGTGCGCATGCTGTGGAACACCGGGTCGCCGGCCGGACCCAGGCGCCAGGGCCCGGCCGCCGCGGGCTGGGACAGGTTCAGTCCCGACTGCCCATGACTGGGGAAATCGATGCCGGCGACGTTGTAGTACTCGTACACGGTCCAGTAGAGAAGATCTGCGGACTGCCCGGGCTGCGCGGGCCGCCAGGCCAGGTCGCCGAAGTGGTCGACGCCGGCCTGGGCGCGCAGGCCGCCCGTGAGGTCGGCGAACGGCTGCAGGGTCTGCGCCACCGGCAATTGCGCGTATCCGGCCGCGTCGAAGCTGGCGGGGATCGCCGGTGCCGGGATGGAGATCTCCGAGACGCGCTGGTGGTGGGCATGGCCGCCGCCGTACAGCGAGCCGGGAAAGCCGTCGGCGCCGCCGCCCGGATCGCCGGTCGGCACATAGGTCAGCGCCCGGCCGCCATAACTCCAGGATTGCGGGCCGTCCTCGGTGCCCGGCAGGCGGAAGGCGCCCAGGTAGACGAGGTCCTCAGGTCGCAGGTCGTCGGGCGCGGTGCCGTGCGCATTCGAAGGTACGCGGTCCGTCGATGCTGGTACGACCGGCCGCGGCGCGCCGGCAAGCAGGCCGGCAAGGATCAGGATCGCTGCACGGGCAGCAGGATGTGTGTGCATGTGGGCTCCCCCCGGCGCCGGTTGTCGCAGCAGGCTCCCAGCTTGGCGGATTTCCTGCTGTGCGCAAGCGCACAGTTGTCTGGGGGACCGGGGACCGGGGACCGGGGACCGGGGACCGGGGACCGGGGACCGGGGACCGGGGACCAGGATGCGGGATCGGGATCGCAAAGGGGGATCCGGGCTTGGAGACTGGAGGGGCGAAGCATTTGGCCTGTCGGGAAGTCGTGTGGACCGACGCGGGCACCATTGGGCGGGCCAGGGCCTTGACGGCGCGTCGCCGCGGGGGGACTGATCCTCAGGTGCCGCAGTCGTCGCGCAGGCCCATGGCGGTGGCGATGTCCCGCCAGTCGAAGGCCATCACCGCCTCGTCGTCGTGCTGGGTGAACAGGGCCCCCTGGCGGAACGGGCCGTAGCTTCCGGCCTGGAACCAGATGCCGTCGATCATGCGGCCGATGCCGGGCCGGAACGCGCCCAGGTGGGCCAGGGTGACGCGGTCGAACACCTGGATGCGCTGGTCGTGCTGGTCCTGGTCGGAGACCAGCACATAGCCCTGGTCGTCGGGACAGGTGGCCAGGGTGATGCCCTCGGGTTCGAAGCGGAACACACCGGTGCCGAAAACCGGTCCTGTGTAGTTGCCTTCGAGGTCGTAGACCTTGATGTTGAGCTGGCTGTCGTGCTCGTCGGCGACCAGCAGACGACCTTGGGTGGGGTCGCCCCAGATCGACTCCACTCGCAGCAGCCGGCCCTCGCCCCGGGTCTGGCCGAACGCGCGCAGCAATCGCGACTGCAGGCCATCCCCCCCTACCGTGACTTCGTAAAGCTTGACCCTCTCGCCCAGCGCCGAGTCCGGCGGCACCTGGCGATCCGGGGTGTAGTAGCTGTCGGTGACATAGACGCGGTAGCGGCCCTCGCCTTGCGGCCAGACCCAGGCGCCGTAGGGCGTGTGCAGTTCGGCCTCGCCGAAGCTGCCCAGCGGCAGGTTGCGCGCCAGGTCGATGACCTGGACGCGGGCGCCGTCGCGTTCCACGACGAATGCCAGGTCGCCGGCCACGAACAGGCCGTTTGGATAGCGGAACTGTCCCGCGCCCTCGCCTTCCGAGCCGAGCGGGCGCAGGAACCGGCCGTCGGCGGCATCGTGGATGCGCAGGCGTCCGCCGCTCTTGGCCGTGGCCACCAGTTGCCAGTCCCCGGCCGGCGTGATCCAGACCGCGACCGTGTCGAGCACGTCGGCGCGCGCCGCTTCGCTGACCCAGCGTGCCTCGACGACGGGCAGCTGCCTTGGGCCCTGCAACGCGCACCCCGACAGCAACAGCAGGGCGCAGCAGAGGAGCCGGGGAGTCCAGGTCATGGGGGGCACCGATCGGGCAAGGCGGCGAGATTAGCGCAAAGCGCGCAGGCCGATCGCACCGTCTCGCGGGCGACCGCATCCTTCGGCCGCCCGCGTCCGTCCCTGACGTTGGAAGCTGGCAGACTAGCGCGGGTGCGTGACCGAGCGATGACATCCCAGCCCGACCTGCTGCTCAACGGCCTGCGCTGCGCGCTGCAGATCTCCCGGCCGGCCGGCGCGCCGCGCGCGTCGCCGCCGCAGATCGTCCTGCTGGACAAGGCGAGCGGACGCCCGCTGTGGCAGGACCGCGCAGGCCGCAGCCGCCAGCGCCCGACTCGCGCGGCGCTGCGGGAACTGGACCTGCTGCGCGACCGGCTTCGCCGGCCCGGCCGACCCGGCGCTGCGCCGGACCATCGTGCCTGGGCCGCGCAGGCGACCCGCGCGCTGGCGCGTCTGGACATCGCTGCCGATCTGCCGCGACGGCGCGGCCTGACGCTGTGTCCGGAGCCGCCCTGCCTGCACGCGTTCGGTCGCGACCTCGCCGACCGGACGGTCTGGCTGGTCCCCGCGGCCGGGCGGGCCTGGTCGCGCATGCGCGATGCGGCCGCCGATGAAGGAATCCGCCTGCGGGTGGTCTCGTCATGGCGGAGCCTGCTGCGCCAGGAGGCCCTGTTGCGGGCGAAGCTCGCTGCCGGCCGGACCCTGGCACAGGTGCTCGAGGTCAATGCCCTGCCCGGCTACAGCGAGCATCACCTGGGCACCACCCTGGACCTGCACGCAGGCGAGGGACCGGTGCTCGAGGAGGCCTTCGAGGCGACCGCGGCCTTCGACTGGCTGCAACGCCACGCCGGCGGCTTCGGCTTCCGGCTCAGCTACCCGCGCGGCAACCGCCACGGCATCGCCTACGAGCCGTGGCACTGGCGATGGCATCCGCCGTAGCCAGCCCGGCTGTCGAGGCGCGTTCGCCTCAGGTCGGCGCGCCCTGCGGCCTGCCAGGCCGTCGGTCGAAAGCCCGCAGGTTGCTCCAGTGCGCCAGGGCCAGCAGCACCCCGCCCAGCGCCAGCAGACCGGCATGCAGCCAGCGCCCCGGAAACAAGCGCGACAGGGCCAGCAGGAAGCTGCCGGCGCCGAGCAGCGCCAGACCGCCGGGCAATAGACGGCGATGGCGTCGCCAGCCCAGCACCAGGGCGGCAGCCGCCCAGGCCAGCGCGACCGCCACCAGCCAGCCTTCCAGTGCCTGCAACCGCAACAGGCCGATCGCCAGCGGTCGCAACGGGTCCTGGAAACTGTGCAGGGCCAGCACCAGGCCTGGCAGCAGGGCGAACATGACGGGCACCATCAGGCAGTGCAGCGCACACCCCAGCGCCAGCAGCATCCCGACCCGGTCCAATGTGCGCTGCATGTCGCTCGCCTCGTAGGGATTTCCGCATCGCGGGCGTCAGGATGGCCGGCATCGTTCGCCGCTGACGATCATCCCGGCTGCCGGTTGCCGGGCCCGTTGACGTTACTGTATAACACTTCGACCTGCCGAGGCTGCGCGTGCACAGGGAACCCAGCCCGGCGGCCACGGTCGAACCGCCTTTCACCTCACCTCCTGGAAATGTCGCCATGACCCGTCTGCTTCCCACCGTCCTCCTGCTGGCCTCTGGCGTCGCCGGCGCCCAGGTCGAGCACCAGCACGGCGCCCACGTGCACGGCGTTGCGCAGGCGACCCTGGTGGTGGCGGAGGGCACGCTGGCCCTGGAACTCACCGTGCCCGGTATGGATCTCATCGGCTTCGAGCACGCCCCGCGCGACGAGGGCGATCGGGCCCGTATCGAGGCCGCCCTGGCCACGCTGGAAGCCAGCGCGCAATGGCTGGCCTTCGAGCCTGCCGGCAGTTGCGTGGTCGTGCACGCGGAGGCCCACACCCATGGCTACAAGGCGGTCACCCATGCGGATGACGAACCCAAGGACGCCCACGGGCACCACGCACACGCGTCGGAACCGGCCAGCGATGCCCACCCGCATGGGCACGGGCACGACCACGGCAAGGATCACGATCACGACCACGATCACGGCGATGGCCACGGCGAGTTCCACCTGGAACTGCGTGGCACCTGCAGCGGTCGCCCTGGCCATGCCGTGCTGTCGCTGGACCGGCACTTCGAAGGGCTGGGCACGGTGCGCATCGACCTGATCGCCGGCGACCGCCAGGACCGGGTCGAGCTGCCCCACGGTCGCGGTCGCGTCGACCTGCGTTGAGGCCACGCCGCGGCGGCGGCGGCGCGCCCGCGGCCGCCGCGTGCCGCCGACGATCCGCGCGGCGATTGGCCGCACCCCGCGCGCGCTTCAGCCGGTCCGTCGCAAGGTCTTGACCGGCACCGTCTATCCTTCGGAATCCCTGGCAGGAAGGACCGCATCGACACCGCCATGCCCGAGACGACACCGCCCGTCGTGGCCCTCGAAGCGCTGCGCTTCGGCTGGCCCGGCCAGCCCGACCTGCTCGACCTCGACGATCTGCGCATCGCGGCGGGCGAACGGCTGTTCCTGGAAGGCCCGTCGGGCAGCGGCAAGAGCACCCTGCTCAACCTGCTGGCCGGCATCCTGGTGCCGCGGGCGGGGCGGCTGCGCGTGCTGGGCCAGGACCTCGCCGGCCTGCGCGCCGGTGCCCGCGACCGCTTCCGGGCCGACCATGTCGGCTTCATCTTCCAGCAGTTCAACCTGGTCCCCTACCTGGGCCTGGTCGAGAACGTCACCCTGGGCTGCCGGTTCTCGCCGGCGCGGCGCGCCCGGCTCGGCGATGCCGCGGCGCAGGCGCGCGAGGCGCGTCGCCTGGTCGCCGCCCTGGGCCTGGATGTCGACACCCTGGATCGCCGGCCGGTCACCGGCCTCAGCGTCGGCCAGCAGCAGCGGGTCGCCGCGGCGCGCGCCCTGATCGGCGCGCCCGAGCTGGTGATCGCCGACGAGCCGACCTCGGCGCTGGATGCCACCGCGCGGGCCGCTTTCGTGGAACTGCTGTTCGCCGAGGTCGAGCGTGCCGGCAGCGCCCTGGTATTCGTCAGCCATGACCCGGCCCTGGCCGCGCTGTTCCCGCGCAGCCTGTCGCTGCCGGCGCTCAACCGTGCCGCCGCCGTTTCTTCCACGGAGGTCGCCTGAGATGCTGCGCCTGGCCCTGAAGAGCCTGCTCAACCGCCGCGGTACGGTGCTGCTGACAGTGTTCACCATCGCCATCAGCACCGCCCTGCTGGTCGGTGTCGAGCGCCTGCGCGGCGAGACCCGCAGCAGCTTCGCCAGCACGCTGTCGGGCACCGACCTGATCGTTGGCGCCCGCGCCGGCACCGTCCAACTGCTGCTGTACACCGTGTTCCGGCTGGGCGAACCGACCGCCAATGTGTCCTGGGAAACCTACCGGCGCATCGCCGATTCGCCGATGGTGGCCTGGACGGTGCCGCTGTCGTTGGGCGACTCGCACCGCGGCTACCGGGTCCTGGGCACCACCGGCGACTACTTCCAGCACTACCGCTACGGCAGCCGCCGCCAGCTCGAGTTCAGCGCCGGCGTGCCCTTCGACGGCGTCTACGAGGCGGTGCTGGGCGCCGAGGTGGCGCGCGCCCTGGGCCACCGCGTCGGTGACGAATTGGTCGTCGCCCATGGCATCGGCCGGGTCAGCTTCGCCGAGCACGACGACAAGCCGTTCCGGGTGGTCGGCGTCCTGGCCGCCACCGGCACGCCGGTCGACCGCACCGTGCACGTGCCGCTGGCCGGCATCGAGGCCATCCACCTGGACTGGCAGTCCGGCGCGCGCGTGCCCGGCCGCGCCATCTCCGCCGAGGACGCGCTGCAGCAGGACCTGACGCCGCGTTCGATCACCGCCTTCCTGGTCGGCATGGAGAACCGCGTGCAGACCTTCACCCTGCAGCGCCAGGTCAACGAGTACCGGGCCGAGGCGCTGAGCGCCATCCTGCCGGGCGTCGCGCTTCAGCAGTTGTGGAGCCTGACCGGGGTCGCGGAGAACGCGCTGCGCATCGTCGCCGCCTGCGTGGTGGTGGTCGGCCTGCTGGGCATGCTGACCGCCCTGCTCACCACCCTGAACGAACGGCGACGGGAGATGGCGATCCTGCGCTCAGTCGGCGCCCGACCGCGTACCATCCTCGGCCTGATGGTGCTGGAGGCGAGCGCCCTGGCGGGCGCCGGCCTGCTGCTGGGACTGGGCCTGCTCTATGCGATACTCGCGGCGCTTCGCGAGCTGGCCGCGACCCGCTTCGGCCTGTTCCTGGGCATGGGCCCGCCCTCGGTACCGGAACTGCTGGCCCTGGCCGGCATCCTGGCCGGCGCCCTGCTCGTCGGGCTGGTGCCGGCCCTGCTGGCCTACCGGCGCTCGCTCAGCGATGGCCTGACCGTACGGATCTGACATGACTCGACTGACTGCCCTGCTCGCCTGCCTGCTGATCGCTGCCGCCGCTGCCTTTGCCAGCGACACGCCCCGCGAGCTCGACTGGCTGGAGCTGATGCCGGAGGACGAGCTGGAGCAGCTTCGCAACGCGCCGCCGGTGGACCACAGCGGCATGTTCACCATGGAGCAGCAGGGCTCGTTCCGCACTGTGCAGGCCTTGCACGAGCAGCGGATCCGGATGCCCGGCTACATCGTCCCGGTCGACGTCGACGACAACCAGAAGATGTCCAGCTTCTTCCTGGTCCCCTACTTTGGCGCCTGCATCCACGTACCGCCGCCGCCGCCGAACCAGATCGTCTACGTGACCCTGGCGACGCCGATCGATGTCACCGACATCTACGATGCGTTCTGGGTCGAGGGGACCCTGCGGGTCGAGACCGTGACGAAGGATGTCGCGGCCTCGGCCTACGTGCTGGCCGCGAACAAGGTCAGTCTCTACGAAGGCTGAGGAACCCGGCTTCGGGGGTTCGCTTCACCCCTGGCACAGGGCGGCGCGTCGCGCATCGGGCGCATGCCGATGGCATAGCGCCTGAGGGCTTCCAGGCAAGCAAGCCCGCCTCAGGCGTGTCGCTTGGTGTCGCCGGGGAACGCAGGCATTGCCGCTCCGCACCCCGTCCTGCGCACCTTGCAATCCGGCCAGATGACGTTACGCTATAACATTCTTGTCCAAGGAAGCCCTGCCATGCGTGTTCGCCCCCTGGCCACCGCCATCGCCGCACTGCTCGCAACGCCCATCGCCTTGCCCGCCTGGGCCCAGACGCATTCGGAACGCGAGCGGGAACTGGACACCGTGGTGATCCAGGCCACGCCGCTGCGTCAGGTCGGCGACGACGCGGCGCGACCCATCGAAGTGCTGGCCGGGCCCGCACTGGACGACAGCCGCGCGTCGACCCTGGGCGAGACCGTGTCCCGCCTTCCTGGCGTGCAGTCCAGCTACTTCGGCGCAGGTGTGGGCCGGCCGATCATCCGGGGTCTGGAAGGTCCGCGGGTACAGGTGCTGAGTGAGGGACTGTCGACCCAGGACGTATCGACGGTGAGCGTCGATCATGCGGTGACCATCGAGCCGTTCCTGGCCGACCAGATCGAGGTGCTCAAGGGACCGTCCACCTTGCTGTTCGGCTCCGGCGCGATCGGCGGTGCGGTCAATGTCGTCGACGGCCGCATCCACGAGCAGCCGTTGGAGGGCATCAGTGGCCGCGCCGAGATCCGCGGCAATACGGTGGCCGACGAGCGGGCCGGCATGTTCCGCATCGATGCCGGCAATGGACCTTGGGTGTTCCATGCCGACGCCTGGTACCGCCGCACCGCCGACTACCGGATTCCCGGCGAGGCAGAGCGGCACGACGACCACGACCACGAGCACGGCCACGATGACGACGACCACGGGCACGGCCATGGCGGCCGCCTGGAGAACAGCGCGACGCGCAACCGTGGCGGCGCCGTGGCGGTCAGCCGGGTCGGGGAGCGCGGCTTCCTGGGCATCGCCCTGAGCCGCTTCGAGAGCCGCTACGGCCTGCCCGGCCACAGCCACCACCACGACGACGAGCACGAGCACGATCTGCCGGTGGGCCTGCGGGCGGTGCACGACGACGACGACCACGACCACGAAGACGTGACGCTCGACATGCGGCAGAACCGTGCCGACCTGAAGGGCGCATTGAACGATCCGTTCGCCGGCCACGAGACGCTGCGCGTGCGCGTCTCGCGCTCGGACTATACGCACACCGAGTTCGAAGGCGACGAGGTCGGCACCGTGTTCGACAACAAGGCGCTGGAGGCGCGCGTCGAGCTGGTCCATGCGCAGATCGGCGGCTGGCGTGGCGCCTACGGCATCCAGGCGGGCCGCCGCGACTTCGAGGCGGTCGGCGAGGAAGCCTTCGTGCCGGGCTCGCGTGGCAGCGATGTCGGCCTGTTCCTGGTCGAGCGGCGGGAGTGGGATCGCTTCAACCTCGAGCTGGGCGGCCGGGTCGAGCGCAACCGCATCCGGCCCGATTCGGACGACCACGCCTCGGTCAGCTTCACCGGCGTCAGCGCCTCGGCGGCCGCGGAATGGCGGTTCACCGAGAGCCTGCACCTGCGCCTGGGCCTGGACCGCGCGCAGCGCGCGCCCAGCGCCGAGGAGCTGTACTCCGACGGCGAGCATGTCGCCACCCAGGCCATCGAGCTGGGCGACGCCGAGCTCGGCAAGGAGACCGCGAACAACATCGAGCTGGGCCTGCACTGGCATGGCGAGCGCGTCGACTTCCGGGCATCGGTCTACCGCACCCGGTTCGACGACTTCATCTTCCTGGCCGACACCGGCGAGGAGGACGACGGGCTGCCGATCCGGCAGTGGTCGCAGGCCGATGCCGATTTCCAGGGCGCCGAGGCCGAGTTGAAGGTGACCGTGGCCGATAACGCCAGCGGTCGCCACCAGGTGCGCCTGATGGCCGATACGGTGCGCGGCGAACTGCGCGACGGCGGCAACCTGCCGCGCATCTCGCCGGGTCGGTGGGGTGCCGGCTACGCCTGGTCGATGGGCAGCTGGCGCGCCGGGGTGGATGCCATGCGTTACCGCGCCCAGGACCGGGTGGCCGAGTTCGAGACGGCGACGGAGGGCTACACCCTGGTGGGCGCCGACCTGGCCTGGTCGTTCATGGCCGGGGGCACCGAACTGGAGCTGTTCGCGCAGGGCCGCAACCTGACCGATCGCGAGGCCCGGGTGCACACCTCCTTCCTGAAGGACCAGGCGCCGCTGCCGGGTCGCTCGGTGGGCTTCGGGGTGCGCGCGTTCTTCTGAGGAGCTCGGGCGGTCGCAGCGCAGGCATCGCGCGCTGGCCGGGCTGCCCTCTCCCCCGCCCCTCCCCCGCCGTGCGGGGGAGGGGAGAAGTGCGGTGGCTCGGCAGGTATGAGGGCGTGGAGTATGCCGGCCCAGCCAACGTTGCCGCACGGCGGCCTCTGGTCTCCAGCACTGCCGGTCCTCAAGTCTCCAGCACTGCCGGTCCTCAAGTCTCTAGCGCGGCTGGTCCTGAAGTCTCCAGCACGGCTGGCCCCCATGTCTCCAGCACGGCTGGCCCCCATGTCTCCAGCGCGGCTGGTCCTCGAGGCTCCAGCACGGCTGGCCCTCACGTCTCCAGCACTGCTGGTCCTCAAGTCTCCAGGGCGGGTGGTCCTGAAGTCTCCAGGGCGTCTGTCCTCCCGGCTCCAGCGTGGCGATCCACTCGACTCCGGGGCACAGCGGTCACGTCGACTCCGCGGTGGGGCGGTCCTGGCGACTGCGGAGCGTGGCGGTCATGTCCAGCCGGCGGCACGGCAGTTCTGTCGTTGCCCTCGCAGCGTGGTAACCCGGTCTCGCTCGTGCCGATCGGGTCCGGCCTGCGCTGCGGCGCGGTGGTCCGGTTGCATTCGCGGCACCGCGGTGCTTTCGTCTTCTGCGGCCCGCTGCGCCTTTCGCCTTCGTGGCAGGACGGGTCCGCCAGGTTTCCAGCTGAAGTCGGCGACGGCTCGACGACCATGCACACCCCTGGGCTTGAGCATGAGCGTTCGTACTGCAGACCTTCCCGATGCCGGTGGGGGAGTGTCCACCCGCCATGCCTCGCAGACCGTTCGCCGGAGTTCGTCCGGCCCGGACTCCGTCCTCGCCCAGGCGTTCGCGGATGGCCGTCGGGATCGGAGGCGCGCCACCGCCGATCGCGCGAGCGCCTTGCGACGCGCACGTAAGCCGCTGGCAATCGCCCGGTCGAAGCATGCAGAATAGGCACGCAGCGTGCCTTGCCCTCCACGTGCGCATGACGTGTCGCCACGTTCGGCACCAGAGGGCAACGGCACGCTGCACCCCCTCTTTGCCACCTGCTGGCGGATCGGGCGGCCGGCGTCGGCGGCACACGAGGGGTCGGGGAGCGCTGCAACGGAGCACGGTGCCGGCGCGAGCCGAGATCACCAGCACTGCAACGGGCCGGCGACCGGGAAACAGCAAGTCCACGCTTGGCGGCCAGCCTGGCGCGGCCGCAGAAGCGCGGACCTCCACCCCGCAGGCGCCCCCGCCGCTTTCGCAAAGCGCGTCCCCGCAGCGGTCCGCCTCGTCGTTCGCGGGCGGGCGCCCGGCCTTCGGACGTACATCGCGCGGGCGCTTGCGTGAGGCCGCCCAACACACCCAGGCGCCCTCTCCCGCTCGCGGTAGCGAGATTCGGAGAAGGGCTGAATGTGCCTAGCAGCTTGTTGAAGAACGACCTTCCTGGTCGTTTTTCAAGTCGCCCGTCCGGCGCAGGTCCGGACAGGCTCCCGTCGACTCAACTGCTTACGCACTTGCCGAGCAGCAATCAATGGCCGCCGCCGGCAGGCTGTTTTTCAACAGCCTGCTAGCCGGGGACCAACGCCGACCGGGACACCCGGGACTGCGATCAACCGCCAGCTGACGCCAGTGACGATGACCAGCGGGTCGCGCCGGACAGACAGGGCCTGCCCGGCGCCTCGGCCGGCCCGCTGTGGTCGCGGACCGGACGAGGGCTCGGCGCGACCTCAGGGACGCCGCTGCAGCTCCGTCTCGTCGCGCATCTTCGGCATCAGGTCCTGCTTGGTGACGCCAAGGCGGTTGAGCAGCGGCGCCGCGAACAGGATCGACGAGTAGGTGCCGACCACGATGCCGACGATCAGCACCAGGGAGAAGCTCTTCAGCGCCTCGCCGCCGATGAAGAACAGCGCCAGCACCGACAGCAGGGTCACGAACGAGGTGATGATGGTACGCGCCAGCGTGGTGTTGCACGCGACATCGATGGTCTCCTCCGGCCCCATGCGTCGCGAGGTGCGGAACATCTCGCGGATGCGGTCGAAGATGACGATCTTGTCGTTGATCGAGTAACCGGCCACCGCCAGCACCGCCGCCAGCGCGGGCAGGTCGAACTCGCGGCCGACCAGGGCCAGGAAGCCCAGGGTGATGATCACGTCGTGCAGCTCGCCGGCGATCGCCGCGAGACCGAAGCGCCATTCGAAGCGCACCGCGATGTAGATCAGGATGCCGCCGATCACCACCAGGATCGCGATGATGCCCTGCTCGGCCAGTTCCCTGCCGATCTGCGGCCCGACGAACTCGTTGCGCTTGAGTTCGGACGGCATGCCGGCCTGGGTGAGCAGGCGATGCACGGCCTCGCCGGCGCTCTGCGCGAGCCCTGCGTCCTGCGCCTCCTGCCGGGCCTCGTCGCCCTCCGCCGCGGCGCCGACATCGGCGTCCGGGCGCAGGCGGATCAGCACGTCGCGGGTGCTGCCGAACGACTGCACCTGGGCGCCCTCGTAGCCGGCATCGGCGAGCGTGCTGCGGATCCGGGCGAGGTCGGCCGATTCCTCGAAGCTCAGCTCGACCACGGTGCCGCCGGTGAAGTCCAGGGCGAAGTTCAGGCCCGGTCGCACCAGGGCGACGATGGACACGGCGACGGCGAGCAGCGACAGCCAGAGCGTGACGCGGCTCCAGCGCATGAAGGGAAGCTTCCAGGCGGGGTTGAACAGTTCGAACATGGGGGCTGTCTCCGTCCGCTCAGATGCTCAGGCCCTTGACCTTGCGGCCGCGGCCGTAGATCAGGGAAACGATCGCCTCGGACACCGTCACCGCGGTGAACATCGAGGTCAGGATGCCGATGCAGAGCACGACCGCGAAGCCGCGAACCGGGCCCGAACCAAACGCCAGCAGCGAAACGCCGGCGATCAGGGTGGTGATGTTGGCGTCGATGATGGTGGTCCAGGCCTTGTCGTAGCCGGCGCGGATCGAGCTGACCGGCGTGTTGCCGTTGCGTATCTCCTCGCGTATGCGCTCGAAGATCAGCACGTTGGCGTCGACCGCCATGCCGATGGTGAGCACGATGCCGGCGATGCCGGGCATGGTCAGGGTGGCGCCGAGCAGGGACAGCAGGGCGACGATCAGCACGACGTTGGCGACCAGGGCGATGTTGGCGACCAGACCGAACATCCGGTAGTAGACCAGCATGAACAGCAGCACGGCAGCGAAACCGATCACGATCGCCCGCGTGCCACGCTCGATGTTGTCCTGGCCCAGGGAGGGGCCGATCACCCGCTCCTCGACGATGTCGATGGGTGCCGCCAGTGCGCCGGCACGCAGCAGCAGGGCCAGTTCGCTGGCCTCGCTGGCGCTGTCCAGGCCCGTGGTCTGGAAATTGCGGCCGAACGGTTCGCGGATGGTGGCGATCGAGATCACCTCCTGGCGAATGCGGGTGCTGCGCACCTCGCGGCCATCGACCAGGCGCACGTCCGGGATGCGCTCCACGAACACCACGGCCATGCCCTTGCCGACGTTCTCGTTGGTGAACTCCTGCATGCGCCGGGCGCCGGCGGCGTTCAGCCGCACCGACACCATCGGGCTGCCGTCGCGCGAGTCGAAGCCGCTGGCGGCGTTGACCAGCTGGTCACCGGAGACGATCAGGCGCTTCTTCAGGACCACCGGGTTGCCGCGGCGGTCGGTGTAGAGCGCGCCGTCGGGCGGCACATTGCCGGTCTGCTGGACCTCGAAGGCGTTGACGGCCTCGTCGACCGCACGGTACTCCAGGGTGGCGGTGGCGCCGAGGATGCGCTTGGCGGCGGCGGTGTCCTGCACGCCGGGAAGCTGGACGACGATGCGCGACTCGCCCTGGCGCTGGATGATCGGCTCGGCGACACCCAGTTCGTTGACGCGGTTGCGCAGGGTCGAGACGTTCTGCTCGATGGCGTTGGCGGCGATCTCGCTGAGCGTGGCCTCGCTGATCCGGCCGTTGATCAGCCAGCCGTCCTCGCTGCCGCGGCCGAATTCCAGCACCAGCTCGGGCAGGTCGGCGGCGATCTCCGCGTAGGCGCGCTCGCGGTCGGCCTCGCTGCGCAGGTTGACGACGATGCCGGAGGCCGTCCGGCTGACGTTCTGGTAGCGCACGCGCTTGTCGCGCAGCAGCACCCGGATGTCCTCGACGAAGCGGTTCTCCTGCTGCTCGATGCTGGCCCGCTGGTCGACCTCCATGGTGAAGTGGACGCCGCCTTGCAGGTCCAGGCCCAGGGTCATCGACTTGCCGCCCAGCGATGCCAGCCAGTCGGGCACCGTCGACGCCAGGTTCAGCGCCGAGACGTACTGCTCACCGACCTCCTGGCGGACCAGCTCGATCGCGCGCAACTGCGTATCGGTGTCCGGGAAGCGGACCAGCAGGCGCTCGTCCTCGATCGACATCCGCGTGAACGGGACCTGGTTGCGCTCGAGCACCCCCTGGATGCGCTCGCGCAGCGCCTCGTCCACCACGTTGCCGCGATTGGCCTGCAGCTGGACCGCCGGGTCCTGGGGATGAAGGTTGGGCAGCGCGTAGAGCGCAGCCAGCAGGATCACGGCCAGGACCAGGCCGTACTTCCATTTAGGGAAATTTATCATCGCGGGTGGGGCTGTCTGGGTGGATGGGGGGCGCGCGCCGGCCTGGCAGGGCTCAACCGGCCTTCAGGGTGCCCTTGGGCAGGACGTTGCCGATCGCGTGCTTCTGCACCTTGATGGCGACGTTGTCGGCGATCTCAATGGTCACGAAGGCGTCGCCGACGTCGGTGATGCGGCCGGCGATGCCGCCGCTGGTGATCACCTCGTCGCCCTTGGCCAGCTGCGAGACCATCGACCGGTGCTCCTTGGCGCGCTTCATCTGCGGACGGATCAGCAGGAAGTAGAACACCGCGATGAAGATCAGCATCATGATCAGCGGCTGCATCGCCGACGGGCCTGCGGCGGGGGCCGCCTGGGCATGTGCGGAAGCGATCAGGAAGTCCATGGTCGGGCTCTCTTGGCAGGCGCGGGCCGGTGCCCGCAAAGGCGGCGATTATGGCACAGGCGGGCCGTCCGGCCGGCCGTTCCGGCGCGTCGCGGCGAGGCCGCCGACCGCGGGCGAAACGGACTGACGGGTGCCCCGCGCCAACGTGGGGCGGCCACATCGATCCGGTCGCCGCGCCCCTGCCCCGCGCCGGGACCGAGCCTCAGACCGGCGGACCGTCCACTCCGCGGCGGGCGTAGAAGTCGGCGACGAAATCGTCCAGGCGACCGGCCGCGATGGCCGCGCGCAGGCCAGCCATCAGCCGCTGGTAGTGGCGCAGGTTGTGCAGCGTGCCCAGGGTCGAGGCCAGGATCTCGTTGCAGCGGTCCAGGTGGCGCAGGTAGCCGCGCGAGAAGCCGCCGGCACAGGCGGGGCAGTCGCAGCCTTCCTCGATCGGCCCGGTGTCCAGGGCATGGCGGGCGTTGCGGATGCGGATCTCGCCGCCGGCGGTGAAGTAGTGGCCGTTGCGGGCATTGCGGGTCGGCATCACGCAATCGAACATGTCGACGCCGCGGCGCACCGCCTCGACGATGTCCTCGGGCCGGCCCACGCCCATCAGGTAGCGAGGCGCCGCGGCGGGCAGGTGCGGGACCGTGGCATCCAGCACGCGTTCGCGTTCGGCGGCCGGCTCTCCCACCGACAGGCCGCCGATGGCGTAGCCGTCGAAGCCGATCGCCTTGAGCCCCTCCGCCGAGACCTGGCGCAGGTCCGGGTACATGCCGCCCTGGACGATGCCAAACAGCGCATTCGGGTTGCCCTCGTGGGCGCGCCGGCTGCGTTCGGCCCAGCGCAGGCTGAGCGCCATGGAATCACGCGCCTGGCGCTCGGTGGCAGGGTACGGCGTGCATTCGTCGAAGATCATGACGATGTCGGAGTTCAGCACGCGCTGGATGCGCATCGACTCCTCGGGCGACAGGAATACGCGGGCGCCGTCGACCGGCGAGGCGAAGCGCACGCCCTCCTCGGTGATCTTGCGGCGCTCGGCCAGGCTCCAGACCTGGAAGCCGCCGGAATCGGTGAGGATCGGGCCGTCCCAGCGCATGAAGCCGTGCAGGCCGCCGTGCGCCTCGATGACATCCAGGCCCGGGCGCAGGAACAGGTGGAAGGTGTTGCCCAGGACGATCTGGGCGCCGAGGTCGCGCACCTGGTCGGGCAGGACCGCCTTGACCGTGCCGTAGGTGCCCACGGGCATGAATGCCGGCGTCTCGACGACGCCGTGCGGCAGGGAGAGGCGGCCGCGGCGCGCAGCGCCGTCGGAGGCAAGCAGTTGGAAATCCATGGGCGGCGAAGCTTAGCGCACGGCCCCGCCGGCGGGCTGCGCGGCGTGCGGCCCGAACGGACCGTGCGGTCTTCGCGACCCTGCGGCTGCCCTCTCCCCCCGGCCTGAACGGCGTCGTGTCTCAGCCCGCTGCCCAGCGGCTTGGCGTCAGCGCGACGACACCGCACTTCTCCCCTCCCCCGCCTGCGGGGGAGGGGCGGGGGAGAGGACCGCACCAGCAAGCACTCGCCGCTGGGCCGGCACCGATGCAGATCATGGCCAGCCCCGACCCTCTCCCCCGGCCCCTCTCCCACAGGGAGAGGGGAGCAAAGCGCGCTCCAGGTCGCGCACCCCGAGTCACGAGTCACGAGTCAAGAGTCCCGAGTCCCGAGTCCCGAGTCCCGGACTGGCCGCGGCACCCCACTTCTCGCCTCCTCCGCCTGCAGGGGAGGGGAAGAAGTGGGGCGCCGCCGCCCGTCGGGGCCGCGACCTGTTCGATCATGCGGAGACTTGCCGCGCCAGCCCTGGCTCGAGCGCGCAGCAAGACTGCACAGCCTGCCCCGCCCGTGCGCGGCACTCAGGCGGTGCGGCTGCGTGCGATCCAGTCGTCGATGATGCGCTCAAGCAGGGCCAGCGGCATGGCGCCGTGGGTGAGCACCTGGTTGTGGAACTCGCGGATGTCGAAGCGCTCGCCGAGCGCGGCGCGAGCGCGCTCGCGCAGTTCCAGGATCTTCAGCATGCCGACCTTGTAGGCCAGCGCCTGGCCGGGGTTGACCAGGTAGCGCTCGATCTCGGCGACCACGTCGGTCTCCGGCTGCCCGGTGTGCGCCAGCATGTAGTCGATCGCCTGCTCGCGGGTCCAGCGCTTGGCGTGCATGCCGGTGTCGACAACCAGGCGCACGGCGCGGAACATCTCGTCGCGCAGGCGGCCCAGGTTGTCCAGGGGATCGGACTGGAAGCCGGCTTCCCAGGCAAGCTGTTCGGTGTACAGCGCCCAGCCTTCCGAGTAGGCCGTGAAGCCCAGCAGGCGGCGGAAGGTCGGCACGCCCTTGAGCTCCTGCATGATGGCGATCTGGAAATGATGGCCGGGCACGCCCTCGTGGTAGGCCAGCGTGCGCATCGCGAAGCGCGGCATCTCGGCGACGTTGCGCAGGTTGGCGTAGAACACGCCCGGCCGCGAGCCGTCCATCGCCGGCGCCTGGTAGTAGGCGCCGGGCGCCGTCTTCTCGGAGAACTCGGGGACCCGGCGCACCTCGACCCCGGCCGCCGGGCGGACGTCGAAGTAGTCGCCCAGGCCTTCGGAGATCTCGTCGATGATGCGCTGGAACTCGTCCAGGATCTGCTGGCGGCCCTCGTCGGTGTCCGGGAACAGCTGGTCGGGTCGCTGATTGATGGTGTGCAGACGCTCGCCGATGCTGCCCTCCTCCAGGCCCTGGCTGCGCAGAATGGCGTCCATCTCGGCGCCGATCCGGGCGACCTCGGCCAGGCCGATCGCGTGGATCTCCTCGGCGCTCATCCGCGTCGTGGTGTGCACCTCGATCTGGTCGTCGTAGAAGGCCAGGCCATCCGGCAGCGACCAGGCGCCATGGTTGCCGTCGATCCGGCCGGCCAGGTGCTCGAAGTAGCCGATCAACGCCCCATAGGCCGGGTAGACCCGGCCGGCGACCGCCTCGCGTGCGTCGTGAAGGATCTCGACGCGCTCCTGGCCGGCCACCTTGCCGTCCAGGGCGTCGAGCTTGCCGACCAGGCTCGTGTACAGCAGGTGCTCCTCCGGCGGCATGGCGATGAAGTCGCGCATCTGCACCAGCACCTTGTCGACCACGAAGCGCTGCGGCAGGACGCCGATCGACTCGCGATGGCGCAGGCCTTCCAGCACCTGGTCGAACTTCACCGGGAACTGTTCCAGCCGCGCCACGTAGTTGCGGGCGTCGCGGGCGTTGCCGATGGCGTGCATCTGCACCATGAAGTCGGGCAGCGAACTCTGCACGCCGAACATCTGGTTGACCGGGAAGTTGTGGTACTGCCAGCGCTCGTTGCGCACCTGCTGGCCGAGGAAGTACTCGAGGATGTCGTAGGACAGGCGACCATCCGGACCCATCGACTCGCGGTCGTAGGAGCGCAGGGAGTCGAGGTCGCGGCGCAGCTTCTGGCGCATCGCCTCGCCGCGGGCCATCGAGGCGTCGGTCAGGCGGTGCGAGTAGAAGTCCATCCACGACGGCAGCACGCGCAGGTAGGACAGCATCTCCGGGTCGCCCAGGGCGTACTCGAAGAAGATCCGCTCGTAGAGCCAGCGAACGGTCAGCGGCCGGTCGGTCTTCCACTGCCACCAGGCGAAGCCGGCGCCCAGCACCAGCACGACCAGCACGGTCAGCGCCAGCCACTTGAGCAGGCGCAGGGGCCAGGGACGCCGCCGGCGGGCGACGGTGGGGGCTGTAGCTGTGGACATCGGACGACCTCCCGGCGCCGTGGCGGCGCGCGCGCCCGCTAAGCTAACCGACCCGGCGCCCGGCGCCACCCCCCAAAGGTCACGGCCCGGTCACCTCATGAACTATCGCCACAGCTTCCATGCCGGCAACGTCGGCGACGCGCTCAAGCACGTCGCCCTGCTGGAACTGCTGCGCCTGCTCACCGCCAAGGACGGCGCCCTGCTCTATCTCGACAGCCACGCCGGCGCCGGCGGCTACGAACTGGCCGGGGATGCCGACCGCACCGGGGAGTGGCAGCAGGGCATCGGCCGGCTCTGGGGCGCCACCGGCGCGCCGCCGGCGGTGGCGCGCTGGCTGGCTGCGGTGGCGGCCTGGAACGAGGGCGGCAAGCGCCTGCACCGTTATCCCGGCTCGCCCGGCCTGGCCGCCGACGCCCTGCGCGGTCAGGATCGCCTGCTGCTGTGCGAGTCCCAGCCCGCGGTAGCCGAGGCCCTGCGCAAGCGCCTTGCCGGCCACGACCGCCGCGTCCAGGTGCTGGAGGGCGACGGCTACCACGCGCTGAAGGCGCATCTGCCGCCCCCGGAACGCCGCGGCCTGGTGCTGATCGATCCGCCCTACGAGGCCCAGCAAGCCGAGTTCGACGCCATCATCGCGGCGTTGCGCGAGGGCCTGCGCCGCTTCCCGACCGGGGTCTACGCGATCTGGTACCCGATCAAGCAGGCCAGCGCCGTGGCCCATTTCCTGCGCCAGCTCGGCGATCTGCCCGTGAAGTCGGCGCTGACCCTGGAACTGTGGGTGCGCGCCACCGATTCGCCACTGCGCATGAACGGCAGCGGCCTGGCCGTGCTCAACCCGCCCTGGAAGCTGGACCAGGACGCCGCCAGCAGCTGGCTGCCCTGGCTGGCCCGGGAACTGGCCCAGGAGCGCGGTGCCGGCTGGCGTTGCCACTGGCTGCGGCGCGAGACGGCCGCAAAGGCGGCCGACGCCGACCCGCCGCCCGGCAAGCCGCATCCGGCCGCAGCCCGCCGCCCTGCGCCGCGCGCGCGACCGCGGACGCTGCGCTGAGGTCCGGGGCGCTGAAGCCCCGGTCGCAACCCAAGAGGCCGGGCCGCCCGGTAGCCTCGTGACACGCTGCGCCGCGTCCACGCCCATCCGTGCGCGGCCCGCCAGCTGCGCACGGCTAGGTCCCCGGCGCCCCCGTCCTTGCGCGCCTGAGGCAGCCGCGGCTAAACTTCCGCGCCTGTCGTGGGGCGGTAGCTCAGCTGGGAGAGCGTCGCGTTCGCATCGCGAAGGTCAGGGGTTCGATCCCCCTCCGCTCCACCAACGACGTAGCAACGACAAGGGCCGGCTCTCGCCGGCCCTTGTCGTTTCCGGGGTAACCGTCGGCCGCGGCCGGACGGACCCGGGGGCGCGCCAGCCGTCCCGCGCAGGACGGCTGGCGGCAGGGCGCTCAGCGAGCGTGGCGCGTCGACTGCGCGGTGGCCGCCTGGCGGCGACCGCCGGCGCTGCGCGACGAGGTCTTCCACCAGCGACCCAGGCGGGCCACGATCGCGAGCACGGCGACCTTGCGGATCAGTCGGAACATGGGGAACTCCTTCGGGCAAAGGGCCTGGATGGCCCGGACCCCGTGGGTCCAGCAGTTTTCGTGCCAACCGTGGATCGCTGGCGCAACCTGGCCTCCTGGGGGCGTGTCCGTTCCCTTGCCTGGGCGCAGCCTGCCCGGCGGGAAGATGCGCGCCGTGCGCTATGCACGACAGCCCAGGTCAGCGCGGCACCACGAAGGCCGCGCGCGCCGCCAGCGCCGGGGCCCTGCCCGGGCAATCCTCGAGGTGATCGTTGACCATGCCCACCGACTGCATCATCGCGTACATCGTGGTCGGTCCGACGAAGCGGAAGCCTTCCTTGCGCAAGGCCTTCGACATCGCCTGGGACTCCAGGCTGGTGACCAGGGTCGCGACCGTGCTGCGGTCGATCCGTGGCGGCCGGGTTGCCGGGTCGGGCTCGAAGCGCCACAGGAAGGCGGCCAGCGAGCCGTGTCGGTCGATCACCTCCAGGGTGCGCCGGGCGTTGCCGATCGCCGCCTCGATCTTGCCGCGGTGGCGGACGATGCCGGCGTCGGCCAGCAGGCGCTGGATTTCGGGCTCCCCGTAACGGGCCACCCGTTCCGGCCGAAAGCCCTCGAAGGCGCGCCGGAAGTTCTCGCGCTTGCGCAGGATGGTGATCCAGCTCAGGCCGGCCTGGAAGCCCTCCAGGCACAGCTTCTCGAACAGGCGCACGTCGTCGCCCTGCGGCCTGCCCCATTCGTTGTCGTGGTAGTCCACGTACAGCGGGTCGTCCCCGCACCACCAGCAGCGCGCGCCCTCGGCCATCGATGCCCCTCCCGTCCCGCACATGGTAGGTCGCTTTCATACCAGTCCGCACCGGGCGACGCGGAGGACGGCCCGGTGGCCGCATGGCGACATCCGCGCCAGGGCAGGCGTCGCGCCCGGTCGGGCGCGCGACCTGCGCCGGCGAGGACGTCGGCCGAACGGCCGGCTGTGCGAGAATCCGCGCTCCCGGCCCCGTAGCTCAGCTGGATAGAGCGTCCCCCTCCTAAGGGGAAGGTCGCAGGTTCGAATCCTGCCGGGGTCGCCATCGCTCACCTCCCGGACGCCGCCTCGATGCCGAGTTTCGACCCCGCCCGACTGGACGCCGCCGCCGATACCCTGGCCGCGGCCGGTCGCTGGCTGTCGGGGCGAGGCTGGACACCCGCGACCAGCAGCAACTTCTCGCTGCGCCTGGACCAAGGCCATGCGGCGATCACCGTGTCGGGCCGCGACAAGGGCGCCCTGGGCCGCGACGATTTCATGGCCGTCGACCTCGATGGCCATGCGGTGGGCAGCGCCCGGCGCTCGTCGGCGGAGACCCTGCTGCATACCCACCTGTACCGGCGCGATCCGGCGATCGGCTGCGTGTTGCATACGCACTCGAAGGTGCAGACGGTCGCCTCGCGGCTGCTGGCCGACCAGGGCGGCGTGCGCCTGGCCGGCTACGAGATGCTCAAGGCCCTGGCCGGCAACGCCAGCCACGAGCTGGCCATCGACCTGCCGGTGTTCGCCAACACCCAGCACATGCCCGACCTGGTCGAACGCGTCGAGGCCTGGCTGGACGGCGGCGGCCCGGCCTGGGGCTATCTGATCGAGGGCCACGGCCTGTACGCCTGGGGCGCCGACTGCGCCGAGGCGATGCGCCACGTCGAGGCCTTCGAATTCCTGCTGGACTGCGAACTGGACCTGAGGAGACTGCGGACATGAGCCGCCTGCGCATCTTCACCGAGGCCGATCCCGCCACCCCGGTCGAGGTGATCGACGACCACGCCGGCATCGCCCGCGCCCTGGCCGGCATCGGCGTGCGCTTCGAGCAGTGGCAGGCCGGCCAGCCGGTGCAGCCGGGCGACGCGCCCGACAAGGTGCTGGCCGCCTACGCTGCCGACATCGAGCGGCTCAAGGCGGAGGGCGGCTACCAGGCGGTCGACGTGATCAGCCTGTCGCCCGACCATCCCGAGCGCGAGGCGCTGCGCCGCAAGTTCCTGGACGAACACACCCACAGCGAGGACGAGGTGCGCTTCTTCGTGGCCGGCTCGGGCCTGTTCACCCTGCACGTCGGCGAGCGCGTCTACGAGGTGCGCTGCGAGGCGGGCGACCTGATCGGCGTGCCCGACGGCACCCGGCACTGGTTCGACATGGGCCCGGCGCCGCATTTCGTGGCGATCCGCCTGTTCACCAACCCGGCCGGCTGGGTCGCCAACTTCACCGGCGCCGACATCGCCGCGAAGTACCCGCGCTACGAACCCGGGCAGGCCGGCTGACATGGCCCTGCGCGCCATCATCACCGACATCGAGGGCACCACCAGCTCGATCTCGTTCGTGCACGACGTCCTGTTCCCCTACGCGCGCAGCGCCCTGCCCGGCTTCGTCGCACGCCACCGCGACGACCCCGAGGTCCGGCGCTGGCTGCAGGACGTGGCCGACGAGATCGGTACCGGGCCCGATGCCCCCGAGGTCCTCGACACCCTGCTGCACTGGATCGACATCGACCGCAAGCACACTGCGCTGAAGGCGCTGCAGGGGATGATCTGGGATGCCGGGTACGCGGGCGCCGAGTTCCGCGCGCATGTCTATCCCGAGGTGCCGGCCCGGCTGGCGGCCTGGAAGGCGGACGGGCTGGACCTGTACGTCTACTCCTCCGGGTCCGTGAAGGCGCAGCGGCTGTTCTTCGGGCACAGCGAGGCCGGCGACCTGTCCGGCCTGTTCGACGGGCACTTCGACACCACCGTCGGTGGCAAGCGCGAGGCGGCCTCGTATGCGGCCATCCTGGAAGAGATCGGCCGGAACGGTGACGAAGTGCTGTTCCTGTCCGACGTGGTGGAGGAGCTGGACGCCGCCCGCGAGGCCGGCCTGCATACCGGCCTGCTGGAGCGCGGCGGCCCCGTCGCCGACCGCAACGGCCATCCTGCCTGGCCGGACTTCGACGCCGTCGAACTTCCCGGCTGAGCGCGCTCCGGCGTGGCGGCCGGACCGTGGCCCGACCCGGGATCCCGGCGAGGGCAGCGCGATCCGCTCCCGCATGCCTGTGTCCCGCGCACTGGCAGCGGCGCCTCCTCCCCGCGCCTGCACGCCTCCTTCACGCCCGCTTGGAATGCAGGTCACAGGCGGCGTTCCGACCGCCGCCGCCCGCAGCGCGAGGACAAACCTGAAGGAAAGTCCCGGGGGCTGTTCGAGAGGTCTTGCCAGCCGCGCCGATTCCAGCGAGTCTGATGGCCATGCGCACACGACTGCTGGTTCAACTGATCGCCCTTGGCCTGGCCCTGCCGGCGACCGCCCAGGAAGGCACGAACGAACCGGAACGGCGCATCACCGCCATCCGCATCGCCGGCAACGCGATCACCGACGAACGGGTGATCCGCCGTGAGCTTGCGCTGGGCGTCGGCGACGTCGCCACCCCGCAGGGACTGGCCGATACCCGCCAGGCGATCCAGGACCTCGGGCTGTTCCGGCGCGTGGTGGTCGAGGAAGTGGTCGAGGGCGACCAGGTGCTGCTGGTGGTGGCGGTGCGCGAGAAGCGCTACCTGCTTCCGATCCCGCGCCTGGACGGCAATTCCGACGGCGACTACAGCTATGGCGCGCAGTTGCGCTGGTCCAACCTGTGGGGCCTGAACCACCGCATGGTGGCCTACGTCGAGCAGGGCGAGATCCGTTCCGAAGCCGACCGCGACCGCGAGCGTTCGGCGCGGGTCTCCTATACCGCCCCGTACATCGGCGACACGCCATGGTCGGTCGGCCTTTTCGTCAATCGCACCGAACAGGTCACCCTCGACCGCCAGGGTCGCGCCTTCGACGAGAACTTCCACCAGTTCCAGGCATTGGCCTCCTACGACCTGCGCGATACCCGGCCGAGGCGCGGCTGGATCCTGGGCGGCGGCGTGTTCTGGCAGCACCAGGAAACCCAGGGGCAGTTCGCGCCGCCGCCCGATGGCCACGCGACCGCCCTGGTCGCCACCGCCGAATACCAGGACTTCCATTTCAACCTGTACAGCCAGACCGGCAAGAGCCTGGTCGCCCGCGCCGAGTACGCCGGCGACGGCTGGCTGGGCTCGGACTACGGCTACGAGCGCCTCGAGGCGACCTGGCGCGACTACCGCGCGATCGGCAGCCGCGACCACCAGACCGTGCATTTCATCGCCGCCGGCGGCGTGCTGAGCGGCGGGCCGCGCAGCCGCAACGCCTTCGAACTGGGCGGCTCCTCGCGCATGCGCGGCTACGATCGCGACACCATCCGCGGCGACAGCTACTGGTACGTGTCGGGCGAGTATCTTCGCCCGCTGGGTTGGGACTGGCTGCGCATGCTGGCCAACGTCGAGGTCGCGGGCGCGCGACGCAACGTGTTCGGCGAGCCCCAGCGCAGCGCTTACGCCAGCGTCGGCCTGGGCCTGCGCGCGCGCATCACATGGTTCGTCGACATCGAGATCGAGGCGGGCGTCGCGATGCCCCTGGTGGGCGGCGACGGCCTGCGCTTCTTCGCCAGCACGCTTTAGCCTGCCCGCTGGCAGTGCGGTCGCGCAGCGACCGCCGTCGGGCCGCTGGCACTACGAATCAATTCGTCCTATCTTCGCGACTGACCCACGATGGAGCTCGCGATGACACGGACGCACTGCGCCGGCGTGCGCATGACGGCACTGGCCACGCTGGCCCTGGCGCCGCTGGCAACCTGCCTTGCCAGCCAGGACGATGCGGCCGGCGGGCACGCGGACGGTCCGGCACTGACGCGCGGCATCTCCTGGCTGCCGACACCGTCGGTCCCGAAGCGCGTCTCTGAGCCGGTCACCACCGGCCTGCCGGTCGCGCTCCTCGCGACCCTGCGGGCGGACCGTCCGGAAGCGCTGTCCGGCGCGTCCGCCCTGCCGGTGCGGCATTGGCGGCAATGGCACGAAGGCGTGCCGGTGTTCGGTGCCGGTGTCGCCGAGTTGCTCGATGGCAACGGCGCGACCCGTGCGGCCACCGTGGTGCTGGCCGATCTGAGCGCGGCACCCTCGTCAGGTCAGGCGTTCGTGCTCGATGCGCAGGGCGCCGTCGCAGCCGCCTTGACGGCCGCCACCGGCGGAACCGGGTCGCCCACCCAGCCGCTGCGCAAGCTGGCAGAACAGGGGCCCTGGCACCGTATCGAACTGACCCCCTCCGCCGGCTTCACTGCGCAGCAGCCTGCCCGCGCGCGGCCCTGGTGGTATGCGACGGAGAACGGGCTGGTGCCTGCCTGGCAGGTGGAACTGGTCGGCCATGACAGCGCACGCGGCAGCCTGGTCGCGTTGTCGCTGTGGCTGGCTGCCGACGACGGCCGGCTGCTGCGCCGGCAGAGCCTGCTGCACGACGTTCGCCCGCAGGGGCGTGGCCAGTCCTGCCCGCCGGCCTGCCCCGAGGCCGAATTCGGCTACCGCGTGATGGCCGATCGCCGCGGCGTCCCCTACACCGATCCCTACGGCCGTACCAGTCCGCACCCGGAGGGCCAGCGCTCTCCCTGGCTGCCCGCGCAGCCGGCGCCCAGCACCCTGGTCTACCTGCGCCACGCCCGCCAGGGCGATGGCGACCCGTGGCTGCCGGCCAATGCCAGCAGCACGGTCGGCAACAACGTCGATGCCTTCTTCCATGGCCTGCGGGTGGAAGCCGGTCGCTTCCACCCGGACCTGTTCGCGAGCTGGGGTCCGGCGTTCAATGCCGGCAACGGCGATTTTCGCGCACCACTGGCGGGCCGCGGCGCGTTCGACTACCACTACGACGTCGGCGCGGCGCCGCAGGACTATTTCCAGGTTCCGGGCGCAACGGCCACGCCGGTGCCCGCCGGATCGCCGCAGCTGCGCGCCAAGATCGTGCAGTCGTTCTATGCCGCCAACTGGCTGCACGACCTCTTCTACGACGCCGGCTTCGATGAGGCGGCGGGCAACATGCAGCACGACAACTTCGGGCGCGGCGGGCTGGCGGGCGACCGCCTGCTGGTGCATGCCGGCTTCCCGAACACCTTCGCCTTCGTGCCGGGGGACGGGACCAGCCCGGCGATCAGCCTCGGCCTGAACACCTTCAGCCTGGGCAACCGCGACGTCAGCGGCTTCGACCTGGGCGTGCTCGCCCACGAGTGGGCGCACACGATGTTCGCGCGGCTGACGACGATGCGCTACCAGGGCCAGCAGGGTGCCCTCAATGAGGGCACCGCCGACTTCATCGGCATGTTCGTCGGCGTGCAGGCCAACCAGCGGCACGCTGCGCCGGGCACCGGCGACTTCCATGGCGCCTACCCGGTCGGCGCCTACTGGAACCGCGAGTACGATTTTCCGGCCGACCCCTATCCGCCGGCCGGATCGCCCGGCTATCCCGACCACGCCCACTGGCATGGCATCCGCAGGTTGCCGTACTCGGCGAGCATGGCGATCAATCCACTGACCTTCCGCCACATCAGCGCCGACAACCCCTTGCCGGCGGGCCTGCCGATCTTCGACTGGAAGCTGCGCTCGCTGACCCAGCACGAGATCCATACCGCAGGCGAGATCTGGGCCTCGGCGCTGTGGCAATGCGCCCGCAACATCCTGGCCGCCACGCCGGCGCGCGGGTTCGATGCCGCGCACCGGCGGTTCCTGGCCAGCCTGGTCGCCGGCCTGAAGCTGTTCCCGGTGGATGCGACCTGGACCGAGGCGCGCAATGCCATCCTGGTGGCGGTGCGCACCGGTGGCGAGGACGACTACCGGCGCTGCCGCGCCGGCTTCGCGCAGCGCGGCCTGGGCGCCGGCGCCGTCTCGCCGCCGCGAATGGCCAACGACAACCGCGGCGTGGTCGAGGACTTCACCGACGCGGATCCGCCGGGACTGCAGGACGGCTGATCGTATCCGCATCGCCCATCGGCCCTGGTAGGGACGCTGCAGTCTTCGGTGGCCGCAGGCGCCTGCGGTCGCCCGTCCGGATATCCCGCGAGGCCAGCAGGGAGGTCGTCGAGGTCTCCCGTGGCACAGGCGGCGCGGTGGTGGAGGGTGACGGCGCAGGCGGACACGGCGTAGATCTGACCCACCGCCACGGCGCGGCGATCGGCCGCCGCCGCGGCGATCGCTCGAGGCAAGCGCCGACACAGCCCACAGTCGCAAGCGCATGGCGCCCGACCAAAGCGGCCGCGCGCGGTTTCGTGAAGGCCATGTCTAGACCACGGGAGCCACTCATGCTGCGCTCAGGCGCGCCGCGCATAGTTGGCGACATTGGTGTCCGGATTGGATGCCCGAATCGCCACATGACGCATCCGCTCGCAATCCCAGGAGACACGCCATGATCAAGCGCACTTCCCTCGCCTTTGCCCTGGTCGCCGCGCTTGGCGCCGGCGGACTGGCCATCGCCCAGGTCCAGGACGCCGCCGGTGTCCGCGCCGCCCTGCAGCAGGCCGGCCACAACGAGATCCGCGACATCGAACAGGATGACGGGCTCTGGGAAGCCAAGGTCCGCGGCGCCGATGGCCGCTGGTACGACGTCCACGTCGATCCGGGCACCGGCCAGGTGCTGGACGCCCGCGCCGGCACCGCGCTGATGAGCGCCGACCAGGTGCGCACCGCCGTCGAATCGCAGGGCTACACGCAGGTGCGCGACCTGGATCTGGACGATGCCATCTGGGAACTCGACGCCAACGATGGCGACGGCCGCAAGGTCGAACTGAAGGTGAGTGCCCTCGACGGCCGCGTGCTGGTGGTCGACTACGACTGACCCGGGCCTTCCATGAGACCCCTGCTGCGCCCGCCGTTCTCTGCGCCGTGGCGCAGTCGGCTCCCGTTGGTCGGAACGACGCCGTGTCACGCAGATGCTGCGCAACGGTCCGCTGACCGCACCACGACTCGACGACGACGGCCGCACTTCGCCTCCACGTGAACAGTCCGGCCGGACCTGATCGGCGTAGAGTCTCTGCCCACTGCCAGGCGGCGCGTCGCCGGTGCGACGGCAACGCACTTCTCCCCTCTCCAGGATCTGATTGGCATCGTGCCTCAGTCCACTGCCAGGCGACGTATCGCCAGTGCGACGGCACAGCACTTCTCCCCTCCTCCGCCTGCGGGGGAGGGGCGGGGGAGAGGGCCGCCCCGGCCAGCGCACGCCGCTGGGCCGGCAGCGATGCAGATCATGGCCAGCCCCGACCCTCTCCCCCGGCCCCTCTCCCAGAGGGAGAGGGGAGCAGCGCGCGCTCCAAGTCGCGCACCCCGATTCCCGATTCCCGATTCCCGATTCCCGATTCCCGATTCCCGAGTCCCGAGTCCCGAGTCCCGAGTCCCGAGTCCCGAGTCCCGAGTCCCGAGTCCCGAGTCCCGAGTCCCGGACTGGCCGCGGCACCGCACTTCTCCCCTCCCCCGCCTGCGGGGGAGGGGCGGGGGAGAGGGCCGCCCCGGCCAGCGCACGCCGCTGCGCCGGCAGCGATGCAGATCATGGCCCGCCCCGCCCTCCCCTCCGGCCCCTCTCCCACGGGGAGAGAGGAGCACAGCGCGCTGCGCTCACCGAACACCGGGTCCTGGCCCTTGGTCCCCGATCCGGAGCTGAGACACGACGCTGATTAGCCGGCCGGCGGCGTGGCTCCGGGGACAGCCCGGGCCCGTATCGCTTCGCGCGTCCCCTGTCCGCCTCAGCAGCGACGTCTCCGGACGAGCACCATCGCGATGCCGGCCAGCACCATGGCGCCGGCGACTGCAACTCGCAGGGTGAGCGCTTCGGCGAGCAGCACGGCACCCGCCACCGCGGTCAGCACCGGCACCGTCAGCTGCAGGCTGGCGGCGGTCACGGCTGGCAGCCACGGCAGCGCCGCATACCACAGGGCATAGCCGATCCCGGAGGCCAAAGCGCCGGACAGCACCGCCAGCAGCGCGCCCTGCCCATCCATGCGCAGGCCGGGCCAGGCGATCAGCAGCAGCGCGACGGCCATCGGCAGCGTGCGAAGGAAGTTGCCAGCGGTGTCGGCCAGCGGTGCGCGGCTGCCGCGACCGCGCAGCGTGTACAGGCCCCAGGCGACGCCAGCCGCCAGCATGGCGCCCGCCGCCAACGGCGACGGGGCTGCGAGTCCTGGCAACAGCAGCACCACCACACCTGCCATGGCCAGCAGCAGGCCGGCAAGACCCGCCACACCCGGCCGCTCGCCGGCCAGCAGGCCGGTACCGGCCACGGTCACCTGCACCGCCGCGAACAGCAGCAAGGCACCGGTCGCCGCGGTCAGGCCCAGATAGGCCCAGGAGAACAGCGCGGCATACGCGAACAGCCACAGTGCCGCGCGCCAGTTGCCGGCCAGCCGCTGGCCCTGCCGTGGCAAGACCAGCAGACCCAGCACCACCGCCCCGCTGGCCAGCCGCAGCGCGGTGAAGCTGGCCGGATCGGTGCCGGTGCCGGCCAGGGCGGCACGGCACAGCAGCGAATTGGCGGCGAAGCCGGCCAGCGCCAGCGCCGCCGCCAGCAGGCGCAGCGCCGGGATCCGCACGCTCACGGCGCGGCCAGCGCCAGGTCGAGGAACCAGTAGCCGTCGCGCAGCACCCGCGCTCCAGGCTCCAGGTGCAACGGTGCCCGAAAGCCCGGGCCGCCGGTGACCACCGTGTGGTACTCGCCCTGCTCGCCGGCCAGGTCGATGCCGGTCGCCGCGAACTCGGCGAGCAGACCGGCATCGAGTCGCCGTCCGAGCAGGTCCGGCGCCAGCACGTCGGCGCGCACCGCGACTACGGTCGCCTCGATGCCGCGCGCGATCGCCTCCTGCACCAGCGCCTCGCGCGGCTCGCCCCACAGGGGGTGCAGACACTCGACGCCGGCCTCGGCGCAGGCGCGCAGGCACCAGTCGCGATGGGCCTGCAGGTCGATGTCGCCAAAGACCGCAGCGGTCACCCCTTGCCGTTCGCGCAGACCGGCCAGGGTGCGCACGAACACCGGCGTGTAGTCGTCCCAGGTCGCCGAGCCGGTGACCAGGGGCAGGCCCAGCGCAGTTGCCTGGGCTTCGAGGATCGCGCGCACCAGGCCATGCGCACGCGAGCGCTCGCCGCCCTCGGTGAACATGGTCAGCACGATGCCGTCGTCACCCAAGGCCTGCCGTGCCCGCGCCAGCGCCAGCGCGCTGTCCTTGCCGCCGCTCCAGGACACCACGAAGCTCATGGCACCGGTGCCGCATCGGTCGTCGACGCAGCATCCTGGACTGCCGCTCCACCCTGCACCGCCCGCTGCGGCCACAGCCCGCCGCGACCCAGGCAGCCCCAGCCCCAGCGCAGCCAGCCGAGCAGCGCATTGGCCAGCCACAGCGCCCAGGCCAGGATGGCGAGCTGGTACAGCCACAGCGGCAGGCTCAGCACGCCGACCTGCGGCAGGCCATCGCCGGTACGGTCGAAGAACCAGCGCAGCACACTGGCGCTGGAGCCATTGCCGGCGACATGCATCTCCGGCTGGCCGAGCAGGGCCACAGGAATCGCGGTCAGCAGGCCCAGCAGCGCGATCGCGGTCAGGCCCAGCAGGCCGACCTGCAGCAGCGCGAACGCCCGGTGACCGGCCAGGTCCGCCTGCCTGCCGCGCCAGCCCAGCACCAGCAGCCACGCCGCGACCACGGCCCCGGCCTGCCAGGACACCGTCGAGAAGCCCAGGCCCAGCAGCAGCCAGGCGCCGGTACCCAGCGGCGTCAGGCCGGTGCGCGCCAGTGCCACGGCGACCGCCAGCAGCACGACCAGGTAGGGCCAGTACAGAACGGCCGGACCGACCCCGCCGCCGTGCGCCCACAGCAGCCAGCGGCCACCGGGGGGCGCCATCTCGAGATCGAGGTTGGCGACCGGCACACCCAGGTCCACCGCCGGACTGCGCCACCACGGACCGACGCCGCCGGACTGGCGGAACAGCAGCTCGACGCGACGGCTGCCGGGCAGCACCGGCAAGGTCAGCACGCCGTCCTCGGGCAGCAGGTGGTGGGCTCGGCCATCGATGGCCACCGACAGCAGTTCGGCATCGGCCGGCAGGCGCAGGCTCTGCTGGCCGGCACGGGTGGCACGGAGCACGTAGTTCAGCCGTGCCTCGGTCAGGCGGGGATTGCCGACGACCAGCAGGTGGGCGCGGTCGATGGCCTGGCTGCTGCCCGCGAACGCACCCGGGCGCGCGACCTCCAGCACCAGGTGCTCGCCGGGGAAGGGTGCGAAGTGCCAGGTGCTGCCCGGGTCGCCGCTGGCCAGGGCCGGCGTGCCGGAGAAGCCGGTCCGCCAGAACGGCCCGACCACCACCAGCCAGCGCTCGGCGCGCTGCGCCAGCGGGGGTGCCTCCAGGCGCAGCTGCGGGGTCACCGGCAGCGACGACCGCCAGGCCACCTGCTGCTGGCCGCGCGAGAAGGCCAGGCGCACCTGGCCGTCATCGACCTCCAGGCGATCGTCGTGCGGGCGCTCGCCAGGCAGCAGCGGCACCGTCACCGTGAAGCCCGCGGACGACGGCGCGACGCGCAGCACGCGCGTCGAGACCGTCCAGTCCAGGCCCAGGTGCACGGTGCGTTCGACCTGCACGAAGACCGGCGCCTCGACGCCCGCGGCGACGTCTTCGGCATCGTCCTGGCCGGCAGGGGCCACCTGGCGTTGCCGGGCCAGCTGCAGGCTGTCGCCCTGCAGGCGCGGGCCGTCCAGTCCGGACACGTCCCAGCCCGGCGCACGCACTGCGACACGGCCTGGCGCCAGCGGGAAGCGCAGGTCGACGGCGTCGCCGGCGGCCAGCACCAGTTCCAGCTCGGCCTGTTGGCGACCGGGCTGCAGACGCAGCCAGGTCTGGCCATCGCGGCGCAGCACCGGCACCTGGCTGCCGCCAACCCGCACCGCCACCGGTGCGCTCAGGCGGCCGCCTTCCGGCAGCGGCGCCAGCACGTCGGCCGCGGCATCGAAGTCCAGGCGCAGGCGCAGGCGGCGACCGTCGAGCTCGATCTCCGCCCGGTCCAGGCGCGCGCAATCGGGCACGCAGGGCGGCGCGCGCAGCAGGCGCTCGCGCAGTTCGGCGAGCAGCTCCGGCGACGGCAGGGCGCCTGCTTGCGCCAGCGCCGGCGCCTGCTGCAGAAACCCCGCGATTGCCAGCAGAGCGGCCGGAAGCGCCGTGGCCCCCGCGGCGTGACCGGACCCCGGCCAGCGCAGGCCGCGGAACAGGGCCCGGGCATCCTGGCCCGGCCGCAGGCGCCAGAGCAGCCAGCCCAGCAGCACCACCAGGGCCAGACGACCCAGGCGGGTCAGCCAGGGTGGACTCAGCCACAGGCGCAGCGTCTGGTCTTCGGCGACCGGCCCGGACAGCAGGATGTCGACGTGCTGCCAGTGCCAGTCCGGGTCGCCCTGCCCGGCCTGCAGGACGGTGTCGGCCGGATACTCGTCGAGAGCGGGCGCCGGCTCCACCGCCACGGGCGGTGCCGCCGGCGCGGGTGGCGCCGCCGGGGCCCGGAGGGCCTGCATCCGGCTGCCGGTGACCTCGACGCGGTCGAGCGTCGCCTCGGCACTTTCCGTGGGCGGCTCCATGAACACCGGCGCGACCTCGTTCCTGGCCTGGCGATGGCGCGCCAGTGCCGCTTCCTGACCGGACAGCACGCGGTCCTGCTCGAGCTGCGGGTACAGCGCCAGGCGCACCTGGCCCGCCGCGAACGGCAGGGCGACCAGGACCGCCGCGACGAAGGCCACGCCCCCGGTGACGACAGCGGCCCGGTCGACACGACCGGATGGCAGCCAGCCGCGCACCAGGGCCAGCACCAGCAGCGCCACCAGGGTCCACAGCGGCGCCCCGGCGCTGTGGTAGCCCAGCAGCAAGTAGGCAAGCACCACGACCGCCGGCAGCGGCCCCAGCGCCCGCAGCGCCAGCACCACCAGCAGGCTGGCCAGGAACACGTCGAGCAGGCGCCAGCGCGCGGTCCAGGCGGCCGGCACCCGGTCGGCGCCCGAGACATGCGCCAGCGACCAGCCGGGCGGCAGTTGCAGGCTCAGCGATGCGCCATCGAAGGCGTGCCGCCAGCCGGCCACCGGCACCGTGTGCCAGCCGGCCAGGCGCGCGGTCGCGGCGAGGTCGAGGCGAGTCTGGCGCAGCTCGACACCGGTGCCCTGCCCGGCATCGGTCAGCAGCTGGTCCTGGCCGTCGACGCTGGCGCGTTCCAGGCGCCAGGGCGGCGCCATGTCCAGGCGGGTGCCCTGAGCCAGCTGGCCACCGATGCGGTCGCGCGCGACCAGGCCGCGGCCGTCGAAGTCCAGCCACAGTGCGCGCGTCAGCGACAGCCGGTGCGGCGCCCCGACCGGGCGGCCGCGACTGCGTTCGGCCAGCGCCAGTCCGCCTTCGGCGTCGACCAGGAAGGCCGGCAGGCTGCCGTCGAAGGGCGAGCCGGCCTGGCCCGGATCGACCGGCCGCGTCCCTTCCGGCTGCACCACGCGCAGGCCGGGATCGGTCTGCACGCTCCACACTTCCTGCGCCGGCCAGGGTGCCGGTGCCGTCGCGGCGGCGAAGTCCGCGCCGATCTCTTTCCCGCGCGCGTGCAACGTTAGAACCCAGGTGCCCGGGCGTACCTGCACGCGCAGCCGGCCCTCGCCGTCCAGGGCCGCGGGAAGCGGACCGTCCAGCGCGGTGATCGCGAACCCTGGCGGCAAGGCCGGCCCCAGCACGATCTCGCGGGCGCGGCCGCCGACCTCGACCTGCAGGCGCGTCTCCAGTCGCTGCGGCACGCCGTCGGTCAGCAGTCGGAACACCTTCAGGCCCAGGCTGTCCTGCGCCTGCTCGACCTGCCGCCGGCCCAGCCAGAGCTGGGCGCCGGCGCGCTCGGGCACCGGCACCGGCTCGCCATCAAGGCGCAACGCCAGCAGGGCGATCGCCTCCGGCACCGCCAGCCGTTCCGGCCGGCGCGTCCAGTCCAGGCGACCCTCGATGCGGTGCTCGCCGGCGGCCAGCCACAGCATCGGAACCCCGCCCCGCCATTGCCACGCCGCCGGCCGGCCATCGACGGTCACCGCCAGCGGCGGATGCCGCGCCTCGCCCGGCAGCGCCACCCAGGACGGCGCCAGCACCCGCCAGCCCAGGCTGAAGCGGGCGCCCTCGGCGGTCACCGCAAGATCGAGCAGCCCGGGCCAGGCACAGGCATGCTGCCCGGCACCGCCCGGCCCCTGCCCCAGCACGAACGGACAGCGCCGGTGTTCATGACCCTCCAGCACCCAGGCCGTCCACGGCGCCAGCGCCGCCGGCACCTCGACCGCCGGCTGCGCCGGCACCGCCGCCGCGCCCAGAAACAGCGCAGCCCACCCCACGAACCCGATCACCCAGCGACGCATGTGCTTCCCCTACCTGGTGGCGATGCAGGGTAGCAACGCGCGGGGGGCGGGGGTGGGGTTGGCGCGGGCGCCCACCGCCACGACATCCGGGCCACGCCCGGAATCAGCTCACCACTTCACTCCTCAGACGAGGCGAGCCTCGGCCGCACTGCTGCAACAACGACCTCGTCGCGAGCATCCACCATCTCGATATCAACCTTGCCGGCTATCGCAACCTCCATGAGAGGTGCAACGGAAGCACAGGATCGCATCAGCTTTCCTATTGCCAATGGAAGCCGCATTGCATTCAGGATGCCACCCAGTACAGGCTTCGCGTCGGATTCCTCCATCAACCGCAGGACCTTGAGGAACAGTCGCCAATCCTTGTTGGACATCTCCACCAGGAAAGCCTCCCGCTTGAGCAGCCACGTCACCAGGGCACGCTCCTTTGCCGAGTCACTCGTCAGCAGGGATACCTTGGTGGTAGTCATCATGAAAGTTGCATCTGATTCGATCAGACAAATTGCTGGCCATACGGTACACGCGCAGAGGCGCGCCCAACCTGACCACCACCACTCAGGGCGTGCTGGAGCATGTCACGTCAATTGTATGGTCGCGGCGCGCCCGTTCTTACAAACAACACCTCGGATATGCCCTACGACAGCGGCGAATCGTGATCCCCGGATAGCCGCCTTACATTACCGCGGCACGTCGGCTTGCCGTCGCGTTGCAGATGCGCGCGGCACAACTACAAGCATGAAGTACGCCGCAGCAGCGAATACCCCAAGGAAGACCAAGCACACCGTCACAAGCCGAGCGGACTCAGGCGCGTAATGATGGAAATGATCCATCAACATGGAGACCCAGAAGGCCAACAAGATGGTCCCAGCAACTGCAACAACAACCAGCCCGGCAGGCTTGAACAAGAAACCAAGCGCAGATCCGCCCACAAACAAAAGGGCTGCGAAGCTCAGTGCCAATACGACCAATGCCGAGTATCCCAGCAACATCTTCATAAGACCCATGGCGACGATGTTGCCCAGGACATCGACCTCGAGGCAGCGGGCCAGCAACGCCACCTTCCCACCGTTTGCCACAAAGCGCAACCGTCAGGCGATCAATCGTGGATTGGACCTCCCGGCGGCGGGGGCGTGGCCCAGCGGTGCCCCCGATCAGCCAGCGACGCATGTGCTTCCCCTAACTGGTGGCGATGCAGGGTAGCAACGCGCGAGGGGCGGGGGTGGGGTTCCAGCCCCCGATCAGCGGAACTTCCTTCGCCGGTCTACCGGGGCCAACCCGACCCGGGATCAGTCGGGCACCACATCGGGACAGGTCGGTCCAAGGGAGTACCCGCCACGCTGCCGCGCTCTCTCCAGGCTGCCGACGATTTCGGACACGAACTCCAGGCGCCTGACGATCTCCTCACGCCCCGCACTGGACTGCTCGTCAACTCCGGCCAGCGCGGGATCTGAAAAGTCACCGATCAGGCTCTCCAAACTCCCGTACACATACCAGCGATCCCAGAACATCTGCCGCCACTTCTGATCGCACTCGGGCATGCAACGCAAAGCATGATGTTTGCGCTCGCGCGCGGCCTTGACTGTGGTGTCGATCCACTCCTGCAGTTCTTCGTCGTTGTGCTGCACCAGTGTCGCTTGGAGCTCAGAGACCAGCTCGCCAAGCTCCTCCTCCGCGATGTCCGCACAGAGGAAGCGCTTCGCGCATGAGGCAAGAAGCAACGAAACCAGAATCAGGAGGCCGAAGCGCAATGCGTGGCGGTACATGTGTGCTCCTGACCTGCCCCCTGGCCGGAGATGCGGACGCGAAGGCGGATGAGATGCCTGGTCGGTCAGGATCGCGCACTCCGCGCAGCCCGGAGGCGATCTAGCCACCAGAGGATCCCCGTCCATTGCAGTAAGGAACAAGCCAGGAATACCAGCCAGTATCCGATTACCGCGTATGGGTACCCGGTGTGCGCCGCGTCAACAAGCTCGCCAGCCAGGTAGATCACTGCCAACGCCATAAGGCTGGATGGAAACCCGAGAATCGTCGCAACCCCGATGAACATGAGCTCCACTTCCACCGGCGCACCACCCGTCGCCCCGGCCGACCACCACAGCCACCACGCAAGGACCAACATCCAGGCCAGTACGATCAGGACAAGAACCTTCAGGTAACGACGACGCGGAAAGCGATCAGAACTGCTCACGATCAGGCACCCTCTGGAATGTCCGGGGATTGATTCACGACCTCGCCAGCTCCCCGGCGATCAGGGTCGAGGCGAATCGACGCTCCCCCACTGGCGCGGCGAAAAGGCCAGTAGCTCCTGGAACGGCGACGGAATCCGGCGCCAGGGCACCTTCCACGCGACAGCCCCTCCGTGCGGTGCGATCGTCAGGCGCCCGCGTCATGGTCGGCAACTGCGGGGGTTCGATCCGCATGTGCCTGCCGCCCCCGATCTTGCGCAAGCGCTTCGACAGGTGTCACGGTCCATCGGAGTCTTCGCCCGCACAGCCCGCGCTACGGCAAGTGGCCTCCCCAGGCAGGTCGCCCGCCGCCGGGAGATCCGATGGGAGACCCAGGCGGGGCAGCGAACTCAGGAGTGTCGGCAGCGAAGCCGCGTACTCGAGTGGCTGAGGCAGCAAGGCAAGGCGTTCCGCGTGGGACTGCACGGATCCCTCCAGCAGCCCTGCCAGTGAGCGCAGCGACCGCTGGCAGGATGCGTTCGACTCCACTCCCGCCTCATGGCGCACAAGCTTGTGCCAGGTCCATGTGTTGTTGAGGGCCTCGAGATGCACGTACGTGGACCCATGGAGGTGGCCCAGTGCGTAGGCCATCCACAAGGTCGCAATCACGGCAGCACACTTGAGCACCCACATCATGGCCTGCCCTCCTTCGCACCCACTGTCGCTCGATCGCGCGCACCGACGGGCCGCGGCGCAGCGAACACCGCTGCACTCACCCGCTCGTCCGGGCCCTGGCAGGATGGCGCCTGCCGACCACACAGCAAAGCAAGCCAAATCTCGACCCCTGCTCCGACGGCGGCCAGGCGCTTGACCATCGTCACTTGCCTTGTCGGCCATGTCCTTTTCGGGAAGGGCACCGGCCACGCCATTCGGCCATGGACTCCGGACAATTCCGCCTAGTCGCCACCCTTACCGCGAGGCTTTCGGCTCAGGACATGAATTATGACAAGTGCCATTCCCGTGAACGCAGCATACCCCCACCTCTCAAGCACTACAAATAATATAAAGAAGATCGCGGCAAACCACTTTTCCACGATCATTACTGGTAGTCCACAAGGCAAGGGAAGTGTAAGCAGGCGGCGCTGCATGAGAAACCGGAGGCGACAGCGTAGGCTCCAGTGCCCCATTTCGCCCACCTAGCAGCCTTTCTCAGCGGCCCACAGTCGGCATAGGGCTTTGGGGGCGCATTGGTTCCATTAGGCAACTCGAAGACTTCCGGAGCTGTGAGTGCCAGAGCGGCAATAGCAAACTCAGGAAGGTTCGTTCTTGACGTACAAAAATCGAGACACTCGCTGAACTTGGAATATGTCCACTGGCACACGGGTAGTGGATTACATAGATCTTCCTTGCAGGCCCTACCTGGCCTTGGGCTGGTGGGATCCAACTCCCAAGAGTATCCAGCGAACAGGCCAAGTTGGTCAATATAATGCATTGGGCTCAAATTTGCGTAGCTGTAGGAGCTAATCCCTCCAATCAGACCGATCGGATCAGACTGAGTATAGCGACCCGTATTGGGCTCGTAGTCGCGGAAGTAGTTGTAGTTCAACCCCGACTCGCCATCCGCCCGCTGCCCGGGATATCTCAGGCCGAACACGAACGGTGCGTTGCCCTCCTGGGCCGGCGCCACCGGGTCGTGCTCGCCGAACGCACGCCCCGTAAGCGGCCAGTGCCACAGCGTCGCATTGGTCGCGGCATCGACCACCACCCGGGGCGTGCCCAGGTGGTCGGTTTCGATGTAGACGAGTCCGTGCGTGGCGAAGGCGGCCACCGGCAGATCGCCAAGATAGACGTATTCGATGATCGGCTTGCCGCTGGCCTGGTACTCGCCGAGCAGGCGTCCGCCGGTGTCGTAGACGAAGCGGGTCAATGTTTCGCCGACCCAGGCGCAGGTGCGCTCGCCGTGGCCGTTGTAGGCGTAGCGGGCGATCTCGGCACCGTTGACGAGATGGCGCTGGTAACGGTTGTGGGCGCCATGCTCGTAGCCGAACTCGGTGCGGCCCTCCGTGCGCTGCGCCAGGTTGCCGGCGGCGTCGTACGTGCGCTGGTCCGTGCCGGTGTCGAGCAGCCAGTGGCTGCCGGGGGCATATACATAGGACTGCTGGTTGCCCTGCCAGGTCTTGGTGGTGCGGTTACCGGTCGGGTCGTAACCGAACGCCTCGATCAGGGCCAGATTGGCATCGCGCACCTCGGTCAGCCGCGACAGCGCGTCGTACTCGCAACGGCGGGCCGCCTCCTGCGTCTGACCCGGTTCGGGCGTGATGGCGATGATGTTGCCCAGGACATCGACCTCGAGGCAGCGGGTCAGCAACGCCACCTTCCCACCGTTTGCCACAAAGCGCAACCGTCAGGCGATCAATCGTGGATTGGACCTCCCGGCGGCGGCGTCGCCCAGCGGCGCCCCCGATCAGCCAGCGACGCATGTGCTTCGCCCATCTGGTGGCAATGCAGGGTAGCAACGCGCGGGGGGCGGGGGTGGGGTTTCGTTTGAGCGAATTTTCCTGCGGAGATGCCTTGAACCGACACCTGCGAACCAACCCGAAACCTCGGGCATTGCAGCTAGTTTTTTTCGCGGCCCAAAGCGCCCTGCGGACATGTCACGTCGACCGAATAGTCGCCGCGTACCCGCTTCGCGTCGAAGAATTCGACGGTTTCTGTGATGTAGTCCAAGCGTCTGAGGATCTCCGCCTGCTGCGCAGAGTGCTCCAACCGTCCGGATTCGGATCCGGAGCTCCCGAAGTCCCGCAGAAGGTCGCCCATCATGCGGTAGGCATACGACAGGTCCCAGAATCGCTGCCGTCGAGCGACATCGCAATCCGGCATACAAAGAAGAGCCAGCTCCTTTCGGCGCTGCGCATAGCCAACCACATCATCAATCCAGCCAGCGAAATCCTTGCCGTCTACTGCCTCCGCCGCTTCGCGCAGTGACTGGACTGCCAGACGAGGATCTTCTTCGTGGAGATGAGCGCATCCCACCGTCCTCGAACACGAGGCCAGAAGTGATGCTGCAACCAGCAGGAAACCTAGCAAACGTGGACCAAACACTGGCGCCTGGTCGGTGAACCATCTCCCGTGCGTCCTCTTGAATTCACCCGCGCGGCGAAAGAGACCAAAGGGCTGTTCCAAGTCAAAAACAGGTAAGCGCCCAAGATCCACGCTTCCAGCGTCGCCGACGAGGGGCTGGTGTGCCTGTCGGAATATCCTCACAAAGTACATTCCACGAAATCCTAGGCTCCGTTTGCTCCATTGCACCCCACATGCGCCTGACTTCGCAGTCGGCGTCCTGCCAGGCTCAACGACAACGCTCACTTGCGCCTCGATCAGGACCTGGTTGGCGTCGCGCACCTCGGTCAGCCGCGACAGCGCGTCGTACCCGTAGTGGCGGACCGCTTCCTGCGTCTGCCCCGGTTCGGGCGTGATGACTAAGTTGCCCAGGACGTCCACTTCACTGCCGTGGAACGGCAGCGCCACCTTCCCACCGTTTGCCACAATGCGCAAGCGTCGGGCGCTCGATAGTGGAATATTCGTTCCGGCCGCAGGGTGGTGCGCCTCAGGACCTCACTGCAGGTGCCTGAACCGGAACTTGGCCCCTGCTCGCATCCAGTTCGATAGGGCCGGTGCCAGTCCCTCGCTCCTGGCGTCCTGTCCCATGAGCCCCGGACCGGGTTGACACGTTCCGGTGGCGCCAAGCCGAGCTCATCCGGCAAGGCGCGGGACTCGACCCGGTCGGAAGCGCAACGCGCACCCACCGGGCGAATCCGGAACGCGCAGCAGCCACGTCCGTGACGCGCCCGAAACCCAAGGCCCGGCAAGGC
This sequence comes from Lysobacterales bacterium, assembly GCA_019634735.1. Lineage (NCBI taxonomy): Bacteria > Pseudomonadati > Pseudomonadota > Gammaproteobacteria > Lysobacterales > Lysobacterales bacterium. The sequence continues at coordinate 175,309 of JAHCAT010000001.1, read as the reverse complement.
ATTCCAGGGCATCCAGCAGGGCCGGTTCGGCGATCCTGCGTGGTAGCATCAGACAGCTTGGAAAACCACTGCCTGCCGTGCTCGCGGGCGCCCTGGGAGGGGCGCGCCCCGGGACGGTTCTCCTCGAGGATTTCGACCTGCATGGGTGACACCAAGGCGAACCTGCTGACCCTGTTCGGTGCCACCGGCGATCTTGCCCAGCGCATGCTGCTGCCGTCCTTGCACGGCCTGCAGCGCGATGGCCTGCTGCCGCCGCGGCTGCGCATCCTGTGCACCGCCAGCAGCGAGGGCGACGACGAGTCGTTCCGGCACCGGGTCGGGGCGCTGCTGGAACCGCAGGTGGCCGGCGATGCCCAGGGCGAGGCCGCGCTGCGCGCGTTGCTGGCGCGCATCGAGTACCTGCCGGCCTCGATCGATGCCACGGGCGATCTCGAGCGCCTGACGGCGGCGATCGCCGCGCGCCGCGACGGCGAGGTGGTCTACCACCTCAGCCTTGCGCCGCGCTGGTACGCGCCGATCTGCGCGTCGCTGGGCGAGCGCGGGCTTGCCGATGCCGGCACGCGGGTGATGCTGGAAAAGCCGCTGGGCCAGGACCGCGCGAGCGCCGTGGCGATCAACGATGCGGTGACGGCGATCTTCGACGAGACGCGTGTGTACCGGGTCGACCACTACCTGGGCAAGGAGGGCGTGCAGAACCTGATCGCCCTGCGCTTCGGCAATGCCCTGTTCGAGCCGTTGTGGAACGCCCGTCACATCGAGCAGGTGCAGATCACCGTCGCCGAGACGGTCGGCCTGGAGGGACGCGCCGACTACTACGACGGCTCCGGCGCGCTGCGCGACATGGTGCAGAACCACCTGCTTCAGCTGCTGTGCCTGGTGGCGATGGAGCCGCCCTCTCAGTTCGACCCCAGCGCGGTGCGCAACGAGAAGCTCAAGGTGCTGCGCTCGCTGCGCGGCATCGGCCGCGGCGATGTCGAGACCGAGAGCGTGGCGGGCCAGTACACGGCCGGCGCGATCGACGCGCGGGCGGTGCCCGGTTATCTGGAGGAGCTGGGTCGCGGCAGCGGCACCGAGACCTTCGTGGCCCTGCGCGCCCTGGTCGACAACTGGCGCTGGTCGGGCGTGCCGTTCTATTTGCGCACCGGCAAGCGGCTGCCGCGCCGCTGCACCGAGATCTACCTGCAGTTCCGGGCCGTGCCGCACTCGATCTTCGCGGGCACCGGCGCCCGGGTCGAGCCCAATGCCCTGCTGATCCGCCTGCAGCCGGAAGAGCGCATCGAGCTGATCCTCATGCACAAGACGCCCGGGCTGGACCGCAACGGCCTGCGCCTGTCGCGGGTGGCGCTGGACCTGGACCTGCACGAGGAGTTCTCTGGGCATCGCCGGCGCCTGGCCTACGAGCGCCTGTATCTGGACGCCATCGAAGGCAACGGCACGCTGTTCGTGCGGCGTGACGAGACGGAGGCGGCCTGGTCCTGGGTCGACGGCATCCTGGACGGCTGGCTGCATGCCGGCAGTACCCCGCGTCCGTATCCGGCCGGCACCTGGGGACCGAGCCAGGCGGTCCGCCTGACCGAACGCCACGGCCACAGCTGGCGCGATTGAACCCGTGGATGCGATGAACGCCATCGAGCACGCCCACCCGGATGACAACGTTGTCGCGGCAGCCCTGGCCGCGGACTTGGCGCTGCGCATCGACCAGGCCATCGACGCGCGCGGCCAGGCCCGGCTGGCGCTTGCGGGCGGCAACACACCGATGGCGCTGTACCGGCTGCTGGCCGCACACCCCCTGCCCTGGTCGCGGGTGGTGGCGGTGGCCACCGACGAGCGCTGCGTGCCGCACGACCACCCCGCCTGCAACCACGCCGCGCTCCAGCAGGCATTCGCGTCGGCGGAGGGACTCGACCTGCGCGCCCTGACCGTCGCCGACGGCGATTCCGGACGCAGTGTCGAGCATGCCAACGCGCTGCTCGCCAGGCTGGACCAGCCCTTCGACCTGGTGCTGCTGGGCATGGGCGTCGATGGCCACTTCGCCTCGCTGTTCCCCGGTGCCGCGCAACTCGCCGCCGGCCTGGCCGACGACGCACCCGACGCCCTGCGCATCGATCCGGTGCCGCTGCCCGCCGAGGCACCGCATCCTCGCATCAGCCTGAGCCTGCGGCGGCTGCTGCACAGCCGCCATCGGGTCCTGCTGATCAAGGGCCAGGCCAAGCGCGCTGTGCTGCAATCGGCCACTTCGGGGGGCGATACGCAGCGGGCGCCGATCGCTGCCGTGCTGCGGGCGCCGGGCCCGCCGCTGCAGGTCCACTGGAGTCCCTGAGGCCATGCCACTGCATCCCACCGTCGAACGCGTCACCACCCGCATCGCCGAACGCAGCGCCGCCACGCGACGGGCCTACCTGGACCGCATCGACGCGGCCCGCGGCGCCGGCCCGGCGCGACAGCGGCTGAGCTGCGGCAACCTGGCGCACGGCTTCGCCGCCGCCGGTGCCGACAAGCCCGCGCTGCGCGGCCAGGCGGCGGCCAACCTCGGCATCGTCACCGCCTACAACGACATGCTGTCCGCGCACCAGCCAATGGAGAACTACCCGGCCCTGATCAAGGCGGTGGCGCGCAACGCCGGCGGCAGCGCCCAGGTCGCCGGCGGCGTCCCCGCCATGTGCGACGGCGTGACCCAGGGCCGCGATGCCATGCAGCTGTCGCTGTTCTCGCGCGACACCATCGCGCTGGCCACCGCGGTCTCGCTGTCCCACGGCATGTTCGACGCCGTGCTGCTGCTGGGGGTGTGCGACAAGATCGTGCCCGGCCTGCTGATCGGCGCGCTCAGCTTCGGCCACCTGCCGGCGATCTTCGTGCCCGCCGGCCCGATGACCAGCGGCCTGCCCAACCGCGAGAAGGCTGCGGTGCGCCAGCGCTTCGCCGAGGGCAAGGCCAGCCGCGATGAGCTGCTCGCCGCCGAGGCCGCTTCCTACCATGGCCCCGGCACCTGCACCTTCTACGGCACGGCCAACTCCAACCAGATGCTGCTGGAGGTGATGGGCCTGCACCTGCCGGGCACGGCCTTCGTCAACCCGGGCACGCCATTGCGCGATGCCCTCACCGTCGCCGCCACCGAGCGCGCGCTGCGCATCACCGCCCTGGGCGATGCCTACACGCCGATCGGCCACACCGTGGATGAGAAGGCCATCGTCAACGCGCTGGTCGGCCTGGCGGCGACCGGCGGCTCCACCAACCACGCGATCCACCTGGTCGCCGTCGCCCGCGCCGCCGGCCTGGTGATGGACTGGGACGACCTCGACGCGCTGTCCCGGGCGACGCCGCTGCTGGCCCGCGTCTATCCCAATGGCGCGGCCGACGTGAACCAGTTCCATGCCGCCGGCGGCCTGGGCCTGGTGATCCGCGAACTGCTCGAGGCCGGCCTGCTGCATCCGGACATCCGCTGCGTGCACGGTGGCGACCTGCGCGACCAGGCCTGCGAGCCCTGGCTGGACGGCACGGCGCTGCGCTGGCGCGAGCCGCCCACGGCCTCCCTGGACACGAGCATCGTGCGCACCGTCGCCGACCCGTTCGACTGCGAGGGCGGGCTGCGCCGTCTACAGGGCAACCTCGGCCGGGCGATCGCCAAGGTCTCGGCGGTCGCCCCCGGGCACCGCCGCATCCTCGCCCCGGCACGGGTGTTCGAGTCGCAGGACGCCGTGCTCGACGCCTTCCGGCGCGGCGATCTGGTCGGCGACCTGGTCGCCGTGGTGCGCGGCCAGGGGCCGCGCGCCAACGGCATGCCGGAGCTGCACAAGCTGACGCCGACGCTGTCGGTGCTGCAACAGCGCGGCCAGCGGGTCGCCCTGCTCACCGATGGCCGGATGTCGGGCGCCTCGGGCACGGTGCTCGCCGCCATTCATGTCGTCCCCGAGGCACTGGACGGCGGCATGCTGGCGGGCCTGCGCGACGGCGACCCGATCTGCATCGATGCCGAGGCTGGCACCTTCGACGTCCACGTCGACACCGCCACGCTCGACGCGCGCCCCCTGGTGCACCCGGAGACCGCGCACAGCGCGCAGGGCGACGGCCGCGAGCTGTTCGGGCTGATGCGTGCCGCGACCGGCAACGCGGAACAGGGCGCCTGCGCGCTGTTCGGCGCCAGTCCTGGCACGGAGCCCGAAGGGTGAGCAGCGCGCTCGGACTGGTCGCCGACATCGGCGGCACCAACGCCCGCTTCGCGCTGACCGACCTGCGCGCCGAGCCGGTGGCGATCAGCCAGCCGGCGGCCCTGTGCAGCGCCGATTTCGCCAGCCTGGAGCAGGCGGCGGCGCATTACCTGGCCCAGGTCAACGTCCGTCCGCGCCGGGCCGCCATCGCGGTCGCCTCGCCGGTCGGCAGCGATGCGGTGCGGCTCACCAACCGTTCCTGGACGTTCTCCCGTCGGTCCCTGGGCAGCGCGCTCGGCCTGGACGAATTGCGGCTGCTCAACGATTTCGGCGCGGTCGCCCGCGCCGTGCCAGCCCTGCAGCCCGAAGACTGCGTGCACCTGTACGGCCCCGACCTGCCGGTCCTGCACGGCCCGGTCACCGTGATCGGCCCCGGCACCGGCCTGGGCGTGGCGGTGCTGGTGGGCTCGCCGGACGAAGGCTGGCAGGTCGTCGAGACCGAGGGCGGCCATGTCAGCTTCGCGCCGCTGACCGACCTGGAGGAGCGCCTGGCACGCTGGATCAGCATGCGCCACGGCCGCGCCTCGACCGAGCGCGTACTCAGCGGCGTCGGCCTTTCCCACATCGACGCCGTGATCCGTGGCGTCGAGGCCGATCCCGCGCGCACCGCCGCCTGCGACCTGCGCGATCCCGCGCGAATCGTCGCAGGCGCGCTGGACGACAGCGATCCCGTCGCCCGCCAGGCCCTGACGCAGTTCTGCGCGATACTGGGCAGCGTCACAGCCGATGCTGCGCTGATCCACGGCGCACGGACGGTGATGATCGCCGGCGGCATCGTGCCGCGCTTCCTGCCGTTCCTGCGCGCCAGTGCGTTCCAGGAGCGCTTCCTGGCCAAGGGCCGCTTCTCGGACTACCTGGCCTCGATCCCGGTCCGGGTCATCTGCCACCCGCAGCCCGGCCTGCTGGGCGCCGCCGTCGCCCTGCGCGAACCCTAGACGAGTCCCCCATGAGCGCCTCCCCCGATGCTTCCGCCTCCCCGATCGGCCGCCTGCTGCGGTGCGCGCCGGTGCTGCCCGTGCTGGTGGTCGAACGTCTCGAAGACGCAGTGCCGCTGGCGCGCACCCTGGTCGAGGCCGGCCTGCCGGTCCTGGAGCTCACCCTGCGCAGCGACGTCGCCCTGCACGCCATCGAGCGCATCGCCCGTGAGGTGCCCGACTGCGTGATCGGCGCCGGCACCGTGCTCGATGCCGCCCAGCTCGACGCCGTGCAGTCGGCCGGCGCCCGTTTCGCGATCGCGCCGGGCGCCACCGATGCGCTGTACCGGGCGGCGGCCAGCGCACGCATTCCCTTCCTGCCCGCGATCGCCACCGCCAGCGAGCTGATGCGGGGCTGGGAGCTCGGTCATCGCCACTTCAAGTTCTTTCCTGCCGAATCCTCCGGCGGGCCGGCGACGCTCAGGGCGCTTTCCGGACCCTTCCCGCAGGCGCGGTTCTGCCCGACCGGCGGCATCGATGCCGCGCGGGCGCCGGCCTACCTGGCGCTGGACTGCGTCCTCACCGTGGGCGGCTCCTGGATGGTGCCGCCGGCGGCGCTTGCCGAGCGCGACTGGCCGCAGATCCGTCGCCTGGCCGCCGCGGCCGCCGCGCTCAACCCGGTGGCGGCGCGCTGAGGCGCGGGCCCGGCGCACCGCCGGCCCGCATCATTCACCTGCAGCCAGCGCCAGCGCGGCACAGGCGAACAGGCCCGCCTCCGGGTGCACGATGGCGGCCAGGGGCACCCTGGTCATGGTTTCCGTGAAGCGTCCCTTGGCCTCGAAGCGCTGGCGGAATCGCTCGGGCGACAACCATGGCCACAGCTCGCGCACCAGGCCACCGGCGAGGTAGGCCCCGTCCCAGGCGCCGAACGCCAGCACCAGGTCGCCGGCGAAGTCGGCGAGCAGGTCCAGGCACACCGCCACGCTCTGCCGGCATAGCGCGTCGTCGTCGCGCGCCCCGGCGGTGATCGCCGCCGGGCTGAGCAAGGTTGCGCGCATGCCGGCGATCTCGGCCAACGCCTGGTGCACATTGGCCAGGCCGGGGCCGGAAATCAGCCGCTCCGTGGAAACCCGGCCGAACCGGCCGCGCAGGCGCTGCAGCAGCTCGATCTGCAGGGCATCGGTCGGCGCGAAGCCGACATGGCCGCCCTCGCTGGGCAGCGCCAGCAGCGCGCGCCGACGCCGCAGCAAGGCACCCACGCCCAGCCCGGTACCGGGCCCCAGCACCGCACAGCAGCGATCGCCCTCGCCCGTCCAGTCCGGCAGCGCCGGGCCGATCGCGCGCAGGTCGTCGTCGTCGAGCAGCGGCAGCGCGCGGCCCAGCACCGCGAAGTCGTTGAGGACGTCCAGGCGCTCCAGCTCCAGGTGGCGTCGGGTCGCCTCGATCTCGATGTGCCAGGGGTGGTTGGTGATGGCCACCTGTTCGCGCTCGACGCGCCCGGCCACCGCGAACAATGCATGCCGGGGCCAGACCTCGAGTTCCGCCCGGTAGTGCAGGGCCGCCATGCTCAGCGACGGGAAGTCGCTGACCCGGAACCGCCGGATGCTCTCGGGGCGCAGCAGGCCGGTGCGGTCGGCGTCCGCCAGCGCGAAACGCACGTTGGTGCCGCCCAGGTCGGCGACGAGGGCGAGCCGGCTCATCGGCGCCCCCGCTGGACGAGCGCAACGCGTACCGACGAGGCGGCTTGGAATGTCCTGTCGATCTGGCAGAATCGAAGCCGTCGCCCAGGTGCCAGGACCGCGTTCCGCCCATGCCCAGCCGCATCGACGATGTCGCCCGACGGGCCGGCGTTTCGCTGAAGACGGTGTCGCGCGTCCTCAACCGCGAACCGAACGTCCGCGAGACGACCCGGGCGCGGGTCGAGGCCGCGGTGCGCGAACTCGACTACCGGCCCCACCCCTCCGCGCGCAGCCTGGCCGGCCGGCGCTCGTACGTGATCGCCCTGCTCTACGACAACCCCAGCGCCAACTACCTGATGCAGATCCAGGCCGGCGTGCTGGAGGCCTGCGAAGCCAACCACTACACGCTGATGCTGCGTCCGCTGGGCTATCGCGACCCGGACCTGCTCGCAGCGGTCAGGGGTTTCGCCCTGCAGTACCGGCCGGACGGCATGATCCTGACGCCGCCGATCACCGACCATGTCGGGCTGCTGCACCTGCTCGACAGCCTGGACATGCCCTACGCCAGCATCTCCTCCGGACACGAAGACGGGCATGTCGGCGTCGAGCTGGACGAAACCCGGGCGGCGCGGGAGATCGTCGGGCACCTGATCGCCCTGGGTCACCGCCGCATCGCGCATATCAGCGGCCATGCCGACCATTGCGCGAGCGGCTGGCGCCTCAGCGGCTATCGCCAGGCCCTGCAGGCCGCCGGTCTCGACGGAGGCGAGGAACTGATCGTGCCCGGCGAGTTCTCCTTCGAATCCGGCGTCGCCGCCGGCGCCCGCCTGTTCGACCTGCCCGACCCGCCCAGCGCGATCTTCGCGGGCAACGACGACATGGCGGCCGGTGCGCTCCATGCCGCCTACGAACGCGGCCTCACCGTGCCCGGCGACGTGTCCGTGTGCGGCTTCGACGACACGCCGATCGCCCTGCAGGTCTACCCGTCCCTGACCACCATCCGGCAACCGAGCAGGGAGATGGGGCGCACCGCCGCGATCCAGCTGATCGACAACCTGGCCGGGCACGGCGCGGGCGCGCGCGTGCGCGTCGAGCACCAGCTGATGCTGCGCAGTTCCACCGGGCCGGCGCCGGCCCGGTGAGCCGGCACGGCGGGTGCGGCGGGCATGCCCGCCGCGCGTCCCTGGTCCCTGCATCGCCCTACCAGAGCCAGGCATAGAGCGCGATCAGCGCCGCCGTGATGACCGCCGAGGCGACGTTGAAGCCGGTGGTCGTGGTGAAGCCGATCGCCGAGCAGTCGATCGCGCGCGGATCGGCGCCGCGGCGCTGCAGCAGGGAGACCACGACCAGCACGGCGGCGCACAGCAGGAAGACATAGCCGACGCGGTCCATGAACGGCATCTGCGGCAGCCCGTACCGGAATGCCAGCGAGAACACGAAGGAACCGATCGCGGCGGCCAGGGCGCCCAGCGGCGTGGCGCCCTTCCAGAACAGGCCGAACAGGAACAGCACGCAAATGCCCGGGGTGAAGAAGCCGGTGAATTCCTGGATGTACTGGAAGGCCTGCTCGAAGCCGCCCAGCAGGGGCCGCGCGGCGAGCATGGCGACGACGATCGCCACCAGGCCGGCGAGTCGCCCGACCGTGACCAGCTGGCGCTGCGAGGCGCCCGGCATGACCTGCCGGTACAGATCCATGGTGAAGATGGTCGACACCGAATTCATCATCGACCCCAGCGAGGAGACGATCGCGGCGACCAGGGCCGCGAAGATCAGCCCCCGGATCCCGACCGGCGCCAGGGCCATCATCGTCGGGTAGGCCTGGTCGGGTGCGGCCAGGTTCGGCGCCAGCACCGCCGCGGCGATGCCGGGCACGACGATGATCAGCGGCATGAGCAGCTTGAGGAAGGCCGCGAAGACGATGCCCTTCTGCGCCTCGGCGACGCTGCGCGCCGCCAGGGCGCGCTGGATGATGTACTGGTTGAAGCCCCAGTACGACATGTGCATGACCCACAGGCCGCCGAGCAGCACGCCCAGGCCCGGCAGGTTGTGGTACTGCGGATGACCGCGGTCGAGGATCATGTGGAACTTGTCCGGCATCTGCGTGGCCAGCATCACCAGACCGGTCCAGGGTCCGCCGGCGTCCCCGGCGATGCGGTCCAGCGTCAGCCAGGCGATCAGCAGGCCGCCCAGCACCAGCAGCACGACCTGGATGATGTCGGTCATGGCGACGGCCTTGAGCCCGCCGTACAGCGAATAGGCGACCGCGAACGCGCCCAGGAACAGCATGCCCCAGCCCATCGCCAGCCCGGTCAGCGTGTTGATCGCCAGCGCGCCCAACCAGAGCACCGCGGTGAGGTTCACGAAGATGTAGACGCCCAGCCAGAACGTCGCCATCACCGTCTTGACGCTGCGGTCGTAGCGCAGTTCCAGGAACTGCGGCATGGTGTAGATGCCCTTGGCCAGGAAGATCGGCAACAGGAACTTGCCGACCAGGATCAGGGCGATCGCCGCCGTCCATTCGTAGGAGGCGATCGCCAGTCCGATCACGTAGCCGGACCCGGCCATGCCGATGATCTGCTCGGCCGAGATGTTGGCGGCGATCAACGAGGCGCCGATCGCCCACCAGGGCAAGGAGCGGCCGGCCAGGAAGTAGTCCGCGGCGTCGCGCTCGTGGCCGGGACGGGAACGCGAGATCCAGAGCGCTATCCCGACGAGGACAAGCACGTAGATCGCCAGGACCACCAGGTCGAGTGTCTGCAGGGTGGAATTCATGCTCTGCTTCGCGGCGGGTGGGTGAGTGGAGGTGCGACGACCTGGCAGGCTGCCGCGGTCCGTCGCCGGACCGCGGCGGCGTTGCGCGGGTTCTGGCTCAGAACACCGCCTTCACGCGCACGCCATAGGTGCGCGGGTCGTTGAGGAAGCGGATGTTGAGCTGTGAGCCCACCAGTGCTTTCTGCGACACGTCGTTGCCGAGCAGGTTGCTGCCCCAGGCCTCGATCCGCCAGGCGCCGCCGGGCAGGCCGTAGCCGATTCCAACGTTGAGCGTGGTCTCGCCCCGCTGGCGATCCGGGAACCCGGCCTCGGCCGCCGACTCGATCCGGTCGACCGTGCCGCCGGTATCGGCCACGAACACGACATCGCGGTTGTTGAACTGGGTCAGGTAGTAGCCGGAGCGATAACTGGCCAGAACCTGCCAGTCGAAGGTGCCAGGACCGAGATCGAAGGCGTGCTGCAGGCGCGCGTTCAGGGTCAGCCGCGAGGCCAGCGGCAGCTCGTTGCCGGCCAGGTCGATCTCCGAGGTGACGCCGCCGAGGCCGTAGTCGATGCTGCGCACGTCGGCGACCACGCCGCGCTTGATCTCGGTGTCGAGGTACAGGCCGTGCAGCTGCAAGCTGAAGTCGCGCGAGAAGTTCAGCATGCTCTCGGCCTCGACGCCCATGATCCGCGACTTGCCGACATTGCGGTTGACCAGGGCGAAGCCGGTCGCCTCGCCGGTGTCGGGATTGAAGGCGATCGCGGTGAGGTCCTGGAAGACCTGGTCCTTGTAGTCGTAGTAGAACGCGGAGACGTTGAAGGTCGAACGCCGGCCCCAGAGCTGGAACGCGTTCTTGCTGCCGATCTCCCAGGCCAGGATCGACTCCGGGCGGTAGGTCTCGGGGATCACGTCCGGATCGAAGCTGTCGTTGAAGCCGCCGGCCTTGTGGCCGGTGGACAGGGTGCCGTAGACCAGGTTGTCCGGGGACGCGTCGTACTCGAAGCCGACGCGCCAGTCGACGAAGTCGAACTTGCTCTCGCCGACCTGCTGCGAGGGAATGCCCAGCACGATCCAGGGATGCGAGCCGTTCGGCGAACACAGCAGCGTGTTGCCGCCGGTGTCGGGACGGGCGACGCAACCGCCGTTCGGCAGGGTCCCGCTGGCGATCGGGCCGATCTGCTGGAAGATGGTGTCGTTGATGCCGCCACGCAGGATGCCTTCCAGCAGGAAGCGGGCGTAGTCGGCATTGGTGGTCAGCCCGGACACGTCGAAATTGGGCCGCCGGCTGAGCGCCGGGCGAAAACCGGGGGTACCCAGGCGGGTGCTGAAGCAGCAACCGTTCTCGGCGCCCAGGCCGATCGTCCAGTTGCCGCCGATGCCGTAGCGCGACTTGAACTCGTCCGTGTAGCGCAAGCCGCCCTTCAGGCGGAAGCTCTCGTTGAGCTCGTAGGTGCCGTCGCCGAACACCGCCCAGGAGCGTCCGCGGACCTCGGGCATGGTGAACTCGGTGCCCGAGTAGAACACGCCCTTGTCGGCGAGCGAGAACAGCGCCGCCTTCTGGTCCTCGTCGAAGTGGAAACCACCGACCGTCCACAGGAACCGCCCCTCGTCGGACGAGGTCAGCAGCAGCTCGTGGATCTGCGCCTGCGACAGGGATTCCCAGTAGTTCGAGGAGTACAGGTCGTAGTCCGGACGCGAGCCGTCGCCGGATCCGGGCGGGCGCTGGGTGAGGTCGCGCCCCGGCCAGTCGATGCCCTGGCTGCTGGCGTTGACCTGCCAGTAGTCGACGTCGCGGTAGCTGACGCCGTAGTCCAGCCTGACCGCACCGAAGTCGTAGCCGATCTTGGCCTGCACGCCCCAGTTGGTGGCGTCCAGCTCGCCCTGGGGACCGGTGTAGACCACCCGGCGCATGTCGAGATCCTCCGGCCGGAAACCGGAAACGGCAGCGCCGAAGATGTTCGCGCCCGGATAGCCGGTGCCGCCCTCCTTGCCGATGTCGGCCATCAGGAAGATGGACAGCGCGTCGGTGGGTTCGGCAAGGAAGGACACCCGGGCCGCCTTTTCGTCCTGGAAACCTGCCGCCTTGAGCGACTGGTCGCCGACGTTGCGGAACGAACTGTCCTTCTCCAGCCAGTAGCCGGCGACACGGAACGCCGCCCGCTCGCCGACCGGCAGGTTCAGGCCGAACTCGCCGCCCAGGTGGTCGCGGCTGCCGGCCTCGCCCAGAACGTAGCCGTTGACCTCGCCGAGGTCGGGGCGCCGGGTGACGATGTTGAGGGTGCCGGCCAGGGCGTTGCGGCCGCGCAGGGTGCCCTGCGGCCCCTTGTTCACCTCGACCCGGTCGAGGTCGTAGAACATCGCGCCCAGGCCGCGCGGACGCGGCACGTACATGCCGTTGATGTGGGGCGCGGCGCCCGGGTCGCCGAGCTCCGTGTTGTTGGCGGAGCCGACGCCGCGGATGAAGATCTCGACGTTGCCCTCCTGGTTGGCGATGCTCATGCCGGGTATCGCCCACTGGATGTTGCGCAGCTCGTTGTTGATGCCGAGGCCGCGCAGCTCGTCCTGGCTGAGCGACTGGGCGGTGCCCGCGTACTTCTGCAGGTCCTGCTCGCGACGCTCGACCGTGACGATGACGGTGTCGAGCTGGCGCGCCTCGTCCTCGTCGCTGCGTTCGCGGCTGCTGTCGGATTGTGCCTGGGCGTTGGCCGCGAGCGCGATCATGCAGGCGAGTGCCAGCTTCTGCCGGCGGTAGTTGTTCTGGTTCATCGATCTCACCTCCCTAGGTTCGATTCGTTCGTGGGTGACGGCACGCCGGCGGATGCCCGGCATCAACGACAGTCGATGCGGGCGCCCGAGCCAGTCCCCAGCTCGACCCGCGACAGCGACAGTACGGTGGATGCCGGCGCGTCCAGCGCCAGCATCGTCTCGATCCGGCCGGGATCGACCCCGGCCGACTCGAAGCATTTCAAGGAGATCGCGACCTGGTGCCAGGCGCCGCCCGGCAGGACCGCTGCGGGCCAGTCCAGCCAGCCGGCGCACGCCTCGCCACACCCCAGGCCGACGCGCGCGGGCCGAGCCCGATCCAGACGCAGCGTCAGCAGCAGATCGACGTCGCCATTGGTCTCGCGGCGCAGGTCGACGGGCTGGTCGCCCTGCAGCGCCAGCACGGCTCCCGCGTCGTGCCAGGTCAGCCGAAGGGCATCCTCCTGGGCCGCGTGGTCGGTGCGTTGCGCACCGACTCCGGCGCTCGCGTCGTCGGTCCCCAGCGCGGTCCACGACTCGCCGCCGCCCACCTGCCACCGCCAGCCCGGCACCGGTGCGCCGCGGACCACGAAGATCCCTGCCTCGGCACCGGGTGCGACCAGTTCGGAGGACTCGTCGAGGATCGGCAGGTCGCCGTCGTCGTCGAAGCCGAGACCATGGCCGATCGGGAACAGCGGATCGGCATCGAGGCCACCCGGCCCGTCGAACACCGGCGTGGGCGTGCGGGGCCAGGCGAACGACAGCCGCCCGCGCAACGGGTGGCGGATGCCGCCATCGGCGCCGCGCAACAGGACGTCGGCGATGCCGGCACCCTCCGAACCGGGTAGCCAGGCGGCAACGAAGGCGTCGGAGGCATTGATCTCGCGATTGAGCCACAGCGGCCGGCCCGAAAGGAACACGGTGACCACGGGAATGCCCTCGGCGCGCAGCCGGCGGATCAGCGCCAGGTCCCGGTCGTCGCCGGGACGGTAGGCCAGCGTCGCCAGGTCGCCCTGGAACTCCGCGTACGGCTCCTCGCCGATCACCACGATGGCGACGTCCGGGCGCTCGGCGTGACGGCCATCCGGGGCCAGCTCGGCGCGCCCTCCGGCCGCCTCGACATCGGCGCGGATGCCCTCCCATATCGAGGTCGCACCCGGGAAGTCCGCGCGGCGGGTGCCGGTGCCCTGCCAGGTGAGCGTCCAGCCGCCGGATTGCCTGGCGATGTCGTCCGCGCCGTCGCCGGCCACCAGGATGCGCTGGCCAGGCGACAACGGCAGCAGCCCGCCGGCGTTCTTCAGCATCACCAGCGATTCGCGCACCGCCTGCCGGGCCAGGGCGCGGTGGTCGGCATGACCGATCAGATCGAAGCGGCCACCCAGCGGCCGTTGCGACGGCGCCGGCGCCTCGAACAGTCCGAGGCGCAGCTTGACCCTGAGGATCCGCGCCACGGCCTCGTCCAGGCGCGCGGGCGGGATTGCCCCGGACTTCGCCTGGGCCAGCAGGTTTTCGAACAGGCCCTGCCAGGAGTCCGGCGCCATGTACATGTCCAGACCGGCGATCAGCGACTGCGGGCAGTCGACATTGCTGCAGCCCGGCACCTGGCCGTGGCCGTTCCAGTCACCGACCACGAAGCCGTCGAAGCCCATGCGCTCGCGGAGCGCCGTGGTCAGCAGGCCATGGTGGCCATGGATCTTTTCGCCGTTCCAGCTCGAGAACGACGCCATCACCGTCTGCACGCCGGCCGCCAGTGCCGGCGGATAGCCGGCGCCGTGGACGGCGACCAGGGTGCGCTCGTCCAGGCGGGCATCGCCCTGGTCCTTGCCGTCGACCGTGCCGCCATCGCCCAGGAAATGCTTGGCGCCCGCCAGCACGCGGTGGCCGGCCAGGAAATCCTCGGCGCCGAGCGCGCCCTGCAGGCCCTCCACCACCGCCGCCGCGAAGCTGGCGACCAGGGCCGGATCCTGCCCGTAGCCCTCGTAGGTACGGCCCCAGCGCAGGTCGCGCGGCACCGCCAGCGTCGGCGCGAAGGTCCATTCCATGCCGGTCGCCCGGATCTCGCGGGCAGTCGCCTCGGCGATCCGCCCCACAAGGTCGGGATTGCGACCTGCGCCCAGGCCGATGTTGTGCGGAAACAGGGTCGCGCCGATGACGTTGTTGTGGCCATGCACGGCATCGATGCCGAACAGCAGCGGGATCGCCACGCCGCTCTCGCCGGGAACCGCAAGCGCGGCGTGGTAGGCGTCGGCCAGTGCCAGCCATTCCTCGGCGGTCGCGTAGGCCTTGCCGTCCGGCGCCGAGTTGCCTCCGGCCAGCACCGAGCCCAGGCGGTACTGGGCCGCCTGCTCGGGCGTGATGCTGCCGATGTCGGCCTGCACCAGCTGACCGACCTTGTCGGCCACGCTCATGCTGCGGAGCAGGCCGGCGATGCGGGTCTCGATCGCGTCGTCGACCGGCATCGGCGAGGCCAGCGCCGGCCACGACTGCGGGTCGATCTGCGCCTGCGACCCGGCCTGCGCGGCACTGGCCGCCACGGGGTCTGCGCCTGGCGTGCCGGCGCAGGCCGACGCCCCCAGGCACAGGGTCGCCGCCAGCACCGGACCGATGACACGCGGGCGCGCACCCCTGCCGCAGCCCGTCACGCTCTCCGACTTGCTCATTGCCCCGCTGTCCTCCCCGACAATCGGTGGTCGCCGAGCGCGCGAGCGCCCGGCCCGGCGCACAGTTCCTCAGATTGACAGCGTTGTCAATCTGCACTGCGTCATCGAGTGGGCGCGCGGTTGCTGCCGCGACCCACGCCGGGAATCGATCGCAGAAATATCGCCCACTACCCTGTTTTACCTAGTCTTTGTCCTACGAAGCCGGGGTCACTCAGCTTCGCGAAACAGGCAGGCACGTGGGACAGGCAGCCGATGCGGGGGTCGGGCCTCACCCCGTGTGGCGACGTTCCAGTTCGGCGACCACCTCCTTGAGCGCAAGACCCCGTGCCCGCAACAGGACCAGCAGGTGGAACAGCAGATCGGCGGCCTCGCCCAGCAGCGCCGGGTTGTCGCCGGTGACGGCGGCGAGCGCGGTCTCCACGCCCTCCTCGCCGACCTTCTGGGCGATGCGCGGCAGGCCCGCAGCGAACAGGCGGGCGACGTAGCTGCCCTCGCCGCCCTCGGCGAGACGGCGGGCGATCAGGTCCTCGAGCGCGTTGAGCCAGGGCTGCGCCGGGTCATCGCCGTCGAAGCAGGTCGCGGTGCCGCGGTGGCAGGTGGGGCCGACCGGAACGGCCTGGCAGAGCACGGTGTCGCCGTCGCAATCGGCGCTGAGCGCGCGCACCTCCAGCACATGGCCGCTGGTCTCGCCCTTTCGCCACAGACGTTGCCGGCTGCGCGAGTGGAAGTGCGCCTGGCCGGTGGCGAGAGTGGCCTCGAGGGCCGCGCGATCGATCCAGCCCAGCATCAACACGCGACCATCGTGGGCGTGCTGGACCACCATCGGCAGCAGACCGTCGCCCTTGGCGAAATCCAGGCGATCCGGAAGGCCGGCGTCGAGCGCGGTGCGGGTCATATCGGCAATTCCGGGGCGGGCACGGGACGGATGGCAAGGCCGGCGGCGGCGAGTTCGCGCTTGAGCGCCGGCAGGGGCAGTTCGCCGCTGTGGAAGATGCTGGCGGCCAGGGCGGCGTCGGCGCCGGCCTGGCGGAACACCTCGAGAAAATGCGCGGCACAGCCGGCGCCACCGGAGGCGACCAGGGGCAGCCGGGTGGCGGCGCGCACCGCAGCGGTGGTCTGGAGGTCGTAGCCGGCGCGGGTGCCGTCGGCGCGCATGCAGTTCAGCACGATCTCACCGGCGCCGCGCGACTCGACCTCGGCGACCCAGTCGAGCAGGCGACGGCCGCTGTCGCCGCTGCGCTCGGGCCGGCCGCTGTCGCGCGCCAGGCCGCCGTCGCGGACGTCCATGCCGACCACCACGCACTGGCTGCCGAAGCGCGCCGCCAGCGCGTCGATCAGGCCGGGGTCGGCCAGCGCCGGGCTGTTCACCGAGATCTTGTCGGCGCCGGACGCCAGCACTGCCGCGGCATCGTCGACGCTGCGGATGCCGCCGGCCACGCAGAACGGGATGTCCAGCTCGTCGGCGACCCGGCGCACCCAGTCGGTGTCCACGCGCCGGCCGTCGGGGCTGGCGGTGATGTCGTAGAAGACCAGCTCGTCGGCGCCCTCGGCCGCGTAGCGGCGGGCCAAGGCCACGATGTCGCCGACCACCTTGTGGTCGCGGAAGCGCACGCCCTTGACGACCACGCCGTCGGCGACGTCCAGGCAGGGAATCAGGCGCAGGGCGGGCATGGCCGGGCCTTCAGTCCGCCCAGGCCGGGCCGGCATGGCCGGCCAGCGACGCGGTGGGCAGGGTGCCTTCCAGCAGCGCGGTGCCGGCGACGCAGGCGGCGGCGCCGGTGCCTGCAAGGGCCTGCACGTCCGTCTCGTTGCGCACGCCGCCCGAGGCGATCACCGCCAGGGTCGGCCAGCGGCCGGCCAGCCAGGCGTACAGGTCCAGGTTCGGGCCGCCAGCCATGCCGTCGCGGGCGATGTCGGTGCTCAGAACCCAGCGCAGGCCGGCAGCGGCGAAACCATCGAGCAGGGCCTCGATGTCGCGATCCACACTGGCCTGCCAGGCGTCGGCAGTGGGTTGCCAGCGGCCCGCGTCGTCGGCGCGCAGGTCCAGCGCCAGCACCAGGCGGTCGCCGTAGCGACCCAGCCATTGCGCGAAGCGGCCGGGCTCGCGCACCGCCATGCTGCCGACCACCACGCGCCGGGCGCCGGCCGCCAGCACCGCCTCGATGTCGGCCTGGCAGCGCACGCCGCCGCCCCATTGCACGGCCAGACCAGTGTCGGCCAGGGCCTGCAGCAGCGGCAATTGCGCAGGTTCGCCGGCACGCGCGCCGTCCAGGTCGACGGCGTGCAGGCGGCGCGCGCCGGCCTGCGCGTACAGGCGGGCCAGGCGCACCGGGTCGGTGTCGAAGCGGCGCTCGCGCGCGAAGTCGCCCTGGCTCAGGCGCACGACGCGGCCGCCGCGCAGGTCGATGGCGGGCAGGATGATCACAGGTCGAGGAAATTGCGGAGCAGGCGGCGACCGGCCGCCGCGGACTTCTCCGGGTGGAACTGCACGCCCAGCCGATTGCCGGCGCCGACCACGGCGCTGAAGGCGCCGCCATGGTCGGCGCTGGCCAGGGTCGAGGACGAGGTCGAGGCGGCATAGCCGTGCACGAAATAGAACCAGTCGTTGGCACCGATGCCGGCCAGCAACGGATGCCCGCGTCCCGCCGCGGTGGCGGTCAGCGTGGTCCAGCCCATGTGCGGCCAGGACGGTGCCGCCGGCAGGCGTTCGACGCGGCCGGGCAGCAGGCCGAGCAGGGGCACCTCGCCCTCGGCGCTGTGCTCGAACAGCAACTGCATGCCCAGGCAGATGCCGAGCAGAGGCACGCGCAGCCCTGCCAGCAGCTCGGCCAGGCGCTGGCTGCGCAGCGCCGGCATCGCCGCCGCGGCGGCGCCGACGCCGGGCAGCACCACGTGCGAGGCGCGTCGCAGGTCGGCCGGTTCGGCGCTGAACCGCGGCGTCGCGCCGACCCGCTCGAAGGCGCGCGCCAAGGAGCCGAAGTTGGCGCCGCCCACCGGCACCACGACCAGGTCGGGCACGGCGCTCACAGCACGCCCTTGCTGCTCGGCACCGTGGCCTCGTCGCCGTCGCGGCGGAATGCCTGGCGCAGGACCCGGCCGGTCGCCTTGAAGCAGGCCTCGACCCGGTGGTGGTCGTTGTCGCCGCGCACGGACATGTGCAGGCTGGCGCCCAGGGCCTCGGCCAGGCTACGGAAGAAGTGCGGCACAATCTCGGTGGCCAGGCCGCCGACGCGCTCGCGATCGAACCCGCCCTCGAACACGAAGGCGGCGCGCCCGGACAGGTCCAGCGCGACCTGGGCCAGCGCCTCGTCCATCGGCGTGGTGAAGCCGTAGCGGCCGATGCCGCGGCGCTCGCCCAGGGCCTGGCGCAGCGCCTGGCCGAGGGCCAGGGCGCAGTCCTCGACGGTGTGGTGTTCGTCGATCTCAAGGTCGCCCCGGCAGCGCAGCGAGAGGGCGAAGCCGCCATGGACGCCGAGCTGCTCCAGCATGTGGTCGAAGAAGCCGATGCCGGTCGCCACCGACGGCCGCGCCTGCGCATCGAGGTCGACTTCGACCACGATGTCGGTCTCCCGGGTGCGCCGCTCGACGCGGGCATGGCGGGCCGGCCGCAGCAGGGCGCGCACCACCGCTGGCCAGTCCAGGTCCGGCCCCAGCCGGTAGCCGGCGACGCCCAGGTTGGCGGCGAACTCCAGGTCGGTGGCGCGGTCGCCGATCACCGCGCTGCGCCGGCGGTCCATGCCGTCGGCACCGAGGTAGTGGCGCACGAGGCCGACGCCGGGTTTGCGTGTCGGGGCGTGGTCGTCCGGCAGGGTCGGGTCGATCAGGATCTCGTCGAACACCACGCCCTCGCTGGCCAGGATGTCCAGCAGCAGGCGCTGCGGCCCCTCGAAGGCGGCCTGCGGGAAGCTGACGGTGCCCAGGCCGTCCTGGTTGCTGACCATGACCAGCCGGTAGCCGGCCTCGCGCAGGCGGCGCAGCGCCGAGATCGCGCCGGGCACCATCGCGAACTTCTCGTAGGCGTCGATCTGCTGGTCCGGCGGCTCCTGGATCAGGGTGCCGTCGCGGTCGACGAACAGCACGGCCGGCGCGTTCATGCCGGCACCCCGTCCGCCAGCGCCGCCAGCAGGGCGTCGTTGTCGGCGCGCGTGCCGATGCTGGCGCGCAGGCAGCCGGCCAGGCCGGGCTGGCCTGAGACATCGCGCAGCAGCACGTCGCCAGCCAGCGCGCGCGCGAAGGTCGCGCCGGCATCGTGGCAACGCAGCAGCAGGAAGTTGCCGGCCGAGGGCCAGACCCGGTCGATGCCGGGCAACGCGGCCAGCGCCGCACGCACCCGCTCGCGCTCGGCGAGCAGGCCGTCGCGCAGCGCCAGGGTGCGTGCCAGCGCCGGCGGCGCCAGCGCGGCCAGCGCGGCGGCGACGCTGGGCGCCGGCAGCGGATACGGTGCGGCGATCGCGGCGATCCGTGCGACCAGCGGCTCGGCCGCCAGCAGGGCGCCGACCCGGGCACCGGCCAGGGCGTGCAGCTTGCTCAGGGTGCGCAGGATCGCCAGGTTCTCGTGGCGGTCGAGCAGGCCCGCAGCGCCCTCGTGACCGGCGAACTCGACGTAGGCCTCGTCGACCACCAGCAGGGCACGGCCGGCAAGGTCGCGCGCCAGCGGCTCGACCTGGGCGTGGAAGTCGGTGCCGGTGGGGTTGTTGGGCGAGCACAGGAACACCAGCCGGGTGTCGTCGTCGACCAGGTCGAGCAGGCGCTGCGGGTCCAGCGCGAAGTCCTGTTCCGGGTCGAGCGTCTGCCGGCGCAGGGCGACACCCTGCAGGGACGCGGCGACCTGGTACATGCCGAAGGTCGGCGCCAGGGTCACCACGTTGTCGCGGCCGGCCCGGCAGAACAGCCGCACCAGCAGGTCGATGGCCTCGTCGCTGCCGCGGCCGGCGTAGACCTGGCCGGGGCGCACACCGTACAGGCCGGCCAGCGCGGCCAGCAGCTCGGTCGGCTGCGGCGACGGATAGCGGTTCAATCCGCTGCCGTCGCCGGCCTGCAGCCAGGGCGCCTCGTTGGCGTCCAGGCGGATGCCGGCGCGGTGCCCGGCGCGGCGCGCCGAGGCATAGGGGACGAAGCCGGCCAGGTCCGGCCGGATGCGCTCGAGCACGCTCATGCCGCGGCGCTCCCCTGCCCGTCCCGGGCCAGGCGCAGGTCGACCGCGCGGGCATGCGCCTCCAGGCGCTCGGCGCGCGCCAGCACGGCGGCGTCCGGGCCGATCCGGGCCAGGCCGTCGGCGCTGAGTTCCAGCACGCTCATCCGGCGCACGAAACTGGCGACACCGACGCCGCTCCAGGCGCGCGCGAAGCCCAGGGTCGGCAGCACGTGGTTGGGGCCGGCGCAATAGTCGCCGACCGTCTCAGGCGACCACGGGCCCAGGAACACGCTGCCGGCGCTGTGGATGCGCGGCAGCAGCGCCCGCGGACTGCGGGTCTGGACGATCAGGTGCTCGGGCGCGTAGTCCTCGGCGACCTGCGCGGCTTGCTCCAGGTCGGCGACACGGATGAAACGGGCATGGGCCAGCGCCGCCGCGGCAATGTCGGCGCGGGGCAGGCTGGCGGCCTGCGCGCGGCACTGCGCCTGCACGGCCTCAAGCAGACCGACGTCGGGGCTGATCAGCACCACCTGGGAATCGGCGCCGTGCTCGGCCTGCGCGAGCAGGTCGGCGGCCACCAGTACCGGGTCGGCGCTGTCGTCGGCGATCACCATCACCTCGGAGGGACCGGCCGGCATGTCGATGGCGGCGCCGGCGGGGTCGCCGGCGACGGCCAGCTTGGCCTGGGTCACCCAGGCGTTGCCGGGGCCGAACAGCTTGTCGCAGCGCGGCACCTGCTGCGTGCCGTAGGCCATCGCCGCGATCGCCTGGGCGCCGCCCAGGGCGAACACGCGGTCGACACCGCACAGCCGCGCCGCCAGCAGGACCAGGGAATCGACCCGGCCGTCGCGGCCGGGCGGCGTGCACAGCACCACCTCGGGGCAGCCGGCCAGCTTTGCGGGTACCGCCAGCATCCAGACGGTCGACGGCAACGGCGCGCTGCCGGCAGGCGCGTACAGGCCGACCCGGCGGATCGGGCGAACCAGGTACTCGCACTGCACGCCGGGCTCGGTGCGCACGCGCAGGCGCTGCGGCACCTGCGGCGCGTGGAAGCGGCGCACGCGGTCGATTGCCCGTTCCATGGCGGCGCGAACCACCGGGTCGACTCCAGCTTCGACAGCGTCGAACTGCGCAGCGTCGACCTCGAAGCGGTCCAGGTCGGCGCCGTCCAGGCGCCGGGTGAGGTCGCGCAGCGCAGCGTCGCCCTCGACGCGGACCTGCGCCAGGATGGTGCGGACGCCCTCCACCAGGCTGGCATCGCGCACCGGATCAGGCCTCGCCAGGGTCCCGGCGCGCCCGGCGGCATCCAGGGCGGCCCAGTCGATCGTCCTCATGCCAGCACCTGCTCGACGTTGAGCACCATCAGGCCGTGCGCGCCCAGGCGTTTGAGCGCTTCCAGGTGCTGCCAGTCCAGGCTGCGCCCGCACAGCGCCTGCAGGGCGACCTGGTCGGGCGCATCGTCCAGGCGCAGCACGCTGGGCGCTTCGCGCGCGGGCAACAGACGGGCGATCTCGGCCAGCGCCGCACGCGGTGCGCGCAGCATCAGCAGGCGGGCGCCGTCGCCACCGAGCACGCCGCGGATGCGCGCCACCAGGCTGTCGCCGATGCCGGCCAGGGCCGGCGGCAGCGGGCGCGGCGACTGCGCCAGCACGGCAATGCTCTCCAGCACCGTTTCGACCTCACGGAGCTGGTTGGCGGCCAGGGTCGCACCGGTCGAGACCAGGTCGCAGACCGCTTCGGCCTTGCCCAGGCGCGGAGCGATCTCGACCGAGCCGTTCAGCACCACCACCTCGGCCTCGATGCCGTGCTCGCGCAGCCACTGGCCGAGCAGGCCGGGGTAGGAGGTGGCGATGCGCCTTCCGGCCAGGCTGGCCGGGCCGTCCCAGGGCAACTCGGCCGGCACGGCGATGGCCAGCCGGCACTGGCCGAAGCCCAGCGCCGTGCACACCTGCGGCGAGGCCGCGCCGGCACCGGTCAGGCGCTGCTCGTCGAGCACGTTGCGGCCGACCATGCCCAGTTCGCAGCTGCCCTCGAGCAGCAGGCCGCGGATGTCGTCGTCGCGGACCAGCAGCACGTCGACCGGCAGGTTCTCGCCGTACAGGAACAGCTTGTCGCGGCTGGCGCGGAAGGACAGGCCGGCGCGGCGCAGCAGATCCAGCGACGCCTCCGAGAGGCGGCCGGACTTCTGCACGGCGATGCGCAGGCGATCGCGGGAAGGATTCATGGCGGGAGGTTCCAGGTCAGGTGCGGGCGGCGCGCGGCTTGCCGCGGTTCGCCGCAAGCCGGTAGCCCCCGGCTCCCTCGGCAAGGGTGCGCGCGACGCGGCCGATGGTGGTGATGCTTACGGCGGTGTGTTCGTGGATTTCCCGGTAGGGCTCGCCGGCGAGCAGGTGCGGCACCACGCACCAGCGATCGCGCATGGCCTCGCGCTCGGCTGGCGTGCACAGGTCGGACAGGAAGGCGCGCACTTCGGGAACGGTGCGCAACGACAGGAAAGCCCGGCACAGGCGGGCCTCGGCATCGTCGTCCGGGAGTTCGGGCGTCAGCGAGCGGCGTTTCATGAAGTTAATGTGATAGTGCGTTAATACGTTGCACAGCGTAGGAACGTGCGGCGGCGTTGTCAAGCGGCGATGGTCGTGGTGACGGAAGGGCGCGCGCCGGGCGGCAGGACTGGGGCGGCGTTCACGGGAGCTGGGCTCGGCAACGCCCCCTATCCGCAGGGTGCGCGGCAAGTGACCAGGTCTGCGCCCTGTCCAGGCAACCCTCTCCCCCAGCCCCTCTCCCGCGCCGCGGGAGAGGGGAGCAGATCAGGCTCCGAGTCCCGAGTCCCGAGTCCCGAGTCCCGAGTCCCGAGTCCCGAGTCCCGAGTCCCGAGTCCCGAGTCCCGAGTCCCGAGTCCCGAGTCCCGAGTCCCGAGTCCCGAGTCCCGAGTCCCGCTACCGCCGGTCGCGGTGACCGAGCAGACGGGCCGGGAGGAACAGCAGTTGGCGGACGAAGGCCAGCAGGGCGTCCATCAGCGAACCGACGATGCGGAACGGGATCGACAGCAGCCACAGCAGCGGCCACAGCACCAGGATCAGCAAGGCCAGGGGCCAGGCCAGGACCAGGACGATGGCCCACAGCAGCAGGACGACCAGGACATTCATGGCGGCGCTCCAAAAGACGAAAACCAGACTGGCACAGGCGCCCGCTGGCGACATGGGCCGTTGGTCCCGGCACAGCGCATGTCGCCGACGCTCAGTCGAATCCGTAGCCGAACAGGCCGTCCTGGCCCGCGGCGCTGAAGCGCAGCAGACGGCCGCTTTCGATCAGCGCGAGGTAGAGCGCGCCGTCCTCGCCCTCGCCGAAACCGGCGTGCTCGAGGAAGGGACCGGCGGCACCGGTCTGCACGAACTGCCAGCCGGATCCGACGCGCCTTGCGAAGCGCAGGCGGCCGGTGCAGTAGTCGCTGGCCACGTAGAGCCCGCGCAGGCCGTTGATGGCGCCCCGATAGCGGAATCCGCCGGTCACCGAGGTGCACGGCGGCCCGTTGCTGGCATGGCTGTACTCCAGGACCGGCGCCACCGTGCCAGGGCAGTTGCCAAGGGTGCCCTCGCACATCGGCCAGCCGAAGTTCTGCCCGCCCTGCCCCGCAGGCAGCCAGTCGATCTCCTCGCGCTCGCCCTCGCCGACGTCGCCGACCAGCAGGTCGCCGGTGTGACGGTCGAAGCTGAAGCGATAGGGGTTGCGCAGTCCGTAGGCCCAGATCTCGTCGCAGCGGCCCGGGCCACCCGCCGTGCCGGCGAACGGGTTGTCCACCGGTATCGCATAGCCGGCCGAGCCGTCCGGTGCCGACGCGCACAGCTCATTGCCACCCGCCGGCGTCACCGCATCGACGTCGATGCGCAGCAGCTTGCCCTGCAGCGCGCGCGAATCCGGGTTGCCGCCGGTGCCGGTGAAACTGGCGTCGGCGGGACAGTCCGGGTCGTTGCCGTCGTTGGCTGCCAGGTCGGCCGGCGACAGCGACTGCGCCCGGTTGCAGGTATCCAGGCTGATGCCGCCGCCGCCGTCGCCGACCGACAGGTACAGGTAGCCGTCCGGACCGAAGTGCAGGTCGCCGCCCTTGTGGTAGGTGGTGTCCGAATCGATGCGCAGCAGCACCTGGACGCTGGCCGGGTCGAGGCGGTCGGGATCGCCCGGCAGCACGGTATAGCGGGCCAGCACGCCATCCGACTGCGCGTCGGTGTAGTAGACGTAGACGCGGCCGTTGGCCACGAACTGCGGGTGGAAGGCCAGACCCAACAGGCCGCCCTCGCCGCCCAGGCCGAAGCCGAATGGTGGCGGGCTGGCGCTGCCGCCGATGGCCAGGAACGGGGTGGCCAGCGGGCTGCCATTGCGGATGGTCCGGATGCGACCGTCGACGTCGACCACGAACAGCCGGCCGCTGCCGTCGCCAGCGTGGCGAACCGCGATCGGCCGGCCCAGTCCGCTGGCGACCTGGACGAGCTGCAGGTCGGACGGCACTTGAGCCCAGGCCGCCGATACGGGCAGAAGGAATCCCACAAGGCACGCCAGGACCCCGGCGAACGCGTGTCGGGGTGGACCGGCTCGTTTCGTCATCGGCGGGCTCCCTGGGAGCCGCCAGTCTACCCAACCCGGGATGGAAACGTGACCGCTATCACACTTGCTGACCCGCCTGGCGAAGACAGACCGTCAGCAGGGCCCGCAGGACCGGCTCGAGCAGGCCCGCCCGCGCAGGCGAGAACTCGCCGCTGTCCTCGTCCATGTAGGCCCGCTGGGCCAGCTCGAGCTGCACCGCCTCGACGCCCTGGTCGGGACGCCCGTAGTGGCGGGTGATATAGCCGCCCTGGAAGCGGCCGTCGATGACATGGTCGTAGCCGTCCTGCGCGGCCAGAACCGCAGCCAGACCCCGGGCCAGGGTCGCAGAGCAGCTGTGGCCACCCGCGGTGCCCAGGTTGAACACCGGAAGGCGTCCGTCGAAAAGAAAGGGCACCTCGCTTCGGATCGAATGGCCCTCCCAGAGCACGACCCGGCCGAAGCGCTCGCGCAACCGGGCGAGTTCCGACGCCAGGGCGTCGTGGTACGGCCGCCAGTAGCGGTCAACCCGACCGGCGACTTCGTCGGCATCGGGCTCCCGTCCGGGCAGGTACACCGGCTCGCCGCTGAACTGCCGCAACGGCAGCAGACCGGTGGTGTTCCGTCCTGGGTACAGCGAGATGTCGTCCGGCGGCCGATTCAGGTCGACCACGTAACGGGACCAGTGCGGGCACAGCACCGAGGCCCCCAGGTCGCGCGCGAATCCGTACAGGCGCCCGACGTGCCAGTCGGTGTCGGGCAGTGCCGCTGCCGACGCGGTCAGCCGTTGCCGCAGACCGTTCGGCAGCCCGGTGCCGTCGTGCGGCAGGCTCACCAGCAAGGGCGCATCGCCCCTGTGGAGGTGGAAAGGGTCCATGACGGCCAGTGTAGCGCCGCTTCACGGGCACGCCCCGGCCAGGTCGGCGCAGGCACCCCCTCGGCGCCGGATACAATCGCCGGGCCACCCCTCAGGAGTCAGGCATGCAGACGATGCGCATCGGCATGGGCGAAGCCCCGGTCGAGTTCCTGCCCCGCTACGGCAACCGCCACGGCCTGATCGCCGGCGCCACCGGCACCGGCAAGTCGGTGTCGCTGATGGTGCTGGCCGAGCACTACTCGCGGCTCGGCGTGCCGGTGTTCCTGGCCGACGTCAAGGGCGACCTGGCCGGGCTGTCCCAGGCCGGCGCCATGAACGAGAAGATCGCCGCACGCGTCGAGACCATCGGGCTTGCCGACTATCGCAGCGAGGCCAGCCCCGTGGTTTTCTGGGACCTCTACGGGGAACTGGGCCATCCGGTGCGCACCACGGTCAGCCAGGTCGGGCCGACCCTGCTGGCGCGCATCATGGAACTCAACGACACCCAGGCCGGCGCCCTTGCGATCGCCTTCGAGGTTGCCGATCGCGAAGGCCTGCTGCTGCTCGACCTCAAGGACCTGCGCGCCCTGCTCACCCATGTCGCCGACAACCACAAGCTGATCTCGCGGGCGATCGGCCTGGTCAGCCCGGCCTCGCTGGCCGCCATCCAGCGCGCCCTGCTGCGCCTGGAACAGGACGGCGCCGAGGCGTTCTTCGGGGAACCCGCGCTCGAGCTCGTCGACCTGATGCGCCAGGACATGTCCGGGCGCGGCATCATCAACGTGCTGTGCGCCGAGCGCCTGTTGCTGAAGCCGCGGCTGTACTCGACCTTCCTGCTGTGGCTGCTGTCCGAGCTGTTCGAGAACCTGCCGGAGGTCGGCGACCTGGACCAGCCCAAGCTGGTGTTCTTCTTCGACGAGGCGCACCTTCTGTTCAACGACGCCCCGTCGGCCCTGGTGCAACGCGTCGAGCAGGTGGTCAGGCTGATCCGCTCCAAGGGCGTCGGGGTGTACTTCTGCTCGCAGCTTCCCGACGATGTGCCCGGCCCGATCCTGGGCCAGCTCGCCAACCGCATCCAGCACGGCCTGCGCGCCTTCACGCCGCGCGACCAGAAGGCGATCCGCAGTGCCGCCGAGACCTTCGTCAGCAATCCCAACCTGGATGTCGCCAAGGCGCTGATCGAACTGGGCACCGGCGAGGCGCTGGTGTCCACCCTGGACGCCAAGGGCGTGCCGATGCCGGTCCAGAAGGCGCTGATCGCGCCGCCGCGCTGCCGGATGGGCGCGATCAGCCCGGAGGAGCGGCAGACGGTCCGGCTGCGCTCGCCGGTCGGCGCCAAGTACGACACGGCGGTCGATCGCGAGTCCGCCTACGAGAAGCTGATGGCCGCGGCCCAGGTCGCCACCGAGAAGGCGCCGACCACGCCCACCGCGCCGGCCCCGGCGGGCGAGGCCAGCCCCGGCATGATGGGCACCGTGAAGGAGTGGCTGTTCGGCACCCGCCGCCGGCAGGGCGCGCTCGAGGCGATGACCAAGTCGACCATGCGCACCATGGGCACCAAGCTCGGCAACCAGATCCTGCGCGGCGTGCTGGGCGGCATCGCCGGCGGCCGAAAGCGCTGACCTCCCCGTACCCCGACCGGTCGACCCGATCGACGTCCTGTTTCCGCTCAGGATCAGGGACCAAGGGCCAGGACTCGGGGTTCGGTGAGCGGAGCGCGCTGTGCTCCGCTCTCCCCGAGGGAGAGGGGCCGGCGGAGAGGGTCGGCACTTGCCACGATCTGCATCGTTGCCGGCCGGGCGGCACGCCCTGATCCCGGCGGCCCTCTCCGCCGCCCCTCCCCCGCAGGCGCGGGAGGGATGAGGTGGGGTGGCGTCGCACTGGCGCAATGCCGACTGGCAGCGGGCTGAGACGCGATTCTGATCAGGACCGGTCGAGGGATTCGCCTGCGCCTGCCCGCGACCCGGCAGGCGCAGGTTCCCTACTGGAAGCCGTCGGCGAAGATCGTATCGACCAGGGGCTCGAGCGCGCCGAGCGACGGCGCCGGCGGGCGCGGCCGGCCGAGCAGGTCGTCGACGGGCATGAAGGCGGGATCGGCCTGGCCGATGCCGGCGCCGCCCTGCCCCGGGACGCCCCAGGCCAGCGCCAGCGCAGCAAAGGCATCGGCGATCCGGTCGTGGCCGCCGTTGAACTGGCCGGCGGCGGCGTTCCACCAGGGCCGCACCAGGGTCGCCGGGTCCGGCAGGCCAGGGTTGCCGACCACCGCGCGGGCGTCGTTGCCGATGTTGACCAGTTCGGACGGGTGGTTGGGCAGCGCCGCCCCTGCGTTCCAGTACAGGTTGCGGTCCAGCACGAAGCTCGTGGTCTGGCCGACCGGCGTGGTGCTGAAGCGGGTCATGGTGCCGGTCGGATCGCTCCAGACGTTGTTGCGGAACGCCATGCCCTGGTTCGGCGGGTTGGCGCCCTCGGTGTTGAGGCGCATGGCGTAGGCGGTGCCGGGCAGGTTGCCGGACACGGTATTGGCGCGGAACAGCACGTCGCGGCAGCCCTTGCTGCCGAAGGCGGCGCGGATCGGGTTGCCGGCGTTGCCCAGGAACAGGTTGTTCTCGACCAGGACCTCGAAGGCCTCGTGGTAGGGATTGCCGTCTTCGCCACAGAGCAGGAAGGTCGAGCCAGGCGAGCCCTGCCAGTTCAGGAACAGGTTGCGCCGGATGCGCACGTCGCGGGCGCCGATCAGGCCGTCGTCGTTGCCGTTGGAGTCCTTGACGACGATGAAGCTTGAGGTGTCGTTGCCGACCGGCCGCCCGGACGCGGCGAAATCGTTGAAGAACACGTTGCCCTCGACCAGCACGTCCTCGACGCTGTTGATGTCGATGTGCTCGTCGCTGCCGGACTGGTTGTAGAACAGGTTGCCCAGCACCTGCACGCGGGTGGCGCCGTTGTTGATCTTCAGCAGGTCGTTGTTGTGGCTGTCGTGGATGACGTTGTCAGCCAGCACGATGTCGCTGGCCGGCTGCCCCGAGAGCGCCTGCACCTGCACCACCAGCGCGCCTGCGCCGGCGCCGGTGTGGGCGATGTCGAAGCCCTCGATACGGACGCCGCGCACGCCGACGCTGCCGTCGTAGACGGTCAGCACGGTGGCGTTGTGGCGCAGACGGGCCCGGTAGGGCTGCTCGGAACGGATGGTGACCGGCGGGTCGAACTGGCCGCGAATGCGGATCCGGCCGCTGTAGGTACCCGGCCTGACCAGCAAGGTGGCGCCGGCCGGCACGCGATCCAGGCCGTAGGTGATGGTTGCCCAGGGCTGTGCGGCACTGCCACCACCCGGCTGGTCGATGCCATCCGGGGCGACGTACCAGGTGCCGCCGGCCATCGCCTGGCCGGTGGCGAGCAGCAGGACGGCGCCCGCCGCCCGCAGGCGGACCGGCGTGGACCGCCCGCTGCGCTCAGCGGCCACCGCCACCGCCGCCACCGCCGCCGCCGCCGGAGCGCCCGCCACCGCCGCCGCCGGACGAGCTGCCCGGCGGCCGCGACGAAGAGGCGATCGTACTGCTCAGGCCGCTGCCGACCGCCCGGCTCAGGCTGCCGAGGTCCTTGACGCCGCCGCCCCGATACCAGGCGATGCCCGCCGTTGCCGCCGCTGCGGCCGCGGCGCCGACCGCCAGGGTGAACTTCTTCGACCAGGCATCCTCGACCTCCAGCGCCACCGCATAGGGCAGCAGGGCCTCGTAGCGCTCGGCATCGAGCACCGGCGGCTGGTCGGGGCCAGGCATGGCGGCGAGTTCGTCGCGCTCGGCGACGCTCAGATAGCGGCGCAGGCCCTCGATCTCGTCGAGCAGCTTGCGGCCTTCCGGTGTCGGGGCGCGCACCAGGCGCGCGAACACGGCCAGCACCACCAGCATGAGCACGCCGATCGCGATCATCAGCGCGATACCGGCGCCACCCGACAGCAGGACGGCCGCTGCCATGCCGGCCACGGCGATCAGCCAGGCGATGCCGACACTGCCCAGGTTGCGCTTGAACAAGGCCGGCTCGTAGCGGGTGATGAGGGCCTTGTTGTGCGCCATCTGCGCGCCCTGCACGGTCGAGGCATTGGTGTTGCGCAGCACCAGGGTGCGGCTGCTGCCGCGGAACAGCCGGGAGAACAGCGCCTGCTGGCTGTCCGCCAGCGGCCGGTCGCCGGCCTGCTTCTCCAGCTTCCACTCGTCCTTGACCAGCTTCTTGTCGCGCTCGATGCGCAGCGCGCCGGCCACCGCCATCGACAGCACGTCGCTGGAGAAGCAGCGCATGTCGTAGGTCATCCTCCGCATGAAGCGCAGTCCGGCCGGGGAATGGCCCTCGGGCGGCTCGTACCGCGCGATCACCACGCCACGTGGCGGATCGCGACCGACCTGGTGCCAGCGCCGGATGCAGTAGGCGAGCAACACCACCAGTGCGGCCAGGGCGATCAGCACGCCACGGTTGTCCTTGAGCAGCCAGGCGATGCGCTGGCCCTGGGTGGGCTCGGGCACCAGACCCTTGGGGAAACCAAGCACCACGGTCAGGCCTTCCTGCGGGCGCAGGCCGCGGGTCAGCGTCCATCGCGCCTGGCCAGGGCCGGTCACCTCCTGGGTGAAGTCGCTGCCCTGGGCGCCGTCCGGGCCGCTGTAGCCATCCAGGCGCATGTCCTGGGTGGCGACCGGCGCCGGCGCCCGGACGTCGACGCTGCCGGCGTCGATGGGGAACATCCAGCCATGACCGATGGCGTTGAAATAGAGCTCGTCGTGGTTCTCGAAGAAGCCGAGCTGACGGGTGGTCCGGTAGCGCAGCGTGTAGGTGTGCTTGGCCGGCACCGGCAGGAAATCGTCGTTGCCGGTGTTGATGCGCACGCCGTTGGCCATGCGCTCGGTGAACCAGGGCTCGGGCTGGCCGTTGCGCTCGACACCGAGCACTTCGAGCTCGACCACCACGTTGTTGCCGGCGCGATCCCGGTAACGGGTGGGGAAATCGCGGTAGATGCCGCGCCGGATATTGCGACCCTCGGCGCGCACCGCGATCGTCTCGACAACCTCCAGGCTGGCATCGGACTGGATTGCGATGTCGACGTCGTAGCGAAGGATGCGCTCGTCGGCCCGCAGGCTGCCGCACACCAGGAGCGCAAGGCCCGCCAGGGCCGCCAGGATTCCCTTCATCGTTGCAACTCCACGGCAATGGCCGCGCGCTCGCCAGCGCCGGCCTGGTAGAACTCCGCCAGGGCAAAACCGGCGGCACGGGCGACCAGCAGGTCGGGAAAGCGCTGCACCGCGTCGTTGAGGTCGCGGACCGCGCCGTTGTAGAAGCGGCGGGCGTACTGGAGCTGGTTCTCGACATCGACCAGGTCGCGCTGCAGCCGCTCGAAGTTCTCGCTGGCGCGCAACTCGGGATACGCCTCGCGCAGCACGAACAGGCGCGACAGGGCCTGCTCGAGCAGTCCCTCGACTTCGCCCAGCCGACCCGGGCTGGACAAGGCCATGGCCTGCTGGCGCAGGGCGGTGACCGTCTCCAGGGTGGCCCGCTCATGGTCGGCATAGGCGCGCACGGTGGTGACCAGTTGCGGCACCAGGTCGTGACGGCGGGTCAACTGGACGTCGATGTCGGACCAGGCGGTGCGCACCTGGTTGCGCAGACGCACCAGGCGGTTGAACAACCACACTGCCCAGGCCAGCAGGGCCAGCAGGACGATCGCGAACACCGTGCCGCTCATGAACCTGCCCTCCGACCCGCCATCGTGGTCTCCCCTGGATGTCGCCGCAAAGTATCGCCGAAGAGGCTGGCGCCCGTCCGGTCCACGGCGTGCCGGCCGCTTCGGGGCCATGGGCGACCCAGGCCGGCCCCGGTCTCTCCGACCGGTACCGGATGGCCCGCCCGGCGGCTATAGTCCGGCGCTGCACCGCCCGATGACGCCCGCATGACCGCCGCCGAACCGCTGCCGCCCGCACCGCCCGTCCGCCGCTCGGCGATCGACCGTTTCCTCAACATCGTCGAGCGCGGCGGCAATGCCCTGCCCCACCCGGCGACCCTGTTCGCGATCCTCGCGGTGCTGGTGATCGTCGCCTCCTGGCTGGCCTCGATGGCCGGGGTCTCGGTGCAGCACCCCAAGACCGGCGACACCGTCGAGGTGTTCAACCTGCTCAGCGTCGATGGCCTGCACCGGATCATGACCGGCCTGGTCACCAACTTCACCGGCTTCGCCCCCCTGGGCACCGTGCTGGTGGCCCTGATCGGCATCGGCGTCGCCGAGCACAGCGGCCTGATCGGCGCCGCCCTGCGCCTGCTGGTGCTGTCCTCGCCAAGGTTCCTGCTGACGCCGATCCTGGTGTTCGCCGGCGTGATGTCCAACATGGCCAGCGAGATCGGCTATGTGCTGCTGGTGCCGCTGGCCGGCCTGATCTTCATCGCCGCCGGTCGCCACCCGATCCTCGGCATGGCCGCCGCGTTCGCCGGCGTCTCCGGCGGCTACTCCGCCAACCTGCTGATCGGCACCATCGACCCGCTGCTGTCCGGGCTGTCGATGGAGGCGGCGCGCATCATCGATGCCGACTACACGGTGACGCCGCTGGCCAACTGGTACTTCATGATCGTCTCGACCCCGCTGGTCACCCTGCTCGGCTGGCTGGTGACCGAGAAGATCGTGGCGCCACGTTTCCCGGACACGCCCACCGCCGGCGCCGCCAGCGCCGACGATCCGCAGGCGCAAAGGCTGAGCGCCGCCGAGCGACGCGGCCTGCGCTGGGCGATCTACGCGACCCTGGCATTCACGGCCTTGCTCATGCTGGGCGCCCTGCCGGTCGGCAGCATGCCGGGTGCCGGCTTCCTGCGGGTCGCCGGCGAGACCGACCTGCTGCGCTCGCTGAAGCCGATGCTGGACGGTGTGGTCGCCATCATCTTCATGTACGGCGTGATCGCCGGCATCGCCTACGGCGTCGGCGCCGGCACCATCCGCAGCGACGCCGACGTGATCAAGGGCATGAGCGCCAGCATGGCGACCCTGGGCAGCTACCTGGTGCTGGTGTTCTTCGCCGCCCAGTTCGTGGCCTTCTTCAACTGGACCCAGCTCGGCCTGGTGCTGGCGGTGAACGGTGCGGCCTCGCTGCAGGCAGCGGGTCTGTCGGCGATCCCGCTGTTCGTGCTGTTCATCCTGCTGACCGCCTTCGTGAACCTGTTCATGGGCTCGGCCTCGGCCAAATGGGCACTGATGGCGCCCGTGTTCGTGCCGATGTTCATGCTGCTCGGCTACTCGCCCGAACTCACCCAGGTCGCCTACCGCGTGGGCGACAGCGTGACCAACATCATCTCGCCGATGATGAGCTACTTCGCGCTGATCATCGCCTTCTTCCAGCGCTACGAGCCGAAGGCCGGCATCGGCACCCTGGTCGCGGTGATGTTGCCCTACTCCATCGTGTTCCTGATCGGCTGGTCGGTGATGTTCGCCATCTGGCTGGCGTTCGGCCTGCCGATCGGGCCGGACGCCCCGCTCGACTACGTGCCCGCCGCCGCGGCCGCGGTCGCACCCTGAGCGCGCGGGCGCGGTCGTGGGTCGCTGGCGGCCGCCGCCGGAGCGCGCCACCGCGCTGGTCACCCGCGACGGCCTGCTGCGGCTGCAGGCCGAACTGGACGAGCTGTGGCGGCTGCGGCGACCGGAGGTGGTGCGCGCCCTTGCCGCGGCCGCGGCCGAGGGCGACCGCTCGGAGAACGCCGAATACATCTACCGCAAGAAGCAGCTGGCCGAAATCGACCGCCGGGTGCGCTACCTGGCCCGACGCCTGCCGTCCCTGCGTGTGGTCGAGACGGCGCCCGCGGACCCCGGGCGCGTCTGGTTCGGCGCCTGGGTCGAGATCGAGCACCAGCAGGTCGCAGGCGCCGACGCACGATCCGCCAACGCGGCACGCTGGGTGGCTGACGGGGCCCCTGGGCCCTGCGCGACCGATGCGATCGCGCGCCACCGCATCGTCGGCCCCGACGAGACCGATGCCCGCCAGCGCTGGATCAGCGTCGACTCGCCGCTGGCCCGGGCCCTGCTCGGGCGTCGGGTCGACGACGAGTTCGAGGTCGAGCTTCCCGCCGGACGCACGCGGGTCTGCATTCTCGAGGTGCGCTATCGTGAATTCGATTCCTGACCACCGGCACCTGGCCGACCTTCCCGGGAGAATGCGGACACCATGTGCGGCATAGCAGGCATCGTGCGCCCCAGGGGGGCCAGCGTTCGCCCGGAGGAGATCCTCCGGCTCACCGACCTGATCGCCCACCGGGGCCCGGACGACGCCGGCCTTCATCTGGACGGTGCTGTCGGTCTGGGACACCGGCGCCTGAGCATCGTCGATCTGTCTCCGGCCGGGCACCAGCCCATGTCCAGCGCCGACGGCAGCGCCTGGATCGTCTTCAACGGCGAGATCTACAACCACGCCGAGCTGCGACGGCAACTCGAGGGGCTCGGCCACAGTTTCCGTTCCACGACCGACACCGAGGTGATCCTGGCCGCGTTCCGGCAATGGCGCGAGGACTGCGTGCACCGCTTCGAGGGCATGTGGGCGTTCGCGATCTGGGAGCCGGCGCGCCGCCGCCTGTTCTGCTCGCGGGACAGGCTCGGCATCAAGCCCTTCTACTACGCGCTGGCGGCCGGCAGCTTCGCGTTCGCGTCCGAGATCAAGGCGGTGCTGGCCAGCGGCGTGGTGCCGGCACGCGCCGACCTGGCGGCGCTGCGGCTGCAGCTGGTCTACCGCGCCCGAACCGCCAACGACGCCACCTGCTTCGAGGGCATCGCCCAGCTTCCACCGGCCCACAACGCCGTGCTGGAGGACGGCCGTCTGTCGCTGCACCGCTACTGGGAGGCCGGCGCCAACCACGACCCCGGCGACTGGCGCGGTCCGGATCTCGCGACCCGCTTCCTGGACGAACTCGGCCAGGCGGTCGAATCGCACCTGCGCAGCGACGTGCCGGTCGGCGCCTGTCTGAGCGGCGGCCTGGATTCCGGCTCGCTGGCCTTGCTGGCGTCGCGCCGGATGGCAACGCCCCTGCGCACCTTCTCGGTGACCTACCCCGGCACGCCGTTCGACGAATCGCGCTGGATCCATGCCCTCACCGCCCAGGAACGCAATCTGGCGCCGACCGAGGCCCGACCCGACGGCAGCGACCTGGTCGATGTCCTGGAGCGCGCCACCTGGCATTACGAAGAGCCGCTGTGGGGCCACAGCGTCTACTCCTGGTGGCAGGTCATGAAGGCGGTCAATGCCGGCGGCATCAAGGTCGTGCTAAACGGCCAGGGGGCGGATGAACTGCTGGCCGGCTATCCGCGCTATTACCCCACCTACCTGCGCGAGCTGCTCATCAAGGGCCGCCTGCCCTCCTTCCTGCGCAATTTCGAAGGCTTCCGCAGGCAGCAGGGTGGCATTTCGCGCGCCGCCCTGCTGCGCGACCTGGCGACGCCGTTCTGGCCGGACTGGCTGCGCCGTGGCGCCCGTCTGGCCGGGCGCGGCCAGGCCTACGACGACCGCTTCCTGGCGCCGGCACTGCGCGAGGTGCGCGATCCGGCTACCGAGGCGCTGGCACGCCGGGCCTTCGTATCGCTGGACCGGCACCTGCGCAGCGACCTGACCGCCACCCGGCTGCCGGAACTGCTGCAGGCCGAGGACCGCTTCAGCATGGCGTTCTCGATCGAAAGCAGGGTGCCGTTCCTTGACCGTCGGTTCGTCGAGTTCGCCCTGGCCCTGCCGGCGCACGAGAAGATCGACGCGGGCACCACCAAGGTGGTGATGCGCAAGGCCATGCGCGGTCTGCTGCCCGACATCACCGTCGATCGGCGCGACAAGCAGGGCTATCCGACGCCGGGCGAGACCTGGCTGCGCGAGCACGGCGCCGAGTACGCCGGCGACCTGCTGGCCTCGCGCAGCTTCCGCGAGCGCGGCGTGTTCGACCCGGCCGCCACCGATGCCGCCTTCGCGCAGTGGCGCGCCGGCAGCGGCAAGCTGCCGGGGCTCTGGACCTGGCTTTCCACCGAGATCTGGTGCCGGCGCTACCTGGACGCCCAGGTGGCCTGACCCCGGGCAGGTCCTGCGCTGGTCGTGGTCGGCATCGTTGCCGGCCGAGCGGCGCGCGCTGGTCGGGACAGCCCTCTCCCCCGCCCCTCCCCCGCAGGCGGGGGAGGGGAGAAGTGCGGTGCCGTCGCACTGGCGGCACGAGCTTGGCAGGGCGCGGCCTGGCTGCGCGCGGCGGCTACAGGGCAACGCCAGCCGGGCCAGAGAGCGCCAGGATCAGACCGCGCTCCACCCACTGCAATCCGCTCCCCGACCCCGACCCCGACCCCGACCCCGACCCCGACCCTGATCCCTGATCCCTGATCCCTGATCCCTGATCCCTGATCCCTGATCCCTGATCCCTGATCCCTGATCCCTGATCCCCGGTCCCTGATCCCTGATCCCTGATCCCTGATCCCTGATCCCTGATCCCTGATCCCTGATCCCTGATCCCTGATCCCTGATCCCTGATCCCTGATCCCTGATCCCTGATCCCTGGTCCCTGATCCCTGGTCCCTGGTCCCTGGTCCCCGGTCCCCGGTCCCCGGTCCCCGGTCCCCTGTCCCCGGTCCCCGGTCCCCAGAGATTCCGACGAAACGCCACGTATCAGCAGATGAGATGCGAAGCAGGCATCCTGTCCTCGGCATCGTCCTCCGGCGTTCGCCACCGCGCTCGCATCACCTCCGCGGCCCAGGAAGCAGGACTTGGAAGCGACCGACCCCAGCACCGGCATCACCCTGTTGCGCGCCAGCCGCCTGGAGGCGCTGGTCAAACCCCTGCAGATGCTGCTGGCGCAGACCCGCCCGGACAACCCGCTCGTTGCGCAGACGGTGATCGCCGCCCATCCGGGCATGCGCCAGTGGCTGGCCGGCGCCCTGGCGCGCGAGGTCGGACCGGCACGGATCGTCGCCAACCTCGACCTGCTGCTGCCCAGCACCTGGCTGGACGGGCTCTCCGCCGCGCTGCTGGGCGAGCGCGCGGTGGCCTTGCCCCAGTACCGCCGCAGCCACCTGCGCTGGACGCTGCATGCGCTGCTGGCCGAACCTCGGAGGCACGGCGTGGGCGATGCCCGGGTGCTGGCCTACCTGGATGCCGGCGCCAGCGCCGACGAGCGCGCCCTGCGCCGCTTCCAGCTGGCCGACCGCCTGGCCCGGGTCTACTCGCAATACCTGGTGTACCGCAGCGACTGGCTCGCGGCCTGGGAGGCCGGCAAGCCGGTGTACGCGACCGCGAAGTCCGGGGATGCCGCCCTGCGCACGCTGGAATCGGCGTTCCTGGCGCCCTTGTGGCAGGCGGCGGCTGGCTCGCTGGGCGAGCACCGTGGTGGCCTCGTCGAGGCGCTGGTCGAGCGGCTTGCCGTCGCGGAGGAGCGGGCGCCCCTGCACGTGTTCGGCCTGTCGCACCTGCCGCCCGGCGAGCTGGCGGTGCTGCGCGCCTATGCGCGCACCGCCCCTGTTTTCCTGTACGTGCCCGACCCCTGCCGCGAGTACTGGGGCGGACTGCATCCCGCCATGGGCGAGGGGGCCTGGCGGCAGCCCGACGGGGCCGCCTGGCAGGCGTACCGCGGCGACGAGCAGGGCCGCCTCGACGACCCCGATGCCCTGGACTGGCGCGAGCAGGGGCACCCGCTGCTGGCCCGCTGGGGCCGGCTGGGCCAGCATTTCCTGGCCGCCCTGGTCGAAGGCGAGGTGCGCGAGGACATCCGGCACTGGCAGGACAATGCCCCGGTGGCGCCCGGCAACCGCCTCGAGCGACTGCAGGAGAGCCTGCGGCAACTGCAGCCCGCCCTGCTCCAGGAGGACGCCGCGGCAGCGGCCGCCCCGGCCGATGCCAGCCTGCGCATCCACGCCTGCCACACCCGGTTGCGCGAGCTGGAGGTGCTGCGCGACGCCCTGCTCGAAGCCGTGGCCGACGACGGTCTGCGGCCGGGCGACATCGTGGTGATGGCACCGGACATCCAGGCCTACCTGCCGTTGATCCCGGCGGTGTTCGGGGAACCCGGCTCGGCGCGTGAGCGCCTGCTGCCCTACCACCTTGCCGACGTGCCGGTGGCGCGCAGCCATCCGATGTTCGAGGTGTTCCAGGATCTGCTGGGGCTGGCCGGCGCGCGGATCACCGCCCCCGAGGTGGTCGACCTGCTGGGTGTCGCCGAGGTGCGCCGCGCCCTGGCGCTGGACGCCGCCGATGCCGACCTGCTGGTCGAATGGCTGCGCGCCAGCCGCGTCGCCTGGGCGCTGGACGGCCGCCACAAGGCGGCCCTGGGGCTGCCGGCGCAGGCCGGGCACAGCTTCGCGTGGGCGATGGATCGGATGATCGCCGGCTACCTGATGGCCGAAGCCGGTGCCGACGACGACCCGCATGCCGTGACCCTGCCCGACGGCACCACGGTGCTGCCGCTGGCCGGCATCGACGGCCCGTCCGCGGCCGCAGTGGGCAAACTGGATCGCCTGCTCGGCGAGCTGCAGGCGTGGCGCACCCTGGCCGATGCCGAGCTGCCGGCCAGCCTCTGGGCCGGTCTGCTGCGTGCGCGGGTCGACGCCCTGCTGCGCGCCGACCCCGACGATGCCGATGCCCGCGCGGCGCTTTCCGTGGTGCACCGGGCGATCGCCCAGGTGGCCGCCGAGCCGGCCCGCAACCGCGAAGATCCGTTGCTGCGCCTGGCCGTGGTCCGCGAGCTGCTCGACGATGCCCTGGCCGGCGCGCCGGAACGGCAGCGTTTCCTGATGGGCGGCATCACCTTCTGCGGCATGGTGCCGCAGCGCGCCATCCCGTTCGGGATGGTCTG
This sequence comes from Lysobacterales bacterium, assembly GCA_019634735.1. NCBI lineage: Bacteria > Pseudomonadati > Pseudomonadota > Gammaproteobacteria > Lysobacterales > Lysobacterales bacterium. Next base: position 136,976 of record JAHCAT010000001.1, on the reverse strand, counting down.
CGTGCTGGGCCTGGACGAGGGCGCCTTTCCGCGCCGGCCGGCCGACGGCGGCATCGACCTGATGGCGCGCCTGCGCCGGCTCGGCGACCGCGACGTGCCCGGCGACGACCGCTACCTGTTCCTGGAAACCCTGATGTCGGCGCGCGCGCGCCTGCACCTGTCCTTCACCGGCCAGAACGTGCGCGACGGCAAGCACCGCAATCCGGCCGCACCGCTGGCCGAACTGCTGGCCGAGCTGGACCTGCACGCCGGCATCGCGCCCGACGACCAGGCCGCGCCCCGAGCCTGGCTGGTGCGGCATCCGCTGCAGCCCTTCGACGCACGCTACTTCGACGACAGCCATCCGGCGCTGTTTTCCTACTCGACGGCCTTCGCCGCCATGCAGGGCGACGGCCGGGCGCCGCTGCCGGGCCTGCGCGACGGCGGCCTGCCAGACCCCGAGCCACCCCCCGACACCTTGCCGCTGACGGTGCTGGCGAACTGGTTCCGCGATCCCGCCCGAGGATTGCTCAGCGACCACCTGCAGCTGTCCCTGGATGCCCTGGACGACGCCGCCGAGCTGCCGGAGGACGAGCCCCTGGACGGCATCGCCCGTATCGACGCGGTGGCGCGGCGCGTGTTCCTGGGCGCGGTGCTGCCGCGCAAGTGCGCCGACCCTTCCTGGCAATGGGACGGCACGCCGCCGGACTGGGTCCGCCATGGCGGCCTGCTGCCGCCCGGCGAGGCCGGCGAGGCGGCCTGGCTGGCAGAGGCCCGCGCGGTCGAATCCCTGTGGACCCGGGCCGCCGCCTGCGGCCGCTTCGACGGGCGTGGCGCCGACGGCGGCCAGGCGGTGCGTGTCGACGTCGCCCTGCACGAAGGCGACCCCGCCGAGCCGGCGCCGGCCGCGCCGCAACGGATCGCCGGCACGCTGCGCAATGTCTTTCCGCTGCGCGACTCGGTGCAGGGCGTGCACCTGGTGCTGGCCTTCCCGGACCCGAACGATGCGGATACCGGCCTGAAGAAACCCGAAAGGCTGAGTCTCAAGGAACGCGTTCCCGCCTTCCTGCAGTGGGCCATGCTGCGCCTGCAGCGCGCCAGCGAGGGCTCGGCCGCGCCGGTGCGGCTGACCATGCTGGCCCTGGAGGAGCCCGATCTGGCGACGCAGGTGAACGACTGGGATGCGCGCTACTGCGAGGCCGACGAAGCACAACGGACCGCGCTGGAGGATGGGCTGCGCGGGCGGCTGCGCGCGCTGGTGCGGCTGTGGCAGAACGGCTGCGCCGGCCGCTCGCGGCTCCATCCGCGCTCGGCCTGGGTGGCGCTCGGCAAGAGACCGCCCGGCAGCGACGACGAAGCGGGCTGGATCCAGTCCGCGGCAGGCGCGGTGGCCGGCGCCTGGGCGGGCAGCGAACACGGCGCCATCGGCGAGCGCGACTACGCGCCCGGCTACGCACGGTTGCTGGATGGCGACCTGGTGTTCGGCGATGCCGACAGCGATCCGGACCATCAGGCGCTGCGCGCGCTGCTGCGCGAGGCCCGGCAGATCGAGGCATTGATCATGCCCGGCGAGGACCCCGGACCGGCGATCGCCGAACTGGCCGCCGGACCCGGTGGAGACCCGGCATGAGCGGCGCCCCCGACTGGACCGCCCTGCCGCTGGCCGGCGATGGCCGCAGCCTGGTCGAGGCCAGCGCCGGCACCGGCAAGACCTGGACGATCGCGGCGCTGTACCTGCGCCTGCTGCTGGAGCAGGGCCTGGCGCCGCGCCAGATCGTCGTCAGCACGTTCACCAATGCCGCCGCCGCCGAGCTGTCCGAGCGCCTGCGCGGCAGGCTGCTGTGGGCGCTGGCCGAGGCCGGGCAGGCGCGGGCCGACGAGGCGCCGGGCGAGGCACGGGCCGACCGTGCCTGGCTGCACGATCGCTGGCGCGCCGGACCAGCCGCACGGGCACGCGACGTGCAGCGGCTGCAGGCGGCCCTGACCGGGCTGGACGGCGCACCGGTCGGCACCCTGCATTCGCTTTGCGCGCGCATCCTGGCCGAGCACCCGTTCGCGGCCGGTGCACTGTTCCGGGGTCGCACCCTGGTCGATGCCAGAACCCTCGAAGCCGACCTGGTCGCCGACCTGTGGCGGGTGATCTCGCAGGGCGATGCCGCCGACGAACTGGTCGGCCTCGCGCGCACCGCCGGGATCTCGCGCAAGGAGCTGGAACGCTATGTGCCGGCCCTGCTGCAGCCCGACGTGTGCGTGGCGCCGACGGCGGCGGCGACCGTGCTGGAACGGGTCGGCGACCTGATTGGCGATCCCGGGCGGTGGGCGGACGACCTTCAGGCCGTGCTCGCGCAGCCGGCGCTGCTCAATCCCAGGGGCAGGCTCGCCAAGGCATGGCAGAGCGTCGCAACGGCCTTGTCCGAGGGCGGCTCGGCACTGCCCGATGCGCTGTGCGCGCATCACGAGGTGCTGGCAGAGGCGGCGCAGATGACTGGCGTGAACAAGGTCGGCAAGGAGCATCCCGGGGTTCAGGCACTGGTGAAGCAGTCGGTGGCGCTTGCCACCGGTCTGCCGGCTGTGCTGCTGGACCGCGCCGCCAATCCCCTACTGCGCCGTTTCCTGGCCGCCGCCCAGCGCTGGTGCCGCAAGGCCATGCAAGTGCGCCTGGATGCCGCCAACCAGTCGACCTTCGACCAGCTGATCCACCATGTCCGCGCCGCGCTGGTGCCGCGCGACGGCCAGCGCGCCCTGGCCGACGCCCTGCACGCCGCCTGGCCGGTGGCGCTGGTCGACGAATTCCAGGACACCGACCCGGTGCAGTTCGGCATCCTCGATGCCATCTACCGCGACGGCTCGGGCGCAGCCCGCGGCCGACTGGTGATGATCGGCGATCCCAAGCAGGCCATCTACCGGTTCCGCGGCGGCGACATCGCGGCCTACGCGCGCGCCAGGGCAGGGGTGCCCGAGCAAGACCGGCTGACCCTGGGCACCAACTTCCGGTCCAGCCGCGGCTACGTGGAGGCGGTCAACCAGTTCTATGCGGCCACCGGCACCGGGCTGGGCCCACCGGGCACCGCCACCGACATCGTCTTCGAGCCCGTTCGGGGCACCGGCCGCCGCGACCCCGAGCCCTTGCGCGACGCCACCGGTCGGGCCATCGACAAGCCCCTGGTGCTCCACGAACTGTCCGCCGATCCCGATGGCGGCCGCCTGGACACCCAGGCCCTGCGCGCCTGCGCCGCCCAGGTTGCCCTGCTGCTTGCGCCGGGCGCCCGGCGCATCGGCGAGCGCCCCCTGGTGCCCGGCGACATCGCCGTGCTGCTGCCCGGCCACGCCCAGGTCGCGGCGCTGGCCGGCCTGCTCAAGGCGCTCGGCATCCCCTGCGTGACCGGCTCCCAGAAGAGCGTGTTCGAATCCCCCACAGCCCGCGACCTGCGCCTGGTGCTGCACGCCGTGCAGCACGCCGAGGATCCACGGGCGGTGCGCGCCGCGCTGGCGACGCGACTGCTCGGCGGCAGCCTGGCCGGGCTGCAGGCCCTGCGCCACGACCCGCTGGCCTGGGACAGGCATGCCGGCCGCCTGCGCGCCCTGCACGCGCGCCTGGAGCGCGATGGCCCGCTTGCGGTGGTCGCGGCGCTGCTCGATACGGAGGCCGCACGGCTGCTTGCCACCGTGGCGGGCGAGCGCATGCTCACCGACCTGCGCCACCTGGGCGAGCTGCTGCAGGACGCCTGGGTCGGCTGCGGCAGCGGCGAGCGGCTGCTCGCCTGGTTCGGGCGCCAGGCAGCCGACGACGCCAACCGCGGCGAGGCCGCCGAGAATCGGACGCTGCGCCTGGAGTCCGATGCCCAGCGGGTCCGGCTGATGACCCTGCACGCCAGCAAGGGCCTGGAGTTCGGCGTGGTGCTGCTGCCGCTGCTGTGGAAGCACACCCGCTCGCAGCGGGCCGCCTCAGCCGCCCACCTGCTTGGCGATCCCGGCGGCGAGGGCAGGCACCTGGTGTTCGGTCCGGCGAAGGTCCAGGTCAAGGCCCAGGAATACGAGGAGCGCTTCCGCATGCTGTACGTGGCGCTGACCCGTGCCATCCATGCCTGCCATCTGTTCGTGCCGGGCCCGGCGGTGCTGGCCGCGCGGCGCGCGCTCGCCGAGGTGCCGCTCAACGCCCTGGACCTGTCGGACCTTGGCGCCGGCCAGCACGGCACCGTCGACCGAATCGCGCGCATCGACGGCTGGCCGGAAACCGACGGCGCGAACTGGCAGGACGACCGCGCCACCGGCCGCGTGCGCAGCGCACGCCGGCTGCCGGCTGCCCCGACCGACCCGCTGCCGATGCGGCACAGCTTCACCACCCTGGCCGGCGGTGGCCGCCACCGCGTCGCGGATGAGGAAGGCGCCGCCGAGGACGAGACGGTCGCCGGCCTGGCGGATGGCATCGCCGGGGCGGAAGCGCCCGCAACGATCCCGACGTGCGCCGACCAGCCGCCCCTGGATACGGCCACCTGCCATGCCGATCTCGACGCGCTGGCAGCGGTCGCCGGCGCCGATTTCGGCAACGCCGTGCATGCTCTGTTCGAACACCGCAGGCCAGGCCGCGCGGTGGCGGCAACCGAAGCCATCGACGCCCTGCGCGAGCACGGCGTCCGGCCGCGCGAGGGGACGCTCGAGACGCTGGCCGAGCCGCTGGCCCGGCGCCTGAACGCGGTGCTCGGCGCGCGGCTTGGCGACGCCGCGGGGCCGTGCCTTGGCGACCTGCCAGCGGGCGACATGCGTGCCGAGCTCGAGTTCGACTACCTGCTCGACGGCGTCGACCTGCGCGCCCTGCGCCTGGCCTGCGAGGCGCAGGGCGAGACCGGCCTGGTGCCGTTGCGCGACCAGGTGCTGGCCGGCCTGATGAACGGCAAGATCGACCTGGTCTTCGCCCACGACGGACGCTTCCACGTGCTCGACTACAAGAGCAACCAGCTGGCCCGCGGGCCGCGCGCCTGCCTGGAGGACTATGCACCCGAGGCGGTGGCGCAGGCGGTGGCCGCCAACGGCTATCGCCTGCAGGCCCTGCTCTACACGGTGGCGCTGGAGCGCCACCTGCGCGAACGCATGGGCGCGAGCTACCGACGCGACCGGCATCTGGGCGAGTGCTGGTACCTGTTCATCCGTGCCACCGGCCTGCTCCTGCCCGATGGCAGGCCTTGCGGCCTGTGGCGACACCGCTTCGGCGACGGCCTGCTCGATGCCGTCCAGCGGGTGCTCGGCCTCGAGGCGGGGCAGCCGGCATGAACACAGGCATCGCAGGCGACCGTTACGGTTTCTCCCGCCCGTCCGGCGAGGCTGCCCTGCCCGAGGTCTGGCGCGAACTGGACCGCGCCGTGTGGCGCTGGGTGCTGGCGCATGGCGGCGCGCCCGCGGTGGCCGCGCTGGCCGGCTGGGCGAGCCATGCCGATGGCCAGGGGCACAGCGCCCTGCCGCTGTCGGCATCGCCGTGGGCCGCTGGCGTCGGCTGGCCGGACGCGCCCGCTGCCGCCCTGGCCGGCAGCGACTTCGTCTCCGTCGGGGCGCTTGCCGGTACCCGGCCCTTGGTGCTCGATGACGATCATCTTTACCTGCTGCGCAACCACCGCGCCGAGACCGCCGTGGCTGCGGCGCTGGCGGCACGCCGCGCTGGCGCCGTTCCGCCGCGGCAGCCGTTGACGGACGCCGACCTGTGCGCGCTGTTCAACGGCCCGGCGACGCCGGAGGAGGCCCGGCAGCGCGATGCCGTGGCCCGCGCGCCGGGCAAGCGCCTGATGGTGCTCACCGGCGGTCCGGGCACCGGCAAGACCAGCACGGTGCTGCGCATGCTGCTGGGCCTTTCGCGCGAGCACCAGGCCTGCCACGGGACGCTGCCGCAGGTGCGCATCGCCGCACCGACCGGCAAGGCCGCGCAGCGGCTCGGCGAGTCGCTGCGGCAGGGCGCCGACCGGCTGCTGGGCGCGACACCGCCGCTCGGCCCGGCCTGGGCCACGCATCTCTCCGCCGTGCTGGCCGCCGACGCCGGCACCGTGCACCGCCTGCTCGGCAGCCGGGGCCGGCAGGGCGGGTTCGTCCACCATGCCAGGCACCACCTGCCGGCCGACATCGTCGTGCTCGACGAGGCCTCGATGCTCGATCTGGGCTTGCTGCGCGCCTTGCTGGCGGCGCTCCGCGAGGACGCCGTGCTGGTGCTGGTCGGCGACGCCGACCAGCTCACCTCGGTGGCCACCGGTTCGGTGATGATGGACGTGGTCGAGGCCCTGGAGGCCGACCTGCGCGACGACCTGGTGCGCCTGGAACACTGCTTCCGAGCCGATGCCACCCTGGTGCCGATCCACGCGGCGGTACGCGCCGGCGACCCGCAGGCGTTCCGCACGGCGTGGCGCCAGGCCGCCGGCGATGGAAGCGCCCAGGGGCGCCCGGCCGCCGCCCTGCACGCGGTGGCCGATGCCGGCGACCTGCACCGGCGCCTGACCTCCTGGGCCGGAGACCTGCAGCGCCTGCTGGACGCGGCGCAACTGCACCACCCGGTCGCCCCCGACGATGCCGAAGGCCTGCGCACCCGCCTGGCCGTGACCCGTCGCCAGCAACTGCTGTGCGCGCAGCGCGAGGGCCCGTTCGGCGCGCTTCAGGCGGCCGCCTGGCTGGCCAGCCGCCTGCGCCGCGCCCCGATGCTGTCGGGCTGGGCCGACCAGGCCTGGTGGCCCGGGCGCTGCGTGATCGTCACCCGCAACGACGCCGCGGCGCAGCTCTACAACGGCGACGTCGGCATCTGCCTGCTGGTCGACGACGGCCCCGACGGCCAGCGGCTGCAGGTCGCCTTCGAGCCAACCACGCAGGCCGTCGAGGCCGGCCAGACGGTCCGGCTGTTCGACCCGAACACCCTGCCGCCCCACGAGGACGCCTTCGCCCTCACCATCCACAAGAGCCAGGGCTCGGAATACGACCACGTCGCCGTGCTGCTGCCGCCCGACCCCGAGTCGCCACTGCTCTCCCGGCAGACCCTGTACACCGGCCTGTCGCGGGCAAGGAGCTCGGTCGAACTGTGGAGCGTCCCGGACGCCACCGACAAGGCGATTGCCACCGTGCTCCGCCGCCATGGCCGGCTCGCAAGTCGCATCGTTGCCCAGGTGATGTCGACTTGAGTCGCGGAAGGGATGGCGTCGATGAATGCTGGACCCGCGCTTGTTGCATGCGGAGCCGGACCGGCTCCAGGGTTTCCAGCCACTCCCCACTGCTTGCCTCGTGGCGGCGGACGGCGCCCTAGTTCTGAGGTTCGACCGCCGCTTGCGTTGGGCTGCTGGGCAGTGGGCTCAAGGCTCCCCAGCCCCGCCTCACACAGGCAGCAGACGTGCCAAGGCGGCGTAAGGCTTTCGCGGCGTCGGCACGCTGAGGCTGTCGTGGGGCCATCGCTCAACTTGTTTCGAGACGGGGGGCCGCTTGTTCGCACGTATCAGGGCAACTGGCTACCTTGATTTCTTCCGCGCAAGCCTTTCCAACGACGAGCTGGGCCATTCCACACCCAGAAGTGTGGCAAGGAGCTTTCGTGGCCAAGCTGGATCGTGTTCCTGAAATGAGCCCTTCAATTCGCGAGTGTCGACCTGACCACCTTCGACTGGGCCAATCCAGTACCTTGAGTTATCGCCGAAGGGCTCAATCACCACGAAATCGATGTCGTGGTAGGTGAACCTCACCCTGACGTCCCCCCATTTCTGAAAGGGTGCTCGTCGAACCACTTTTTCTACACCTGGCAGGCGCTCCAGCAGGCGGGTGATACCGGAAATTCCTATATACGCGCTGTCCACTTCGAACCCGATTGATTCCTCGTCTGTGCTATCGAGATCTGGGAAAATCTTCATCAATTGCTCCGAGGCGTTGATCAAGAAGAGGTGCCCCATCAGGTGATCTGTGTCAGCGCACGCGCAGATGGTTCATCTTCCGCCACCATCACAACCGCAGTCTTACGGTCCTCCGGCCGACGAAATCGCAACTCCAACCCCGTAAGCACTGACGATTCTGTTGGTTCTGCCCGCTGAAGCTCGGATCTGAGCGTCGTAGCGACCGGCCAGATTTGGTTATCTCCAGTGCTGGCTGGGCTCATTGAGGCCAGATGGACGTTTCGTCGAAACGAAGAGCACAAGACAAGTTTGAGTTGATCTCCACGCCGATTCGACCTCTTAGGCCGCGTGTTAAATACACGTCGATCACGCACTTGTGACGACCGCCGGTGGCTGTTTCGAACTCGAGATCAAGTGCGGAGTCAACCCGAGGAACCAGGACCTGCGTCGCGCTCATCCCACCAGGCAGAATTTCCAGGAGCGCACCCGATGATCCAGCGACCATTTCTATACTGCTGATTTCCATCCCTGAGTTGTTGCTGATCTCGACTCTAACCGCTGCTGAACAAGACGTGGTGCAAGCAACCAGGACAACCAAGGCCAATCGGGCAAAGAAGCGGGGAGGATTCATTCAGCTCTCCACTCACGGCCTGATGACGATCAACAAACCGCTATTGAGTTCGTTCATGCTTGCCACGAACAACCAACCGCACTGCCAGCGACAGAAGCGCCGACTCGATTGTTGCATTCGTTCATGTGTTTCTCTGCTGCCGGGTTCTGACCGTAAGCCGTGAATGTGTACCGCCCGGTCGCCGGATCGTAGTCCCGGAACACGTTGTAGGCCAGGCCGGTCTCGTCGTCGTGGTACTGGCCCGGGAAACCCAGGCCGTAGCCGCCGATCCGGTCCAGGTGCACCTGGCGGTCGAAGGCACGGAGCCGGGCGCGCCAGGCGATCTGGCCCTGACCGTCGCTGAGCAGCTCGGGGCGGCCCAGGTGGTCGGGCAGCACGAAGTACAGCACGCCATCGCGCACCAGGCCGACCGGCTGGCCCTGGAAGTACAGGTGGGCGCTGCGCCGGTTGCCCTGCACGGCATGCTTGTTTGGAAACCGACTGCGAGGGCCTTTCCTTTCCCCAACCCGAGATGCGTAAAGGTGGGTGTCGCCTTAACGCGTGAGACTCAGTGCCACTTTGCGGCTCTTGATGACTGGACAAGGCCGTGTCACGCCCCCCCCGCAGAGGAGTTCTTCATTAGCTCCAATAGTAGATCGCCGCACTGCCTCGGATGCCATGCACTTTCACTGGCCGGCTGCCTGCAAGCTCATCCAATTCTACCCAGCCTCCAAAGAAGGGCAGCGGTGATCGACAAAAAGAATATCGCCGCCATCAGAAGATGAATAATGATGCGCTTTCTGTCAGAACGATTGTTTCTCATTCGCAATGCTCAGTTGCCTGCCTGCCCATAGAGTTCCCGCCAGCGTCGAAGAACTCTCGGACTTGCTGAATGTGGCTCCCATGATCGTAGAATTGCGTTGTCATACGCCCACCCAGCGCTGACGAATAAGGCGTCTCCCCAGCACTGCCCAATCCAGATGCACCATGTGCGAGACCCACCCCATATCCAACCGGACCCGCCCAGCGGGCAACTTCAACTGGGACTCGCAGGAATGGAACGATGGTCGCAACACCTCCTATCACTGCAGCTTGCCCGTAGGCGTTTACGGCAGACCGCTGCTGATATTGTCTATTTAATGCGTCAACTTGCCGTTGGGTAAGTTGGGTCATTCTGGTCGCATAGATCTGCTCATCTCTTGATGATCCTGCTGGGCAAACACATCTATCCAACCCCAATGGATCAATGAAGGATATCGGGTTTCCCCCAACATAGGCATAGGTGTTGATTCCAGCCACCAACCCGATCGGGTCGGACTGGATGTACCGCCCGGTCGCCGGATCGTAATCCCGGAACACGTTGTAGGCCAGGCCGGTCTCGTCGTCGTGGTACTGGCCCGGGAAACCCAGGGCGTAGCCGCCGATCCGGTCCAGGTGCACCTGGCGGTCGAAGGCGCGCAGCCGGGCGCGCCAGGCGATCTGACCCTGGCCGTCGCTGAGCAGCTCGGGCCGGCCCAGGTGGTCGGGCAGCACGAAGTACAGCACGCCATCGCGCACCAGGCCGACCGGCTGGCCGGCTGGCCGTCGAGGTACAGGTCGTGGCTGCGCTGGTTCGTGGCCCGAAATGTCAATTCGACTCCGGCCGCCCTTCAACCTTGATCTCGCCGAGGATTCCCAGTTCGAAATCCCTGCTGCGGCTATGGATCTGGACCACTCGCGATCGAAATTCACGGCCACTCTCACACTGAACGCTAAAGTAATAGGGTTTTGGATTTGAGGCAACAACAACCATTACAGGCGTAGAGAACTTTGATTGAACGACATGAGATGGCGTCCGTCTGCCAGTCTCAACGGAGGCCACGTCGAGCCTGCATTCGGGGGCGACATCTCCGGACTGAGCAACGGGAACTGTCCCAGATACTCGAACAATCAGATCACCACCAAACATTGAACAGCCGACGAGAATCCCGGCGAAACACAGAAGACATGTAAGATGCTTCATAATCAGTTGCACGCCTTAGCCTTGTCGAGACAATCCTGAAATGCGGCGAAATTGCTATCCGCGAACGCATCAGCCGCATCTTCATACTTGTTCCCCTCAGCCCATGAGCCGCTCCGTGCAACCTCCGCAAGATAGGATCGTCGCGTCATCTCGCCAGTATTCCATTGCGCCAATACATGGTAATACTCATGCAAAACCAGATGAGGCCTGGCGAAGAACTCGTCGACGGACAAGCTGGGCGGAAGTCTGATGGAGTTTTTTCGCGTCGTCACAAAATTGTTGCGAACAAATTGCTTGCTTCTGATGCGGACCCCAGCGACCGATTGGCCGAATATTTGCTCCAAACAGTACGCCATCGCCCCCGACGCGGCCACCAGCCCAAGTGAGTCGAAGAAGCTGACCGGATTGCTCAGTGCGTAAGCGTAGGTGTTGAGCCCACCCGCCAACCCAATCGGATCCGACTGGATGTACCGCCCGGTCGCCGGATCGTAGTCCCGGAACACGTTGTAGGCCAGGCCGGTCTCTTCGTCGTGGTACTGGCCCGGGAAACCCAGGGCGTAGCCGCCGATCCGGTCCAGGTGCACCTGGCGGTCGAAGGCGCGCAGCCGGGCGCGCCAGGCGATCTGACCCTGACCGTCGCTGAGCAGCTCGGGGCGGCCCAGGTGGTCGGGCAGCACGAAGTACAGCACGCCATCGCGCACCAGGCCGACCGGCTGGCCCTGGAAGTACAGGTGGGCACTGCGCCGGTTGGCCCACACGGCATGCTTGTTCGGATACCGACAGCGGGGCCCGGCCTTGCCCCAACCCAACGTGCGTAAAGGTGGGTTTCGCCTTAATGCGTGAGACTGGGTTTCGCTCGACACGGCGCCACCGCCAGGTACCACTGCGTCGGGATCTGCATCAGCCGTCCCTCGGGCTGACCGGGACCAGCTCGAGCGGCGCCAATTGCGCCGCCCACCAGCGCCGACGCCAGGCCACGAACACATACAGCGGAATCCGCCAAATCCGACAGTACGCCGCCTGGCTCAGGCCGCTCATCTGCTGCGACAGCACATGCGAACGCCAGCGCCACGCATCTTCATGCACCATTACCATCGACCCCGGTTAGACCGGAACAACCTGCCGGAGCCTGAGATTAAGGGGAAGGTGGGCAGCGGACGCTTACGTCCAATCGGCTTCACTTCACCCGCGCCAGGGCAACCACATACCAGGCCCAATGGGTCTATAGACCTGACCAGATAGAGGCAAGACTAGATCCACCCGGCCCAGCGTACCTGCCCGCCATGCCACGGACGCTCTGGGAAGTCATCCACACGGAGCGACATAGTCCCGAATGTTCGGCGCGTTTCGGAAGGGCGATTATTGATATGATGATTCTAGCCCCCTCGATGGACACTCCGGGACCATCCCTCTCTCCAATATAATAGTTCGAAGCGCATAAATGGCCTCTTCGTTTTTTGAGACGCAGGCTATACTCATGCTCTTCGCCAGAGTGCTGTCCTCTGAAATGTCGGCATACTTTTCAATAAAGTACTGGTCTTTATAGATCACGGCGGTTTCGAGGATAGAATTGCCGGCATAAGGGGAATCATCGGGGCTGGCGCCGAAATGAATGTACAAGCCTATTCTCGCTTTTCGCAATGGCCCCCAAACGACATCCTTGTTGAGGATGTTACTCATAAGGCCCTCGCTCGGATTTACAAGCATTCTTGGCAGCTGAAAAAATAGCGCTGCAAATAGAAGTGAAAATAAAGTCAGAGAGACGACGGTCTTCATATTCCCACCACTCAGTCTAAGCAGCTTTCGGCCATAACGACTCTTTGGCGATAGATGTTTCCTTCCCTATCGCGAACAACTGTAGTCACCCCAGCTCTTCCATCAACACTTATAACGCCCGTAGTTACTGAGTAGCCTTGCTCTGCATAGACCCTCGACGCCCCCCCAAGGAATGCCTGAGCACCCTGATATCCGAGCAGCACTGCCCCAGGAATTCTGGATTGCGGAGCAAGGGCTGCTGCGCCTGCAACGAGCATGCGCATCTCGCTACCGAATTGATCGTAATTATTCCACATGTCGTTGAATCGATCCGCGCTCGCCTTGCTCGCCAGTACGCGAGAGCTTTGAGAAAAAACCGTCACTCTCGGCTCAGGTGGGGGTTGGCTTGAACACTCGCATAATCCCAGTGGATCAATTCCCGATATCGGATTACCCCCGACATACGCATAGGTATTCAGCCCACCCGCCAGCCCGATCGGATCCGACTGGATGTACCGCCCGGTCGCCGGATCGTAGTCGCGGAACACGTTGTAGGCCAGGCCGGTCTCGTCGTCGTGGTACTGGCCCGGGAAACCCAGGGCGTAGCCGCCGATCCGGTCCAGGTGCACCTGGCGGTCGAAGGCGCGCAGCCGGGCGCGCCAGGCGATCTGACCCTGGCCGTCGCTGAGCAGCTCGGGGCGGCCCAGGTGGTCGGGCAGCACGAAGTACAGCACGCCATCGCGCACCAGGCCGACCGGCTGGCCCTGGAAGTACAGATGGGCGCTGCGCCGGTTGGCCTGCACGGCATGCTCGTACAGCAGTTGGCCACCGGGGCTGTACACGAAGCGCGTGCTGCGGCCCTGCACGGTCTTGTGCACGCGCAGGCCAGTGGCGGCGACCTGGTAGCCGGCGTCGACGCCCGGCCCGCTGACCCCGGACAGGCGGTTGAACGGGTCGTAGCTGAAGCTGTACACCGGCGCCGGCGTGACCTGGAAGCCATTGCGGAACACCCGGTCGCCGCCCGGCAGCGAGCCGTTCACCTGGCTCAGTTCGCCGCTGGCCCGGTAGCCGAAGCCGCGCGGCTGGGCGCCGCTGATCTGGGTCAGGCGGTTGCTGGTCGGGCTGATCGTGTAGGTGGCGCTGGCGCCCGCCAGGGTGTGGCTTCGGCGGTTGCCGTTGTTGTCGTAATCGAAGGTCTGGTTGCCCAGGCCGACCGAGCTGACACCGGTCAGGCGGTCCAGGTCGTCGTACGTGAAGCCCTGGCTCTGGGCGCCGTCGGCGAAGTTGGTGATCCCGGTGATCCGGTCGTTGCCATCGAACGCGTAGCGCAGCCCCTGCCCGAGCTTGCTGACGATGCTGTACAGGCGGCCGTCGCGGTCGTGGTAGTCGCGGCGACGCAGGCCGTTGCCATAGGTGCGCTCGTGGTAGTGGTTGCCCTCGCCGGCATCGAAGGCCCAGTGCAGGCCGCTGATCACCGTGTGCGACTGCCCGCCAAGGGTGACCGCCAGGTGCGTCATCGCGCCCTGGTTCCAGGTGTAGTCGGCCTGGATGTTGCCCGGATAGACGATCCGGGCCAGGCGGCCACGGCCGTCGTAGCCGAAACTGTGGGTGTAGCCGGTGCCGGCCACGGTGGCCGCCTGGCTGGCCAGCTCGCCGTAGGGCGTATAGCCCAGCACCAGGGTCTGGTGCGGGTCCTGCACCCGGCACAGCCGGCCCAGGCCGTGGTTGCAGCCCGGTGCGCTGTCCCAGGTCCAGGTGTGGGTCACGCCGCCGGCCGTGCGGCTGGTCGGCCGGCCCAGGGTGTCATGCCCGAAGGTCTCGGTGACGCCATCGGCGCGCGTCAGGCTGGTGCGCAGGCCGCCAGCGCTCCACTGCTGGGTGGTGAGGCCGGTATCCGGGCTGTCCAGGCGCCAGAGCTGGCCGAAGCCATCGTGCTCGTAGTGGGTGACCAGTCCGCGCGGATCGGTCACCTGGCGCACCCGGTCGCCGGCGTCGTGGGCGAACACCGTGCTGCCTGCGGCATTGAGCTGGCGCTCCAGCCGCCCCAGGGCGTCATAGCGCAGCTCGGTGGCGGGACCGGTGGTCGGCCGGATGAAGCGCAACCGGCCATTGCCGTCGTGCTCGAAACGCTGGTGCTGGCCGTCGTTGCCGCGCCGCGCGCGGACCCGGCCCAGTTCGTCGTAATCGGTCCAGGCCTGCTGCTGGAGGGTGCCGTTGCGACGCAGCGTGCTGCGCGTGGGATTGCCGGCCGCGTCCAGATCCCAGCGCTGCTCGAGGGTGTCGCCGCCCTGGTTCCAGACGATCGCCTCAAGGCGCCGGGCGGCGTCGTGTTCCAGGGTCTCGACCACGCCGTCGGGGTGGCTGATGCTGGCCAGCAGACCCGAGGCGGCATAGGTGTACACCGTGTCCTGGCTGCCGGCATTGCGGAAGGTGCGCACCCGGGTCACCCGGCCGCGCTGGTCGTACTGGTACTCCACCGCCTCGCCGTTCGGGCCGACCACCCGGCCCGGCTGGCCGCGACCGTTGTGCTGGCTGTAGGTCGTCGCCTGACCCAGACTGTTGCGCACTTCCAGCAGATCGCCCTGGACGCTGTAGGTGCTCACCACGGCATCGCCGGGACCGGGCAACGGCCCGTCGACGGTCACCTGATGCACCATGCCGTTGCCGTGCAGGCTGAAGTTCACCGTGGTGGTGCGCACCTGCCCGGCGACGCCATGGCTGGACAGGTTGCGCACCGTCAAGCCGGCCGGCCGATGATCGGGACGCCACAGGTAGGTCTCCTCGCGGTCGCCCTGCACGGTCATGCGATCCAGGCGGTTGTTCACCGTGTCCCACTCGTAAACCGTGGTGCGGGCCTGCCCGGTGCCGACGCCCTCGACCTTGCGTTCCAGCCGTCCTGCGGCGCTGTAGTCGTAGTCGGTGCGATGGCCCTCGAAGTCGTCGACAAGATCGGGGTAGCCGTTGACATCGTAGGTGCTCGCCGCGGTGTAGCCGGGGCAGTTCGGTGAGGGCTGGCCGTCGGTTTTGGTCAGGCGTCGCCCCTCCTCGAACTGGTAGATGGTCTGGCGGCCCAGGGGCGAGACCTCGGTGACCGATTGCACCTGACCCTGGCTGGCGATCAGCGCGATCGCGGCCTCGCTTTGTTCCTGCCGCTCTCTTGCAGCCTGTTCGCTGTCGCCCGGCGACAGGGTGCCCTGAGGGTGGACGCAGGTATTGGTGTTGGGATTGCACACGCCACCGGGCGGCGGCGGGCGCGGCGGCGGGTTGAGGGGACCGCCTGGAACGACTGAGTAGGTCAGGTCGTAGCGGTTGATGAAGAAGCTGTGCTGGCTGCGCCAGACGCGGCCGTCACCGGTGTACTGAAAGGAGCTGTAGCGGACGCCGTCGTAGGAAAGTCCTGTCAAGGCTCCGGGAAAAGCGCCGAGTTCATGGTGGTGGGTCACGATGGTGGCGGGCGGTCCAGGCAGCGTCACTGTCCTCAGCCGATGGAACCCCGCGCCGTAGGCGTTCACCTCGTAGTCGTAGTCGAACCAGGCACCTGCCGGGTCGACGACGCGCGTCAGGCGTCCCTGGGTCCAATGGAACTCGACTTGCCGTCCACCGGTGTGGGTCACCGACTGCAGGTAGTTGTCCTGGTAGCTGAATGTCCAGCCGATGCCCTGCCGATTTCGGACTGTCCGGACATACCCGAAACGGTCATAGGTCTCGACCATCAGGTCTTCGGTGTGCAAGGTGTAGCTTTGATCTCCATGCCGAAGCAGATAGGCCACCGGCCCAGCCTTGTCCTCAAGGAAGCGTTGGCTTGCCTGATTCCAAAGGAAGCGGATTCGGCGGCCATCGGGCCGCTGCGCCCAGACAAGGTCGTCCCCGTCCGCCACCAGGGAATAGTCGAAGTTGCTCAGCCAGTGGCGCCCGAACAGACCTGGGTGGTTCCAGTAGTGGTTGTAACGGCGCTCGAGGTACAGGGCCATCTCTCCCTCGCTCCGGAAGTCCACGAAGCGGTCGACCTTGTTGCCCGTGGCCATGACCATCGGGTTTCCGGACAGCGTTCCGCATCCAGGGATCGTGGCGTCGACGACCTGGGTGTTGTTTCCGCCATTGCCCCAGAAATCGTCGTTCTGGAAATCGGTGCTGCCTCCGCCGCCTCCGCCACCGCCGCCAGGACCACCATGCCTGTCAGGAATCCAGACGCATCCAGCGGGTTGATAGGCGCCAGCGCCAACGGAGGTCTGGCCGCATACAAGCCGGGCTTGCACCGGGTTCGCGGCGGCCAGCCCGAACAGGGCGACCAGAACATAGCGGCCCAGCAGCGATCGGGATTCCGTTGTCGAGGCTGCTCGGCCGTGCACCAGCTCCGGAACAGTACGCGCGAAGTGTGACGGAGTGGTCATTTGTGCGCTTCAATGCCAAAAACCTTTCTTGGAACCTATGCTTTTTGTACTCCTGATGCAAGCTCACACCGCCCATGAGGGCAGGGATCCGATTGGCAGCACGGGTGGGGGTCGCTCTCTCCCGGCTTGCAACCACCAAAGCGACCATTGAAGCCTCTGGCCGCTCCACCACGCCTGGGCCTGATCCATGGCTTGTCGACAGGCGGTGTGCCAGGGCTGGCGCCCCCGCCCCGCCGCGACCTCCATCGAGCCGGCGCGAATGGCCTGGCCCTGGTGGCGATAAAGGCCCCCGACGGCGTGCAACCACTGAGGGTCGCGGAGGCCGTTCCGCCAGCACAGGGCTGCGGTGCACAGGCGCGCGACCCGACCATTGCCGTCGGCCAGGGGGTGGAGTATCAGCAGATCCAGCAAGGCGTCGAGCGGCCAGAATGGATTCCCGTCGTCCGGGTGTGCGCCCGCCAACCAACGAGCAAGGCCAGCAGGTACCTGTGCTGCCGGCGGAGGTGTGTGGATCACCAGCCCGGTACTGGGGCAACGAACCACACACCGACCGGGCGGCCGGAGTCGTCCGGCCCACGGGTGCCCCGGCAAAAGCATGCGATGCGCTGCCAGGATCGCCGCCTTGTCCAGTTGGGCCGGCATGGCCAGCCTGACAAAGGCCTGCCAATCGCGTCCGCCAGATGCGCTGCGGGCGGACCGAAGCCCGGCGTCCCTGTCCGTGCTGGCCAGTACCCCGAGACGCGCGCGTGTCTCGACCACATCCGGTGCTGGAAAACAGAGGGCTTCCAGGCCCCCGACCAGCGCCACGAACACCGCTGCCTCCAGGGATGTGTCCGACCCCATATCCAGGCTACGCGCTTCATCCGTTGCCTGATCGCTCACCGAAACGGGCATCAAGAGGGTGGCAGGACAACCGGAAGCGCCTGGCCAGGCCGCCAGTCCACCGCGACCAGGGCATCGAGCAGGGCGCAGACCTGGTCGCGGGCGTCGGCGTTGTGTACGGGCAGGACCAGGGTGTCGCCCGTCCGCGCCCAGGCGAGCAGGCCGCGCACGGCCTCGACCTCGTCCAGGCATTCGACCAGGGCCTCGGGCGGAACGCCGCCGTCGTGCAGGGCGCGGGCCAGGATGCCGGCGACCTCGCCGGCGCCACGGCCGCGCAGGTAGCCCTCCATGTCCTTGAGGACCACGCGGTCGGGCGCGAAGCGCGCGGCGGCGGTGGCCAGGTCGCGGATCTGCGCGTCCTCGCGGTTGCCGGCCTGGCCGAGCAGCAGCGCCAGGCGACCGCCGGGCTGGCGGCCCGCGACCTCCAGCAGGCCGGTCAGGCCTTCGGGGTTGTGGGCGTAGTCGAGCAGCACGGCCAGGCCATCCAGTTGCCAACGCTGCAGACGGCCGGGATTGTCGCGGGCGCTGGCGCCGAAGCGCGCAAGCACGTCGGCGATGGTGGCCGGTGCGATGCCCAGGGCGCGCGCGGCCAGTGCCGCGGCGGCGGCGTTGGCCAGGTTGTAGCGGGCGCTGCCGCTGGCAGTCAGCGGCATCGATGCCGCGGCGCCCAGGTCATGGCTGACGCCGTCTTCGTGCAGCCACAGGTGCCCGGCTTCGGGTGCGCAGCAGTGCAGGCCTTCCTGACGCGCGGCGACCAGGGCCGGCGCCGATGCGTCCAGCCCGAACCAGGCCAGCGGACAGGCCAGCGCTGCGGCATGGCGGACCAGCACCGGGTCGTCGGCATTGAGCACCAGCACGCCGTCGGCCTCGATGGCACGCGCCACGGTCAGCTTGACCCAGGCCAGGTCGTCCAGGTCGTGGATGCCGTACTCGCCGAAGTGGTCGGCGCTGATGTTGGTGACCAGCGCGACATCGGCGCGTGCCAGCGCCATGCCCCGGCGCAGCAGGCCGCCGCGCGCGGTCTCCAGCACCGCGGCTTCGACCTCGGGCCGGCGCAGCAGGGTGCGCGCGCCGGCCGGTCCGGACCAGTCGCCGCCGTCCAGCAGGTCCGCGTCCAGGTACAGGCCGTCGGTGCAGCTGTGCGCGGTGCGCCAGCCGTGGGCGCGCGCCATCGCCGCCAGCAGGCGTACCGTGGTGGTCTTGCCGTTGGAGCCGGTGACCAGGGCGGTGGGGACCACGGCCAGTGCCGGCCACGGCACCTCGTCGGTGGCGGGCAACGCCGCGAGCGGCCAGGTCCGGCCGGTACGGCCGCTGCCCAGGGTCAGCGCGTCCTCGTCGAGCAGCACCGGCAGTCGTGCGGACTGGGCACGCGCGAGCAGCGGCACGAGGGCCGGCTGCGCCTCGGCGGCGGCCATGCGGACCAGGGTGGCCAGCGCCGCGTCGCGGTCGTGGAGGGCCGGGTGGCCGGGCGCCAGCGGCGCCTCGACGGCCTCGCCCGCGCTGGCCAAGGCCAGCAGCCAGGCCCACTCGTTGAGCTCGGTGGCGGTGTAGAGCTGGTCGGCAGGGGCCGCAAGGACCAGCGAGGCGCCCCGGCAGTGGCGGCGCGCCAGCAGCGGGCCCGTGGGCCAAACAAGGTGTGCCCGCACCTGTTCGACCGTCGCACGCCAGGCCGCAAGCGTGGCGTCGCCGACGGCGGCCTCCGGCCCCGCCTCGAGTGCCGCCCCGGTGCCCGCGAAATACGGGTTCGGTCCGGTCAGGCGCCGGGAGTCGGTGAACGGTTCGCCGCTCACCGTCGTCGCCCGCCGCGGGCCGCGGACGCGGACGCGGACGCGGTCATGTCAGTCGTCGCCCTCGCGCGCGAACACCAGGCCGCGCTCGTCGCGCACCAGGCCGGCCATGTCGATGCGCGGCAGGTCCTCGTCGAGGCCGGCCGGCGCCAGTGTCGGCACCGGGGCGGCCGGACGCGGCGGCGGCGCGCCGTCGGGCCGGAACTTGGTGACCTGCTTCCAGGAGCGTGCGAGCTGGTCGGCGAACACCAGCAGCAGGTCGCCCGGCCGGCCCATGCGCAGGGCCGCGTCGATCGCCTGCTGCTCGTCGGGGATCTGCTCGATGGCGCCGGCCGGCACCCCGGCCGCCTCCAGCGCGCGGGCGATGATGCGCGGCACCTCGTCGCCGTCGCGGCCGCGCAGGCCGTCGTCGCGACGGCAGATGTAGTGGTCGAAGCGGCCGGCAACGGCGCGGGCGATCGCCTCCAGGTCCTCGTCGCGGCGGTCGCCGGGACCGGCGACCACGACGATGCGGCGGCCCTCGACGTCCAGGCGCTGCGCCAGGTCGGCCATGACGCCGACCGCATGGGCGTTGTGCGCGTAGTCGAACAGCACCTTGAACGGATGCTCGTCGAACACGTTCATGCGCCCGGGCGCCTGGAAGAAGGTGGTGTCGAAGGTGCGCAGGCCGTGCCGGATGGCGTCCAGCTTCATGCCCAGCGAGAACGCCATCGACGCCGCGACCATGGCGTTCTGGACGTTGTGCATGGCCCGGCCCTCCAGGGTCGCCGGGATCAGGTGCGTCCACAGCAGCGGGATGTGGCTGCCCTTGTCGTAGAGCGTGATCATGTGGCCGTTGACGCCGTTCTCCAGCGCGCAGGCGCGACCGCCGGCGCGGATGTGCTCGCGGACCAGGGCGTGCGAGGGGTTCATGGTCACGTAGCAGACCGTCTTCGCATCGGTCCGGGCCGACATCCGCAGCACGTTGGGGTCGTCGGCGTTGAGCACGGCGCAGTCGGTGGCGACCTCGACGACGATGCGCTTGACCTCGGCGAGCTGCTCCAGGGTGTCGATGCCCTTCATGCCCAGGTGGTCGGACTGCACGTTGAGCACGGCGCCGACGTTGACCTCGCGCACGCCCATGCCGGCGCGCAGCAGGCCGCCGCGGGCGGTCTCCAGCACCGCCAGGTCGACCTGCGGATCGGACAGCACCATGCGCGCCGACACCGGCCCGGTCATGTCGCCCTCGACGGTGCGCTGGCCGTCGATGTAGACGCCATCGGTGGTGGTCAGGCCGGGCGTGTAGCCGGCCATCTTGGCGATGTGCGACAGCATCCGCGCCGTGGTGGTCTTGCCGTTGGTGCCGGTGACCGCGGCGATCGGCACCCGCGACGGCGCGCCCGGCGGGAACAGCATGTCGACCACCGGACCTGCGGCGTCGCGCGGCGTGCCCTCGCTGGGCGCCACGTGCATCCGGAAGCCGGGCGCGGCGTTGACCTCGCAGATCGCGCCGCCGATGTTCTTGTAGCTTTCGGCGATGTTCGGGGTGATGAAGTCGACGCCGCCGACATCGAGGCCGATCGCGCGCACCGCGCGCACCGCCATGTCGCGGTTGTCGGGGTGGATGATGTCGGTGACGTCGGTGGCGGTGCCGCCGGTCGACAGGTTGGCGGTGGAGCGCAGATAGACGACCTGGCCGTCGTCGGGCACCGACCCGGCGGTCATCCCGACACGCTCCAGCATCAGCGCCGCCTGGGCATCGAGTTCCAGGCGCGTCAGCACCTTCTCGTGGCCGACGCCGCGGCGCGGGTCGCGGTTCACGGTCTCGACCAGCTCGGCGACGCTGTGCCGGCCGTCGCCGACCACGTGGCCGGGCGTGCGCCTGGTGGCGGCGACCAGCTCGCCGTTGACCACCAGCAGGCGGTGGTCGTCGCCGGGCTGGAAGGTCTCGACGATCACCGAGCGCGAATGCTCGCGGGCCGCCTCGAAGGCGGCGCGGATCTCGTCGTCGCCGCTGATGTCGATGGTGATGCCGCGGCCGTGGTTGCCGTTGTAGGGCTTGAGCACCACCGGCCCGCCCAGGCGCGCGGCGGCGCGCAGGGCGTCGGTGGCGCTGGTGACCAGCACCTGGCGCGGCACCGGCAGGCCCAGCGAGGCGAGGATCTTGTTGGTCTCCTCCTTGTCGCTGGCCAGCTCGACGGCGATGTGCGGGGTCTTGCCGGTGATCGTCGCCTGGATGCGTTGCTGGTACTTGCCGTGTCCGAACTGCACCAGGGACTGGTTGTTCAGGCGCAGCCAGGGGATGCCGCGCGCCTCGGCGGCGCGCACCAGGGAGGCCGTCGACGGCCCCAGGGCACGGCGCTGCGCGTAACGGATGAAGTCGTCGCGCGCCGCCTGCCACTGCCACCCCTCGGGCACGCTGCCGTCCGGGCGCAACGCCTCGGGCAGCAGCGAGCACAGCAGGACGATGGCCAGCTCGCCGGCGGCGATGCCCTCCTCGCGCTGGCTGTATTCGTAGACCACCGAATAGACGCCCGGCCGTCCGTCGATGCTGCGCGTGCGCCCGAAGGTGACGTCCTCGCCGGCGACGTTCTGCAGTTCGATGGCGACATGCTCCATGACATGCCCCAGCCAGGTGCCCTCGTCCTCGCGCATGCGCCGGATGAAACCGCCGGGCTCCTTGTAGGAGCAGCCGTGCTCGGCGAGGCCCGGGAGCGCCTCGACCAGGCCGTCGACATAGGCGCCGCCGAGCCGGCCGGTGGGCCAGTCCTCCAGCGCGCCGAGGTCCAGCACCAGGCGGATCACCGGGAAGTGGGCGTGCAGCGAGGGGCCGACGTAGACGTTGCGTTCCAGGATGCGCATGGGCGGGGTTCCTAGGTCTTGCGGGTGGCCAGGCGACCGGCGCTGGCACAGCGGGTGTGCAGGTTGAAGGTGGCGCCGGCGACCAGGATGTGGACGCGCAGGCCGAGCAGGCAGACCGGGTCGTTTTCCCCGGCGCGGTCCATCGACGAGAAACTGAGCTCGCTGGCGTCGACCACGGTGACCGTGCCGCTGCCCTCGACCTCGAGCGTGTTGTCCGGGCCGATGAAGGCGGCGGTGTCCTCGTCCAGGCCGATGCCGACCGCGAACGGGTTGTAGGCCAGGGCCGCCACCAGCCGGCCCAGGCGGTCGCGCTGCCGGAAGTGCTGGTCGATGATGAAGCGGTTGGTCAGACCCAGGCCCGGCGCCAGGCGCACCGAGCTGGCGCGCGGCGAGCTGCCCTCGTCGCCGAAGGCGATCATGTGCTCGCTGAGGATGCCGGCCCCGGCGCTGGTGCCGCCGACCGTGATGCCGGCGGCGCTGCGCAGCCGGATAAGTTTGGCGACGGGCGTGCCGCCGATCAGGGTCGACAGGCGCAACTGGTTGCCGCCGGTGAAGAACACGCCGGTGGCCCGTTCCAGGCGGGCCAGCCGTCCGGGCTCGTGGCAGTCGCGGCGGGTGTCGAAGTCCATCACCTCGACCTGCCCGGCGCCCAGCCCGGGAAACAGCTGCGCATAGGTCTCGCCGGTGGCGAGCAGGCGGCTGGCGGTGGGAATGACGACGATGTCGGCGTCGGCGCCGCCGCACAGCTCGACGAAGCGGCGCAGGATGCGCGGATCGGTCTCCTTGTCCTCGGCACCGCCGATCGGAACGATCCAGCCCCGCTGTTCCCCGTCCGCCACCTTGCTCGGCATGCCCAGACTCCTGTCGCCGCAGGCGCTGCGCATCCTGCTCCGGCCGTTACGCACATACGATCCGCGGCGCGATCTGCGCGCGGACCCGCTTCCCCCCGACCCCCCGCGGCGGCGCCTGCCGGATGCCCTCCGGACCTGGCCGCCCGCCCGCTCAGCGCGCGGGCGCCTCGAACATACCATGGCGCAGCGCGCGGCCCTCGGCGACGTGGCGGATGCCGCCCAACCACACCTCGGCCGCCCGGCCGTCGCCGTCCAGCGCCACCAGGTCGGCGTCGGCGCCGACCGCGATCACGCCCTTTCCAGGCAGGCACCACAGCCGCGCCACATTGCTGGTGAACGCGGGCAGGACCTGCGCCAATGTCAGGCCGCGACCGACCAGTTCGTGCACGGTGGCAAGGAGGGCGCCGGCATCGCCGACGCCCATGCCGGTCACCCGGCCGGTGTCGTCGAAGCAGGGCAGGCAACCGCCGGCGTCGGAACTGACGGTCACCCGATCGGCCGGCGCGCCGCTGTCCAGGTAGCGGACCAGGGCATCGGCGGCCGACCAGGCGTCCTCGCCATCCTCGACCGGGAAGGCCGTGATGTCGATGCTGCTGCCGCGCCGGGCCAGGTCGATGGCTTCGTCGAACAGCGCACGGCGGCGGTTGACGTGGGTGGGATGGAAGACGCGCGGCGGCAGCTCGCTGCCATCCAGCGCCCGGCGCACCAGATCCAGGCCGCGCGGCCCGTCGCCCAGGTGCAGGTGGACGATGCCGGCCTTGCCGGTCATCAGGCCGGCGACGTGCGCGATGGATGCGATGCGCAGCAACTCGTCCAGGGTCGGCTGGCTGGAACGGTGGTCGCTGAGCGCCAGCTCGCCGACGCCGACCAGGGCCTCGACGAAGGCCAGGTCGGCGCGCAGGTCGCCACTGAGGGTCGCCGGCGGCAGATGGTAGCCGCCGGCCAGCGCCCAGGCCGACAGGCCCTGCTCGCGCAGGCCGTGGACATTCGCCAGCAACTCGCGCAGGCCGCGGCCGACGTCGTCGGTGCCGAGCAGGCCGATCACCGAGGTCACCCCGGCGCTGGTGTAGCGCGACAGCATCGGCGCCGGCACCCGCGAGGCGAAACCCGACTCGCCGCCGCCACCGGTGACATGGACATGGCCGTCGACCAGGCCGGGGATCAGGACCGCGCCAGCCAGGTCGACCTGGTCGACCGGCAGCGTCGGCGGCAGAGGCGCCAGGCCCTCGCCCAGCCACAGGATCCTGCCGCCGCCCAGCAGCAGGTCGCGGCGGCCCAGCGCCTCGGGGGCGTAGACCTCGGCATTGCGGATCAGGGTCAGGCTCATGGCCGGGCTTATAGCAGACAGCGGGCGGGCGCCGTCGACGAAGCGGATGCCGTGCCCGGGCAGTCGCCTGCCCGGGCGCCTCGCCATGACCCTCCTTTCCGCCCGGGGCGACGCCGCTGCGGTGCCTGTCGAACCGCTGCCCGGGAAGATTCCATCCCACGCTGCCGCGATGTCCTGCCGGCCGCCCCCAGCCTGGAAATCGCATGAGCGCAGGGGTCGGGCGCGCGCATCGTGTTGGGAGAGCCAACGACCGCAGCGCTGGCCGCCCAGACGGTCTGCCGGAGGCCTGCGGGAGGGACCCAGAAGGGCCCGGCGCGCAGGCGCGGCAGCGATCGATGTAAATGTCGCTTGACATTGGCCCGGAAGGATGGAAAGCTCGCTTTACTTTCAGTCAAGGAAGCTCCCCATGACCCGCTGCGCCAGCCCCGCCGCCCGCCGCTACGCGCGCCGCCTGTTCGTCGCCATGGGGGCCTACCTGGTCACCCTGGCCCTGGCCGTGGCCTTCGTCCGCGACGGCGGCGTCACCGGCCCGCTGGCCTGGCTGCTGGCCCTGCTGCCCGGCCTGAGCGTCGCCAGCATCTTCTGGATCATCGGCCGCCTGCTGGTCGAGGAAAGCGACGAGTACCTGCGCATGCTGCTGGTCCGCCAGGCCCTGTTCGCCTCCGGCTTCGCGCTGTCGGTGGCGACCCTGTGGGGCTTCCTGGACACTTTCGGCCTGGTGCCCCGGCTGCCGGCCTTCTACCTGGCGGTGCTGTGGTTCCTCGGCCTGGGCCTGGGCAACTGCTGGACCTGGCTGTCCGACCGCGACACGGGGCGGTCGGCATGAACAACCGCCTGAAGGTGCTGCGCGCCGAACGCGGCTGGAGCCAGGCCGACCTCGCCGAACGCCTGGGCATCTCGCGGCAGAGCGTCAACGCCATCGAGACCGGCCGCTACAACCCCAGCCTGCCCCTGGCCTTCCGGATCGCCGCGGTGTTCGGCCAGCAGATCGAGGCGATCTTCAGTCCGGCACCCGATCGCCAGGAAGCCTGACCATCGGCTCGGGTGCCATCGACGACTGTCCGCCGCCGGTGCCGGTGCCGGTGCGCACGGTCAGGCATGCGTGCACGTTTCCAGGCGGAGGGGCCGGGGATCCGCGTACCGGGTACACCAGGCCCGCGGGGAACCGGGCGTCCCATGAACGCCCGCCCCTACGCCTCGATCCGGGTCACCCGCGCCAACCGCTCGCCTCAGGCCACGACAGACGCGGCGCGCCCCGGCCTGGGCGTGGCCGGGTCGTCAATGCACGCGGTTGTTCGCCACCGGGTAGTCGCCGTTCGTTCCATGCGGCACTTCCAGCAGGGGGGCCGGTGCCGAACTGCGGCGCACCACGAACTGCGATTGCCCTGGCGTCACGCTCGGTCCCCAGTAGGCATAGTCGTCGAGACCGTCGCCATCGTAGTCCCCGGTGACCGGGAAGGAGGTCGCCGACGGTCCGAGCAGCAGCGCCGGTTCGACTGCGCCGGTCTCGCCATTGCGGGTCGTCCACTGGACCTGTCCACCGACGCCACGCGCCACGGTCGTATCGGCCCGCGGCGAACCGACGTGGTTGCCCAGCACGATCACGTCGGTCGGCGTACCGAGCAGGAAGGTGGTCACCAGCGCGCCGCTGACGCCGTTGAAGATGTTGAACGCACCCTGTCCACCCCCGGCATTGGACTGGATGGCGATGTCGGCGCGGCCGTCGCCCGTGTAGTCGCCGCCGATCGAGGCGAAGTGGCCATTCTGGCCGGTGATGAAGTCGCGATCCGGCCCGCCGCCACTGGGTCGGATAAGCGTCCGCGAGACATCGCCCGGCTGCGCCCCGGCGCGGTAGACGGTGGCGTCGTCGATGCGGTCGCCGTCGAAGTCGCCGATCTGCGCCGGATCGTCGCCGGACTGGCCCCAGGGCAGCACCAAGACGGCATCGAGCGGGCGACTGGAGCGCCGCACCAGGAACTGGCCGGTCGGCCCCGGCCGCCACACCACCGCGTCGGTCAGTCCGTCGCCATCGAAATCGCCGTCGACGAAGAAGTCGCCGGCCCGACCATGCACGAACTGCTCGACGGTGCCGCCGGTCGTGCCGTCGTTGTTCTTGATGAACCAGGTCATGTCGCCGGTGGGGCCGCCGCCGGTATTGCGCACCAGCACGTAGCTGGTGCGGCCGCTGCCGGTGTAATCCATGCGCGCCGCCTGGCAGGTGCCGCGCACCGGCGCATCGAAATCGTCGTCGAACAGATCGTCCTGGCTGCCGCGCACGCTCAGCACGGCCGCATTGAGCGTACCGGTATCGCCACCGGCCAGGTCCGAGACGGTCAGGGTCCAGGTGCCATTGGCCTGCGCTGGGGTCAGCCCCGCGAAGGCGCCTGCCAGCCAGGTGCTGCAACCGCCGCGCTGGGTCCCCGCCGCTGCGCCGGTGCTGGTCCGGTAGCGTCCGGGCGGAACCACCGCAGCGGTCGCCAGCGGCGCAGCCACCGCGCGCAGGTCGCCCGGTGCATCGTCGGCGAAGCGATAGGAACCACCCAGGTTTGCAGGGGCGCCGAAATTCGCGCCGGGCTGCAACCCGATCCGGCTGAACACGACCAGTCGTGCCTGACCGCCGGGCGAGCGCAGAACCGCCGAGAGGTCGCCCGTGAAGCTGTGGGTGATGTCGAGGTCCAGCTCCACCGAGGTCACCGGCGAAGTCATTCCGGCCAGGGCAAAGCTCACGGTCAATCCCGCCGGGTTGTTGTCCGGAACCGGTCCGCTTCCGGTGCCGACCACATCGATCGCCGGTGCGGCGACCGGCAGCAGCGCGACCAGGAACGACAAGGCACGCAGCCCCGGGCGACGGCCCAGGCGCACAGGCAGCAGACGCATCTTCGGACCCCTCCCCAGGGTGACTCGGGCCGGCGGCGCCGTCCCTGGCGCGGATCATGCGCTGGCCACCACTCGTCCCGCAAGCGCCCGGGCGCCACGGCCGCCCGCATGGCTCTACAACCCCGCCACCGCCTGCGCCACGGCGCGGAACAGGGCGCGGCCCTTGTTCATGGTCTCCTCCCATTCGCGGGCGGGGTCGGAGTCGGCGACGATGCCGGCGCCGGCCTGGACGTGCAGCTGGCCGTCCTGGATGACCGCGGTGCGGATGGCGATGGCGAGGTCGGCGTCGCCGTGCCAGCCCAGCCAGCCGACCGCGCCGGCGTAGACGTTGCGGCGCACCGGTTCCAGTTCCTCGATGATCTCCAGGGCACGCACCTTGGGCGCGCCGGAAACGGTGCCGGCCGGGAAGGTGGCGCGCAGCACGTCGAGGGCGTCCAGGCCCTCGCGCAGGCGGCCCTCGACCTGGCTGACGATGTGCATGACGTGGCTGTAGCGCTCGATGACCATGCGCTCGGGCACGGTCACGCTGCCCGGCTGCGCGACCCGGCCGACGTCGTTGCGGCCGAGGTCCATCAGCATCACGTGCTCGGCCAGCTCCTTGGGGTCGGCCAGCAGCTCGCTCGCCAGCGCCGCATCCGCCTCGGCGGTGGCGCCGCGCGGCCGGGTGCCGGCGATAGGCCGCACGGTGACGGTGCCGCCGGCCAGGCGCACCAGGATCTCCGGCGAGGAGCCGACCACGTGGCTGCCGTCGAGGTCCATGAAGTACATGTAGGGCGAAGGGTTCATCGCCCGCAGCGCCCGGTACACGTCCAGCGGCCGCGCCCGGAACGGCACGCTCAGGCGCTGGCTCAGCACCACCTGGAAGATGTCGCCGGCCAGGATGTACTCCTGGCAGGTGCGCACCGCCGCCTCGAAGGCCTCGCGGCTGAAGCCGGACACGAAATGGCTCTCGTCGATCGCCGAGGGGTCGAGCACCTCGGGGTAGCCGGGCGCACCTCCGCGCAGCCGGTGCACCAGGCTGTCCAGGCGGCGCTGCGCCTGGACGTAGGCGCCGGCCTCGCGCGGGTCGGCGTGGACGATCAGCGCCAGGGTGCCGCGCAGACTGTCGAACACCGCGAGGGCGTCGGACTCCATCAGCAGGATGTCCGGGCTGCCCAGGGCGTCGGGCTTGTCGCGGCGGGCAAGGCCGGGCTCGATGTAGCGGATGGTCTCGAAGCCGAAGTAGCCGACCAGGCCGCCGGTGAAGGCGGGCAGGCCGTCCAGCACCGGCACCGAGTACGCGGCCTGCAGGCGCGCGACCTCGGCCAGCGGATCGTCGACCTCGCGTTCCTCGACGGTCTCGCCCAGCACCTGGGCACGCCAGGTATGGCCGTGCACGGTCCAGGTGCGCCGTGCCGGCAGGCCGATGATCGAATGCCGACCCCAGGTCTCGCCGCCCTCGACCGACTCGAACAGGTAGGCGTAGGGCCCGTCGGCCAGCTTCAGGTACACCGACAGCGGCGTGTCGAGGTCGGCGTGGACCTCGCGCACCAGCGGGATGCGGGTGTGGCCCTGGCCGGCGAGGGCGTCGAATTCGGAACGGCTGAGCATGTCGGCGGCGACGGCGGGACGGCCGGGGATTATCGCCGCTGCCGGGCGCGGCTGCGCGAACGGACCGACCCTCGCGCTCAGGTGCGCGCCGCGGGCGTCGCCAGGCGCAGCTCGAACTCGACGCCGCTGCCGTCGTCCAGGTCGCGGGCGCCGGCCTGGCCATGGTGCAGGCCGGCGACCAGGCGGACGATGTGCAGGCCCAGGCCCAGGTGCACACCGCCGGCGCGGTGCTCGCGCACCGACACCAGGGAATCGAACAGGCGCTCGCGCATCGCCGCGGGCAGGCGCGGGCCGCTGTTGGCGACGCGGATGACGGCGCCGCGCGCGCCGGCGTCCAGGGCGATGCGGATCCAGCCGTCGGGCGGACAGAAGCCGCGGGCGTTGTCGACCAGCTTGTCCAGCGCCTGGGCGATCAGGTCCGGGGCGCCGGTGAACGGAAGCGGCGCGGCCGGCAGCGCGACCTCCAGCCGGCGCGGCGCCAGCAGCGGCCGGTAGCCCTCGGCGCAGTCGGCGACCAGGGCGCGCAGGTCGAAGTTCTCGATGTCGGCACCTGCCACCGTCTGCTCGATGCGGGTCGCCTCGCCCAGGGCGCGGACCAGACCGGCCAGGCGCTCGACGCCGGTGCGGGCGCGCTCCAGGTAGATGCGCGCCTGGGCGCCGCCGGGATCGGCCTCGAGGTTCTCCAGCGAGCCGCGGACGATGGCGATCGGCGTCGACAGCTCGTGGCTGAGGGTGCCGGCCAGGCCGCGCAGGTAGCCGGTGTAGTCGCGCAGTTGCGCGAGCAGGCGCGCGAAGCTGCGCGACAGGTCGCCGATCTCGTCGCCGGCGCGCGCCGCCGGCAGCACGGCGATGCGGCCGTCCTCGCCGAGCGCGCCCTCGACGCCGTCGCGCAGGGCACGGATGCGGCCGCCCAGGCGCGCCGCGAACAGCAGCAGGGCCGCCACTACGACCAGCACCGCCAGCGCGGTGACCGCGAACACGCCCGAGAAGGCGCGGTCGGTCAGGCGCAGCAGGGCGTCGCTTTCGCGCTCCAGGCGCAGGCTGGCGCGCACCACGTCGTTGATCCGCACCGGCACCGCGGCCGCCAGCACCGGACGCTGGCTGTCGCCGTCGCGCCACCAGGCGGTCGCCACCGCGCCTTGCGCCACCTGCGCCTGCAGCGCGTCGTCGGCGCGTCCGAGCACGGCATGACCCGGCGGCAGCGGGTGAGAGGCGTCGAACAGCAGGCGCTGGTACAGCCAGCGCCGCCACAGCGGCACCGCGCCATCGATGCGCAGGGCGCCGGGCTCGCCGGCCTGGGCCAGCGGCCAGCCGGCCGGATCGTGGACGCGCACGCGGCTGCCGGGCGGCACCAGCTGCGCCAGCGTCGAGGCCAGCGCACCGGAAGGCTCGACCACCGGCCAGGGCCGCCCGTCGTTGCCGTCGCTGCTGTCGGCGACCCGTGGCGGCCCGGCTTCGTCGGCATCGTGCATGCGGATGGCCAGCGCGCGCAGGCCGTAGCCCTGGGGGAGGGCCAGTTCCACCCGGTAGCCGCCGGCGCGTTCGTGCCAGCGGCCCTCGAGCTGCAGCGGCGACTGGCCGCCGCCGGCCGGCGCCGCCTGCAGCGGCCCGGCCTGGGCATTGGCCAGGCGCAGCTCGACCAGGCCCTGGCGGCCGTGCAACGCCAGCCACAGGTGGTCGAAGCGGTCGGCGATCGACCAGTGGGCGTCGCCGCGCTGCGGCGTGTCGTCGGCGACGTCGATGCGCAGGTACAGGCGCTCGGCGTGGCTGCCGAGCAGCACGCGCACGGCGTCGCCGCCGGCGCGGGCGCTGCCGAAGCCGCGTTCCCCGGCCAGGCCGTCGCTCCAGGGCCGCTCGTCGCCATCCAGTCGCGGCCGCGACCGCAGCGGCTGCACCGGCAATGCGGGTCCGGCCGACGGCAGCAGGGCCGGCTGGCGCGCCCGCGCCCGCGCCAGTGCCTCGGCCGAGGCCAGGAGGGCGCGCTCCTCGCCCTCGCGCAGGACCTCGCCGACCAGGCGCAGGTACTGCCAGCCGGCCCAGGGCAGCACCAGCAGGCCGAGCGACAGCAGCAGCAGCTTGCCGCGCAGCCTCACCGCGGGCGGCCGGCGCTCACGGCCGCCACCGGTAGCCGGCGCCGTGCATGGTCTCGATCTCGGCGAACGCCGGGTCGGCGGCCTCGAACTTGCGGCGGATGCGCTTGACGTGCGAGGTGACGGTGGCCTCGTCGACCTCGACCTGGGCCTCGCGCATCAACTGTTCGCGGCTGCGCACATGGCCGGGATGGCGGACCAGGGCGTGCACCATCCAGAACTCGGTGACGGTCAGGGCGATCTCGGCGTCGTGCCAGGCGACCCGCATGCGCTCGACCTCGAGGGTCAGGCCGCGCAGACGCAGCACGGTCTCCCGCGCGGCCGGGCCGCGCTGCGCGTCCAGGCGCCGGAACAGGGCCTGGATGCGCGCGGTGAGCTGGGCCAGGCTGACCGACTTGCCCAGGTAGTCGTCGGCGCCCAGGCGCAGGCCGGAGATCACGTCCAGGTCGGTGTCGCGGGCGCTGAGGAACAGGATCGGCAGGGTCGGCGCGCGCACGCGCAGTTCCCGGCACAGCTCGAAGCCGCCCTCGGCCTCGGCGCCCAGGCCGACGTCGATCACCACCAGGTCGGGCAGGCGCAGGGTGAACGCCGCCAGCGCACCGGCGCGGTCGGCGAAGGTCGCCACCTGGTAGCCGTAGCGGCGCAGCGCCTCGGCATAGTTGGCGGCGATCGCGGGTTCGTCTTCGACGATGGCGATGGTACGGCTCATGGCGCAAGCATAGCCGCGGCATCCGTGGCCCCGGCTGCGCTGCCCGGAAATCGCCACATCCGGCCAGCGTGCCGCCCGTCGCCGCCCCGGCGCCGTCCGGCCACGGCGCTGCAATGACCCTGCCCCAACCCGAGGAGCAGGCCATGAGCAGCATCCGTATCCCCGATCCCGCCACGCCCGCGCCGCGTCGCGTACGCAGCCGGCGACCCGCCCGCGTCGCCCTGCGCCTGTGCGCCTGGCTGGCCCTGGCCGCCAGCCTGGCCGGCAAGGCCGGCGCCGACGACAACGCAGGCCTGCAGGTCCGCGACTTCACCGGCGAATGGCGCGACCTGGTCGCCCTGGAAAGCAGCGTCGACCTGCGCGTGCGCGGCATGGTCAACCGCGGCACGGTGCGCCAGCGCTACGTCAACGACACCGGCGAGTGGCTGGAAGGCCGCTACCTGCTGCCGCTGCCAGGCGACGCCGCGGTCGACACCCTGCGCATCCGCGTCGGCGACCGCCTGATCGAGGGCGAAGTCCAGGAGAAGGCGCAGGCGCGCGCGATCTACGATGCCGCCGCCGCCAGCGGCCAGGTCGCGGCCCTGGTCGAACAGCGCCGCGACAACCTGTTCAGCACGGCGGTGGCGAACATCGGTCCGGGCGAGCTGGTCGAGGTCGAGATCGCCTGGTGGCAGTCGGCGCGCTTCGATGACGGCGCCTTCTCGCTGGTGCTGCCGCTGACCTTCGTGCCGCGCTACCAGACCGTGGTGGCCGATCCGTTCGCGGCCATGGATGCCCCGGCGGTGGTTGCCGCCCCGACGCCCGTCGCGGTCGACCTGGAAACGGCCTGGGAGCCGACCGTCGCCCTGGCGGTCGATCTCGATCCCGGCCTGCCGCTGGCCAGCCTGACCAGCCCCACCCACGACATCGAGGTCGAGCCGCTGGCGACCGGCTACCGGGTGCGCCTGGCCGGCTGGGTGGAGCGCGCCGACCGCGCCTTCGAGCTGCGCTGGACGCCACGGCCCAGCGCCAGCCCCACCCAGGTCGTCTTCTCCGAGTCGCTGGACGACGGCCACTACGCGATGGTGATGATCGTGCCGCCGACGCTGCCTGTCGCGCCGGTGCCGCGCGAGCTGCTGATGGTGGTCGACAACTCCGGCTCGATGAGCGGCACCTCGATGCAGCAGGCGTCCGCCGCGGTCGACCGTGCGCTGTCGCGGCTGCGTCCCGACGACCGCTTCAACGTGATCCGTTTCGACCATACCTTCGAATCGGTGTTTCCCGAGTCGGTGCAGGCCTCGGAAGGCAATGTCGCGGTCGCCCGTCGCTTCGTGCAGGCGCTGCGCGCCAATGGCGGCACCGAACTGCTGGCGCCGCTGGCCCATGCGCTGTCGTCACCGCCGGTGCCCGGCCACCTGCGCCAGGTCGTGCTGATCACCGATGCCGGCATCGGCAACGAGCAAATGGTGCTGGACCACATCGAACGCCACCTGGGCCAGGCGCGGCTGTTCGCGGTCGGCATCGGCAGCGCCCCGAACGAACACTTCCTGCGCCGTGCCGCGGAACTGGGCCGCGGCAGCCAGGTGGTGGTGCGCGCCCTGCACCAGGTGGATGCCCAGACCGACCTGCTGCTGGCACGCCTGGACCAGCCCGCCCTGCGCGACCTGGCGCTGGCCTGGCCGACGGCGGCCGAGGTGTTCCCGCAGCGCCTGCCCGACCTGTACGTCGGCGAACCGCTGCAGGTGCTGGCGAAGCTGCCGGCGCTGGGCGGCGAACTGCGCGTGCAGGGCAATGGCCGCGCGCATGCCTGGCGCACCCAGGTCGCGCTGGGCGGCGCCCGGCCGGCCGAGGGCGTCGGCCGGCTGTGGGCGCGCGCCAAGGTCGCGGCCCTGGAAGATCAGCTGCGTCGCGGCGGCGACGAGGACGATGTGCGCTCCACCGCCCTGCCGCTGGCCCTGCGACATGGCCTGGCCAGCCGCTGGACCAGCCTGGTGGCGGTCGAGCGGGTGCCGGTCCGGCCGGCCGACGCCGACCTGGCCTCGGTGGCCTTCGCCAATGCCACGCCGGCCGGCACCCTGGCCCTGGCGCAGGGCGCCACCGACGCCCGCCAGCGCCTGGTAATCGCCCTGCTCCTGCTGTTCGCAGCGGCCCTGGTGCTGGGCCGCCGCCGGCGGCCGGCCGGCGACGCCGCAGGGGAGGCCTGAGCCATGGCGCCTTCGCGAACGGTTCCCGCACGCGGCGCATTCCCCGCGCCGCGGCCGCGCCGGGTCGGCTTCGAGCCGGCCGCCGGTGGCCGGCAACTGCGCTACCGGCCGCGGCCCTCGCCGCGACCGGCGGCGCTGTGGCCGGCCAGCTTTCCGCGCCGCCGTCAGCGCAATGTCGAGTACGACTGGTGGCCGCTGTGAGCGCGATCGCGGTGTCGGTCGGCGATCGCATCCCCGTGACCCGGGGTCCGGGCCCGGTTCCCGGCAGCCCTGCCGATGCATCGCCGGCTGGCCGTGAGCCTCATCCAGAGTCTTCGCGAACCGGTGCGGCCTGCCGGATCCGTCTGCTGCTGGCCGCGCTGCTGGGAATTGCGGCGCTCGCGACCGCCGCCGACGCCGGCTGGATCCACGGCAAGGCGGCGCTCGCGCAGTGGCTGCTCGAACGCGCCTGGCAGCGCGGCCTGGTGCAGGGCGAGGCGCCGCCGCCCTGGCCCTGGGCCGACACCCGGCCAGTCGCCCGCCTGCTGCGCCCCGACGGCGGCGCGCAGATCGTTCTGGCCGGCGACAGCGGCCGGGTGCTGGCCTTTGGCCCGGGCTGGGCACCGGCCAGCGCCGCGCCCGGCCAGCCCGGCACCACGGTGGTCAGCGGCCATCGCGACACCCACTTCGCCTGGCTGCGGCAACTCCAGCCGGGCGACCGCATCGGGCTCGACGACGGCACGATCCGCCGCGACTACCTCGTGCATGCATCCCGGGTGGTCGACAGCCGCCGCACCGGGATCGGCCTCGACCACGAAACCGGCGACCGCCTGCTGCTGGTCACCTGCTGGCCCTTCGATGCGGTCAGCGCCGGCGGCCCGTTGCGCTACGTGGTCGAGGCGGTGCCGGCGCCGGGCCCCGCGTGAGGGAGCCGGCCGCACCCGACGCGATGTGAGGAAGCGCCGCGCTATTCGAAGCCGTCGTGGAAGATCACCGGCGCAAGCAGGACCGCCGGTTCGCGGACGATGTCGAAGTTGCCCGAGGGCGGGCTCTGCGCGGCGCCCCAGTAGATCTCCGCGGTGCCCGGATCGGGGCCGCGCAGGGCGTGCGGCTGGACGTTGAACAGGCCCGGCCGGTCGCTGACCTGGATCGCCGGTTCCCAGGCGATGCCGTCGCGCGAGCGGATCGAGAAGACCTGGAAGGCATTGCCGACCACCTGCGCCCAGAGCAGGGCGAAGCTGCCGTCGGACAGCACCATCGGGAAGCCGTCGTGGTTGTTGCCGGCGGGCAGCAGGGGCCGCGCCGTCGCCGACCAGTCCAGCGGATCGCTGCTGGTCTTGATCCAGCCGCTGACCGGGTTGCTGCCGGTCTGGTACACCAGCAACCAGGTGCCGTCGTCCGGACGGAACGCGATGCGGGGCAATGCGGCGTTGCCCGGGCTGACCTGCGTTCGCAGCGTGTCCCAGGTGGCGCCGCCGTCGGTCGACTGCGCGATATAGGCGGCGCCGGAAAGCCGCTGGTAGGTCATCACCAGGGTGCCGTCGGGGTGGCGCATCACGTGCGGGTTGACCTCGCCGCCCGTGGCCCAGCCCAGGTCGACCGCGCCCTGGGCGGTGAAGACGGTGCCGTCGGTGGAGGTGGCGCGATGGATGCGGAAGCTGCTGCTGGCGCCGGTGCCGGCCAGGTGGAACAGCGCCCAGGCCTGCGCTCCGGTCTGCACCAGGGCCGGATGACGCTCGTTGGCGGCGGTGCCGATCGCCAGGGCCGGCGTCGTCCAGGTGGCGCCGCCGTCGCTGCTGCGGGTCACGTAGAGGTCGCCGGACAGGGCGCCGTCGAGCCGCTCGAACACCACGATGCGCGATTCCGGCGCATCCCAGGGAATGGCGACGTCGGCCTGGTAATCGTTGCCGGGACCGCCGGAGACGGTCTGCTGGGCATGGACCGGTGCGGCGGCCAGCGCGGCGGCAAGGAGCGGGCCGGCGGCGCGCCGGGACGGACGGGATCGACGGGCAGGACTGTTCATGGCGGTCGAGGATAGCCGGCAAGCGCACCCGCGTGGACGGACTCACCCCTTGCCCGCATCGCTGCGGTCGTGACAGCCTTCCGCACCGTCAAGCCCGAGCCGGACTCCTTCATGAAACGCATGGCCGCCCTGGTCCTGATGCTGGTTTCGCTGTCGACTGCCGTCATCAGCGACGACTCGCCAACCACGCAGGCGCTCGGCCAGTTCGCCTGGAGCCTGGCCGATGCCCTGCCGTCGGTCGCCTGCCGAGGCCAGGATGCCGACCTCGATGCCGCCGCGACCGCGCTGCTCGCGGACCCGCGCATGGACGTGGTGCGCGCCTGGCTGGAACACGTCCGCCTGCCCCTGCCGCCGCAGGCGCCCCCAAGCGACTGGCCGGTGGCGCGCTGCATGGCCGCCGTGCAGGAGACGCGCGACCTGCTGGATGCCAACGTGGCGCATCTGGAGCGCATGGCGGCGCAGTTGTCGACCGGCGACTGACGGGGCGCACGGACGTCGCCCGCAATGTTCGAATGAAGGTCTGATCAATTCAGCCCTTCCCCCGGCCCTTGGGTCGGTCGACGTGCATCAGGCACGCCAGCCCGGACAGGTGCCTGAGCGGGCGGGTCTGATCAAGGCCAGAACGGCCTGGGTCAGACCCTCCCCCAGGCCAGGCCGGTCAGCCGTGTGGCACGGTGCCTGGAAACAGCGCCGATTCCGGCGGCACCGCCGCCGTGGCGATCGCCTCGCGCATCGCGGCGATGGTGGCGGCGTAGTCGCCGCTGCCGAAGATGGCGCTGCCGGCCACGAAGGTGTCGGCGCCGGCCGCGGCGATCGCGCCGATGTTGTCGGCCTTGACGCCGCCGTCGACCTCCAGGCGGATGGCGCGCCCGGATTCGTCGATGCGCCGGCGCACCGCGCGGATCTTGTCCAGGGTCGAGGCGATGAACGACTGGCCGCCGAAGCCCGGGTTGACCGACATCAGCAGCACCAGGTCGAGCTTGTCCATCACGTGGTCCAGCCAGTGCAGCGGCGTCGCCGGGTTGAACACCAGGCCGGCCTGGCAGCCGCTCTCGCGGATCAGACCCAGGGTGCGGTCGACGTGCTCGCTGGCCTCGGGATGGAACGACACCAGGCTGGCGCCGGCGCGCGCGAAGTCCGGCACGATGCGGTCGACCGGCCGCACCATCAGGTGCACGTCGATAGGCGCTGTGATGCCGTAGTCGCGCAGCGCCTGGCAGACCATCGGGCCGATCGTCAGGTTCGGAACGTAGTGGTTGTCCATCACGTCGAAGTGCACCCAGTCGGCGCCGGCGGCGAGCACGGCGGCGGTGTCCTCGCCCAGACGGGCGAAGTCGGCGGACAGGATCGACGGGGCGATGATCGGCGGCTGGCTCATGGCAGGGCGGTTCGGATCGGCAGCGGCCATGGTGCCGCAGCGCGGCGCCGGCTGCACCCCGGCGCGGCGCCCCGCGCGGCCGGATCGCCTACGGCGGGTGCGGATCGGCCGTGCCGGACCGGGGGCAGGGCACGGCGTGCATGGGGAACCGGATGCGCCGCATCTGCCCGTCACCGCCCCCTTCGATCCAGCCGAGCAGGCGGTTCCCCGGCTCGCGGCGGTAGCCGATCCGCTGCGGGAAGTCGTGGGCCGGATTGCCGAATACGACCTCCCGTGGCGACAAGGACTCGAGCGCGAAGCGTGCCGCGGGCTGTCCGGACGGCAACGCCTCGAGCACCAGGCCGTGCTCCGCGTCCTGGCGGATGAGCAGGAATTCGTGGCTGCTGCGGCCATCCGCGCGCAGCGTGCGCGCCATGCCGGGCATCAGGCCGCCTGCCGGCACCATCCAGTGCTCGCCACTGCCGGGCGGGGCATCGTCGGCCTGCCAGCAGCCGGCCATGAAGTCGGGCCAGGCCGCGTCGCCGGCGGCTGTCGGGTCGCAGGCCACCCCGCCAAGGACGGTCAGCAAACAACGGGCGAGCGTACGCATGGCCAGGCTCCAGCGGGACGTCTGCGGCACGCTAGCAGGACGGGTCGGGCGCGTCGCCGTGGCGACGTCCGGGTGCCGCTCAGCGCATGCCGCGGGCGCTGCGGATGCGTTCGTAGGCGGCCAGGATCTCCTGGGTGCGCGCCTGCGCCAGGCGGACGGTCTCCGGGGCCTCGCCACGCGCGGTCATGCGGTCGGGGTGGTGGCGGCTGACCAGGCTGCGGTAGGCGCGCCGCACCTCGGCATCGCTGGCGCGATGGTCCAGGCCCAGCACCGCGTAGGGGTCGTCGGCAGCGGCATCGGCGGGCGTCTGGCCGGCACGGCCGCCGGCCCGGCGCCGGTGCAGCATCAACTCCAGCGTGGTCTCGCGCACGCCCAGCATCCAGGCGCACTTGCCGAGCAGACGGCGCTCTTCCGGTGCCAGCACGCCGTCGGCCAGCGCCATGTCGATGAAGACCTCGATGAACAGCGGCGCATGCGCGCGCGCGCGGCGCAGGTCGACCCAGGCCCGGTCCAGCACGGCCTCGTCCTGTTTGCCAGCATTGAAGGCCGCCACCGCATCGGCACGGCCCTGGGCATCCAGGGCCAGGCGCTCCATCAGGCGCTCGCACACCGCGATCTCGCTGGCATCGACGCGGCCGTCGACCTTGGCGATGCGGCCGAGCACCATGAACAGCGCCGGCACCGGCGATGCGCTGCCGGCGCCGAGCAGGCGCGGCAGCACGACGGCGGCCAGCAGCCAGCCCAGCCCGGCCCCGAGGGCGGCGGCCAACGGATGGCGGCCCAGCAGCAGGCCGAGCACGGCGCCCAAGGCGACCGCGAGGCGGGTCACGAGGGTGGCGGGCCGGGCTGCCTGGCGTACCAGTTCGCCAGTGCCTCGCGCTCCTCGACGCGGATCGGCCCCAGCATGGCGCGCATCGGCGGATAGTCCCTGCGGCCGTCCAGGTAGGCGGCCATGGCGTCGAGCAGCTCGGCCGCGTCGCGACCGGCGAGGTCGGGCACGTTGGCGATGGTCGACCGGCCGTCGCGGCCGTGGCAGGCGGCGCATTGGCCGAGCCGGGCAGGCGCGGCCGGTTCCGCCGCAGGTTGCGACTCCGCCGTGCGATGTGGCGAAGGCATCGCCCCCGGGAGGCTTGCGGGTGCATCGGCCTGGCCGCCGCACCCGGCCAGTGCGGCGGCGATCGGGAGCAGCAGGCGCAGGGTGCGGGACATGCGGCGATTGTAGTGGCGCGGGCTGGCCCGGATGCTTCCATGGCACGGCGCCGTGCGGCGCCCTGCACCGTTCGACTTCGACACCGGCATGCAGGTATCGGCCGGTCGGACCGCATCCCCGACGGCGGGCCGTTTCGATCGCGCCAGCGGCGGGCCACCCGGACCGGCCTGGTCGGGAGCGCTACACTGCGCGCCTTCCCGTCGTCACCGCTTCCGCCATGGCTTCCGTGCTGTACCGGTCCGACCTGCCCGGCCTCGACCTCGTCCACCGCGGCAAGGTCCGCGATGTCTACGCGCTGGACGCCGGCCGCCTGCTGATCGTCGCCAGCGACCGCCTGAGCGCCTTCGACGTGGTGCTGCCCGATCCGATCCCGGGCAAGGGCGAGCTGCTCACCCAGCTTTCCAACTTCTGGTTCGCGCGCACCGCCCACCTGGTGCCGAACCACCTGACCGGCGACGACGTCGCCGCGGTGCTGCCGGCCGGCGTGGATGCCGGCCAGTACCTGCGCCGCAGCGTGATCGGCCGGCGCCTGCGCATCCTGCCGGTGGAGGCGATCGCGCGCGGCTACCTGATCGGCTCGGGCTGGAAGGACTACCAGGCGACCGGCGAGGTCTGCGGCATCCGCCTGCCGCCCGGCCTGCGCCAGGCCGACCCGTTGCCGGAACCGATCTTCACGCCATCGACCAAGGCGCCGCAGGGCGAACACGACGCCAACATCGGCTTCGATGCCATGGTCGAACTGGTCGGCGGCGAGCTGGCCGAACGCGTGCGCCAGGCGACCCTGGCGGTGTACGGCTTCGCCGCCGCCTACGCGCGCGAGCGCGGCCTGATCATCGCCGACACCAAGCTGGAGTTCGGCCTGGACGCCGATGGCAGGCTGTACGTGGCCGACGAGATGCTGACGCCGGATTCCTCGCGGTTCTGGCCGGCCGACGCCTGGTCGCCGGGCCGCAGCCCGCCGAGCTTCGACAAGCAGTTCGTGCGCGACTACCTGGAGACGCTGGACTGGGACAAGACCGCGCCGGGACCGCGTCTGCCGGCGGCGGTGATCGCCGGCACCGTGGCCCGCTATCGCGAGGCCCTGGAACGCCTGACCGCCTGAGCCCCGCGGTCCGCCCGGCGGCCGCCCCGGCCGAGCGACCCGGATCGACTGCAGGTCATCCGATCGCCCGGGCCACCGGCTTGCCGGCCGGTCGGCGACCGCGGACCGTCAGGCGGCGTCGCGATCGCCGCCGTTCATGGCTTTCTGGCGACCACGAACAGCCGGGTGTCCTTCCTGCCACTGCCGTGGCGCTCGGCCGCATCGATGCGCAGACCGTGGCGCGTCATCGCCGCCTGCAGCGCCGCCCCGTCGAAGCACAGCACGGACGGGGCCTTGCCGAGCATCCGCATCAGCGGCAGCGCAAGGCGGGGGATCACTGGATTCATCTCGCCGATACAGGGCGTCTTGGAGATCAGCAAGCCGCCCGGCTTGAGTGCCGCCACAGCCAGCTCGAGCGTCCGGTCCAGATCGTCAACGAGATGCAGCATGTTGAAGGCCAGCACCGCATCCCAGGCCTCGTGGCCCAGCGTGCCGGCATCCGCCTCGGCCACCGCGAACTCCAGTTGCGGCAGCGGTGAACGGGCATGCTTCTCGCGGGCGATGGCGATCATCTCGCCGGATACGTCGGTGGCGAGCAGGCGCCGGGTGCCCTGTGCCAGGCGCAAGGCCGTGCTGCCGGTGCCACAGCCGATCTCCAGGACAAGCTGCTGCGGCGACAGCAGGTTCTGTACGCGCTCCAGCGTTCTCTCGTAGCCGACCGGGTCGGCGATCGGATCGGCGGCGTACTTGCGGGCGATGCGATCCCAGAAGCGGGCCTTGCGCCGCCGGGCAGTGGCCTCCAGGTCCGGATGCTGCGCGCCAGCGCCGGGGCTCGGGTCGGTTGTGGTCATGATTCGGGTCCAGGAGCAGGTGGGGATCGTATCGATGCGGTTGCATTCAATGAACGCCCTAGAATGCAGGCATGTCATTCAGGAGCGCATGAATCGGTGGACTGGAACCTACTGCGCGCCTTCCTGGAGACCGCCGAGTCCGGGTCGTTGACGGCGGCTGCCGCGCGCCTTGCCCTGTCGCAACCCACCCTGAGCCGCAGGGTCGCCATGCTGGAGCGGCAGCTCGGCGTCGCCCTGTTCGAGCGGGTGGGCCGGACCCTGGTGCTCACCGACAGCGGTGGCGATCTGCTGGAGCACGCCCGCGCCATGGGCGCCGCCGCCGATGCGCTCGGACTCAGCGCCGCAGGGCGCTGCCAGGCCGTGAGTGGTGTGGTCACGGTTTCCGCCAGCGATGCCGTGGCGAACTGGCTGCTGCCACCCCTGCTGGAGCGTCTTCGCGATCGCGAACCGGACATCGCCGTCGAGCTGGTGTCCTCCGACCAGCTCAGCGATCTCCAGCGGCGCGAGGCCGACATCGCCATCCGCCACGTCCGGCCCGAGCAACCTGCGCTGGTCGCCCGCCTGCTGCGCGAGACGACCGCCAGCTTCTACGCCAGCGAGGGCTGGCTTCGACGATGCGGCCATCCCCGCACCGTCGCGGCAGCCGCCGGCCTGCCCTTCGTCGGCTACGACCGGTCAGGGCGCTTCCTGGCCCACCTGCAGCAGCACGGCCTGCCGTTGACGCAGGCGAGCTTCAGCTGTTTCTGCCCGCATTCGGCCGGGTATCTCGCCCTGGTCCGCCAGGGACTCGGCATCGGCGCCGTGATGGACGACGTTGCCCGTCGCCTGCCCGACCTGGTGCGCGTACTCGACGAGGTGCCGCCGGTGCGGCTTCCGATCTGGCTGGTCGCGCACCGGGAACTGCGCTCGGCGCGCCGCATCCGCGTGGTCTACGAGACCCTGGCGCGGGGGCTGGCGCGGGCAGGGGCGCTGCGCTGACCTCGTTCCCGCCGCCTGCCTCGCCGCGGCGATCGCCGGGCAGCCCTTCCAGTCACGCCGAAGGGCTGCCAGCGACCGTCAGCGTCCGGGCCGCGGGCCGGACTGGGTGGCAGGCCGGCCCGAGGCCCCTGTCTCCGCCATCCCGGGCTGGCCGTGGGCAGGCGGTCGAGGGGCGGTGCGCTGACTGCGGCCGCAGCGGCCGAGGGGGCTCGCTCCCTCGACCGCCGGCGGCCGGCGCCGTCACTCGTCCCCGCGCTGCCGGCC
The DNA here is from genome assembly GCA_019634735.1 of Lysobacterales bacterium. NCBI lineage: Bacteria > Pseudomonadati > Pseudomonadota > Gammaproteobacteria > Lysobacterales > Lysobacterales bacterium. Next base: position 94,911 of record JAHCAT010000001.1, on the reverse strand, counting down.
GTGGCGCTTGCCGTGGCCGCGATGGCCCTCGCCGCGGCGGGCCTGCCAGGCCTCACGGCGCTCGGCGCGCAGGGTCTCCATTTGCGCCTTCTGCTCGGCGCTCAGGATGGCGTCGACCTGGGCCTTGCCCTGGGCGTGCAGGGCGCGCGACTCCTCGCGGTGCCGCTCGCGCAGCGCCATGCGCTCGGCGTGCTGGGCGCGCATCACCGCCTCCAGCTCGAGCTTCTGCGCCTGGGTGAGGTTGAGTTCGGTGGCCATGCGGTCCAGGTGCCGGGCCATGTGCTGCTCGGCGCGCTCGGCGCGATCCGGGCGGGCGCCACGGTCCTCGGCCGCCGGCTGCGCATGGGCGAAGGCGGACAGGCCCAGGGCCAGGGCGGTGGTGGTGGCGAGCATCAGCTTGTTCATCGACGTCTCCTTGGACGGGCCGGGCAGCACCATGCGTCCCGTGCTGGCCACCTTGACCGCCAAGCTGGCAGCGAACATGGAGGAATCGTGGCGTGGCGGGCGCGATTGGGCCGCCGTTCACGCCGGCGGGCATGAACCCTGCGCGCGGTCCTGGACGACCGCGCTGCGTCGATGCGGTGGCGCCTGCCGCTCCCCGGGCAGCGCGGCGTTTGCACAGGGCGCCGTCACCCGGGTTGTTCGGCAGCGACCGCAGCCGATGGCAGCGGGTTCACGTGCGGCCGGGTTCGCGTGATGGGGTCGAAGAGGGCGCGGCAGGCGGATCGAACGGCAGCGGGGCCAGCCCTGCGGCGGGTGCGGTAGGTTGTGGCGGAGGCCGCCGTCCGGCCAGGGCGCGCAGGGCGATCGCCAGCACGCCGGCAAGCACCAGCGCACCGCCGGTCAGCAACCGCGGGCCGGGGCGGTCGCCCCAGAACAGCACGCCCAGCAGCACCGCCAGCACTGGCGCCAGCAGCAGATAGGGCGTGATCGCCGAGACGCCATGTCTGCGCACCAGCCAGAAGTAGAGGCCGTGGCCCAGCACCGAGGCCGCCAGCGCCGAGTAGGCGGCACCGGCCCAGGCCAGCAGCGGTGCGGCGGCGAGCAGGGGCAGCGGCGCACCTTCCAGCAGCCATGACAACACCAGCAGGGGCGGCAACCCGACCGCGGCTGCCCAGGCCTGCAGGGAGAAGGCGCCCACACCCTCCAGTCCGCGCATCAGCACCGAACCCAGCGCCAGCGCCAGGGCCGCCAGAAGGGCCAGGCCCAGCGCCCCGGGCTGCGTCGCCACCTGGGGATCCAGGCCCAGCACCAGGACGCCGGCGAAAGCCACCGCCACCGCCAGCCCGGAACGCCAGCCGATCCGTTCGCCGAGCAGCCAGACCGACAGCAGCACGCTCATCGGCACGTAGCTCTGCATGGCGATGGCCACGGTGCTGAGGTCCCCGGCGGCGCGCAGCGCCCAGAAGTTCAGGGCGAAATGCAGCCCGCCATTGAGCAGTGCAACGGCCAGCAGGCGCGGCCAGTGTCCGGCTGCCGGGGGCCTCAGGAAGGGCGCCAGCACCGCCAGCACGATGGCCAGGCGCAGCGCCGTGTAGAGCAGCGGTGGCAGGGACAGCAGGGCAGTCGCCGATGCCAGGAAATTGCCGGCCCAGGCCAGGCACACCAGCAGGACCAGCAGCAGATGGGACGGCGGCATGGCGTCAGGGCGGGCTGGGGATACGTCCGGGGCGCCCGGACGGGTACCGGCCGCCGGTGCCGGCCGCAGCCGGCACGTCGAACCTGTGCGCCGGGCGGTGGCGTGCCGGCGCCGGGTTGGCGATGCTTGTGCGGGGTCCTGGCGGCCCGGGTCGGCGACCCGGGCGCGCCAGGGAGCCGGTCAGTTGCCGCCGCGCGGGGCGGTGACCACCGACAGGGTGTAGCCGCCCTCACCGCCGCCATAGGAGGTGGCGACCAGACGGCCATCGCCGTCGGAATCCAGGGTGATCGTCAGCAGGGCGCTGTTGCCGCCGCCGCTATCGTCGTCACGCGCCTCCTCGCTGAAACGGTCGCCGTCGAAGGTGCCCCACTTCAGCAGCGGATCGAGGTCCTGGGACTCCATCCGCACGACCACGCGCTGGCCCGGGTTGCCCTTGATCCGGTAGACGTCGAAGCGGATCTCGTCGGCATCGAAGGGATCGGAATCGTCGAGTCGGCCGCGCACCGACTCGCCCACGTTCAGGTCGGAAACCGTGATCGGCTGCGGTCGCGGCGGATCGCCGACCAGCAGGGTGTAGGCACCGCGCGCGCTGGTGCTGGGCGTGGTCACCTTGATGGTGGCGTTGCCGCTGGAGCCCACGCGCGTCGACAGGCGCGCATTGAGACCGGAGCCGCCATCGTCGTCGGAGGCTTCGGAGATGAAGCTGTCGCCCTGCATGCGGCCGAACTCGACCAGCGGGTCGAAATCCGTGGAGTCGAGGCGGATCACCACCGCCTGGTCGGCACGGCCCTCGAAGCTGTAGAGGGCATAGGGACGGTCGTTGTCGTCGGTTGCGGTGTTGTCGTCGAAGTTGCCGGTGGCGGCCTGGTTCATGCGCACCGGGCGCACCGTGGGCCGGGCCTGCGGCGGCAGCTCGGTGACCTGGACGGTGAACGCGCCGGTGGCGTCGGAACCGACCGAATTGGCGCGGATCTGCACCTGGCCACTGGCCGGCAGGGTGTAGGTCAGCCGGCTGTTGAGCCCTTCGCCGCCGTCGTCGTCGGTGCGGCAATCGCCCGGGCAGCCAGGCGCGGCGACGGTGCCAACGGCCAGATAGGCGTCGAAATCGCTGGACTGCATATCGACCCGGATGCGATCGCCGGCGCGGCCGCGGAACGTGTAGAGGACATAGGGCGTGCCGTCGTCGGCGCGCGGGCTGTCGGCCGACAACGTGCCGTTCACCGTCTGACCGGCACGGAGCGCGGTCTGCGCGGAAGCGGCGCCGGCTGCAAGTGCAGCGAGCAGGGCAAGGGCAAGTGCTTTGCGGGTGGGCATGGCCTGACTCTCGGTAAGAAGCTGCTTGGCCACCGGCGGCGCCGGTGGAACCGGGCGGTCGCGGAAGACCGCCGTGACGGCAAGTTTCACACGACCGTGATGGTGGGCGCCATCATCCAGGGCGCTGCCATCGGGGAAGTAAACGCCGAAACGGCCGGTGCGGGGTCAGTACGGCACGCGCAGGCGGCGCATCGCCTTGCCCATCAGCCAGGCCGGACCGACCAGGAGGTAGAAAAGGTCGGTGAAGAAGGACGGCTTGCGGCCCTCGATGCGATGGCCGATGAACTGGCCGATCCAGGCCACCACGAACACCGCGACCGCCAGCCAGGCTAGGTCCCGGGGACCCAGGATGCGGAACAGCAGTTCGGTGCCGAAGGCCATCAGGACGAACACCAGGGCCATCGCCAGGCCGAGCCGCCGCGACTGCCGGTAGTACCAGACGAAGGCCAGGAACATGGCCAGCGCCGACCACAGGCCCGGCCGGCCCAGCAGGGCCGGGACCGGCACGGTCCAGAGCAGGGCGATCACGCTCCAGAGGATGGCCGGCACGCAGATCCAGTGGATCAGCTGGTTGGTGGCGTTGCGGTGGTCCGCCCCGTAATGGGCGAAATAGCGGTCGATGCTGCGCGGTTCGGCGTTGGGGTCCATGGCCGTGAGCATACGACGGAACGGTGGGCGGTCACGCCGCGGCGCAGCGAGGCCCGGTCGGGTCGACCGGACGGCCCTGGGGCCGCCACTGCGCCCTCATGGACTATCCGGGCTGGTAGCGAACTGATCGACGCGGTGGGCGACTGGGGCAGACACGCGTGCCGTCGGGAGTCTTGTCTGCGCCCGTGCGCCGAAACCAGTTCGGCATGGGACTCAGGGCAGCGCCGGGGACCGGGGACCAGATGCGGATCGAAGATGCGAACAGGGAGTATGGACCGGGGGCGTCGCGGCCAGTGAGCGGAGTGCGCTCCGCGTCTTTCACCCTCTGGGAGACCTGATTGGCCTCGTGTCTCCGCCCGCTGCCAGGCGGCTTTTCGCCAGAGCGACGACACCGCACTTCTCCCCTCCCGGCCTGCAGGAGGGGCGGGGGAGAGGGCTGACTCTTGCCATGATCTGCATCGCCGCCGGTCCAGAAGCGCGCACGGGCTGGGGCGGCCCTCTTCTCCGCCCCCGCAACGGACGCAGCAGTCGGACTTTCGCGACGCAGGCGCTCAGTCGCGGCGCAGGCGTTCCAGCACGCCCTCGAGCTCGTCGAGGCTGTGGTAGCGGATCACCAGCTGGCCCTTGCCGGCGCGGCCGTGACGGATGCTGACCGGCGCGCACAGCAGTTCGGCCAGCTCCTGCTCCAGACGGGTGATGTCCGGATCCGGGCTGGCCGGTGCGGGCCGGTTGCCGGAGCCGCCCGCAGGTGGCGCCTGGCGCGCCGCCTGCTCGAGCTGCCGGACACTCCATTCCTCCTCGGCGGCCTGCTCGGCCAGCCTCACCGCCTGGGCCTCGGGCAAGGTCAGCAGCGCCCGGGCATGGCCCATGTCCAGGCGGCCTGCCTCGACCAGGGTCCTGATCGCCGAGGGCAGCTCGAGCAGGCGCAGCAGGTTGCTGACCGACGCGCGCGAGCGGCCGACCGCCTCGGCGACTTCCTGGTGGGTCAGCTCGAATTCGTCGATCAGCCGGCGCAGCGCATTGGCCTCTTCCAGCGGGTTCAGGTCCTCGCGCTGGATGTTCTCGATCAGGGCCATCGCCACCGTGGCGCGGTCGTCGACGTCGCGGACCAGGCACGGCACCTTGTCGAGGCCGGCCTGGCGCGCGGCCCGCCAGCGGCGCTCGCCGGCGATGATCTCGAAGCCGCCATCGAGCGGACGGGCGATGATCGGCTGGATCAGGCCCTGGGCGCGGATCGACTGCGCGAGTTCCTCAAGCGCCTCGGGCGCGATCACCTGGCGGGGCTGGTAGCGACCCGGACGCAGGGCATCGATGGCCAGTTCGCGCAGCTCGCCCTCGTCGGCGGCGGACACCGGCTCGCTGGCGCCCGGACGCACGGCGTTGCTGCCCAGCAGGGCGTCCAGCCCGCGGCCGAGGCCGCGCTTCTTGGCGGCGGCCATCAGCCGTTCCTCCGGAAATCAGCCATGGGCGCCTCGCTGCCCGGCACCGGCCTGGGCGGCGCGTTCGCGCTTGAGCATCTCGCCGGCCAGGCCCAGATAGGCAATTGCGCCGCGCGAATCGCGGTCGTACAGGGTGATCGGCTGGCCGTGGCTGGGCGCCTCGGCCAGACGCACGTTGCGGGGAATGATGGTGCGGAACAGGCGGTCGCCGAAATGATCGGCGAGCTGCGCGGAGACGTCCTGGCCGAGGTTGTTGCGGCCGTCGTACATGGTCCGCAGCAGGCCCTCGATGGTCAGCCGCGGATTGGTGTGGGCGCGGATCGCCTCGATCGTCTTCATCAGCTTGGACAGGCCGTCCAGCGCGAAGAACTCGCACTGCATGGGGATCAGCACGCTGTCCGCCGCGGTCAGCGCGTTGATGGTCAGCAGGCTGAGCGAAGGCGGGCAGTCGATGAGGATGTAGTCGTAGTCGCCGGCGACCGCCTTCAGGGCGTTGCCCAGGCGATGCTCGCGGGCCAGGCCGTCCATCAGCTTGACCTCGGCGGCGGTCAGGTCGCCGTTGCCGGGCAGCACGTCGATGCCGCCGCTGCCCGGCACGATCGCGGCGCGCGCCGGGCACTCCTCCAGCAACACCGCGCAACCGTTCGGCGCCTCGGCGTCCTTGTCGATGCCGGCGGCCATGGTCGCGTGGCCCTGGGGATCCATGTCGACCACCAGCACGCGCCGACCCATCTCGGCCAGGGCGGCGGCGAGATTGACGCAGGTGGTGGTCTTGGCGACCCCGCCCTTTTGATTGGCGATGGCGATGATGCGGCTCATGGGCCTGTCGAGGCTCAGCCCGGGGCGGGGCCGGCCATGATGATGGCATGGCGCTGCCCTGCCAAGCCCGGCACGGCCAGGGCCTGGACGGCCTCGACACGGATATCGGCAGGCAGCGCCGCGATTTCGGCGTCGGGACGCTGGCCCTTCAGGGCCAGCCAACGGCCCTCCGGGGCAACCAGGTGGCGGCTGCTCGCGATGAAACGGTCGAGCGGCGCATAGGCGCGCGACAGCACCGTGTCGAAGCGCCGGTCCGGCGCCGGCGCGAACGCCTCGACGCGGTCCTGCACCGGATGGCAGCGCCCCTGCAGTCCAAGCTGGCGGACCGCCTCGCGCTGGAAACGCGCCATCTTGCCGTTGCTGTCGACCAGGGTGACGTCCAGGTCGGGGCGGGCGATCGCCAACGGGATGCCGGGCAGTCCTGGACCTGCGCCCAGATCGGCGATGCGCCTGCCATGCAGCCAGGGCAGCACGGCGAGGCTGTCCAGCAGGTGCCGAATCAGCATCTCGCGAGGCTCCCTCACCGCGGTCAGGTTGATGCGGCGGTTCCAGTGCGCCAGCAGGGCCAGGTAGTCCAGCAGCTGCCGGCGCGCTGGCGCGGGCAGGTCGAGACCGAGCGCGGCCAGGCCCTGGTCGAGCTCCGCCGACAGGTCGGGGAAGGCGTGCGTCATTGCGGTCATGTTAGCCGGGACCGCACCCTTGGCCGGCCGGCACGCAGAACGGCAGGGCGACACGAACCAGGACGCGGGCAACGGCGCCGGACCAGGCTGCCGACGCAGGCCGGCGGGTCCGCGCATCGGGCGGTTTGGCGGGCTTCGTGCACGGCCCGCAGGATGCGGGCGGAGCGTATCCAACCGGGCCCGTAGCGGCCCGGTCGGGCGGCCTCACGCCGCCTGGATCTGGGTCCGCGCGACCAGGATGCCGCGGCCCCGGAGACGCTCGTTCATCGACTGCTTGAGCGCGATGTTGAAGGAGTCGGCGGGATCGTCACGGTGGGCGCAGACGAACTCCGGCAGCAGGTCGTCCAGGGTGCGGGCAACGGTCTGCTCCAGGTGCTCGAGCTCGGGCGCAGCCTTGCGGGCGTCAAGAATCTGGTAATAGACGCGACCGTCGACCTGCAGGCCGTCGCCGGCCTGTGGCACGCGGTGCTCACGCAGCACCAGGCTGTGGCCGACGCTGTCGATGCGGCGCTCGATGCGGTCCAACCCGGGAATCACCAGGTGCAGACCGGGCAGCAGGACCTTGCGGCTGCCCCCGGAACGACGCAGCACCGCGACCTGGCCATCCTGGACCCGGACCAGGGCCAGCCAGGGCAGCACCACGACCAGGAGGGTCGTGAGCAGGGCCAGGGCGAGGGCGGTGGTCATGGCGGGCCTTATGCGGTGCAACAAGCGAGACAGGTCAGCAGTTTAGCGTGGCCAGCTGAACTTTCTGTGACTTGTTTTACAGAATCTTAAGAAAATCCCGTGGCACGGGTTGACACCGTCTCGCCCGGCGGCATCCCTTCCGGCCGCGCCAGCAGGCGGTTGAAAAACAGCCTGCTGGCGGCGGCCATGGATGGCCGCTCGGCGAAGCAAGTGCGTAAGCAGTTGATTCGACGGGAGCCCGTCCGGACCTGCGCCGGAGGGGCGACTTGAAAAACGGCCAGGAAGGTCGTTTTTCAACAGGCTGCTCCGCGGCGCCCTGGCCTGCACTGCGGGTCCCGTCGTGTCACGGAACGCGGCGGGCCGGAGCACGCGGGCAGTCCCGGCAGGCAGGCTTAAGAGCAACCCGCCGGCTGCGGCCATGGCCGGGCGTCGGTCAAGCCGTCTGCGCAAGCCGTTGATTCTCAGAGGGCGACTGGGGCAAGGACGGTACCGGCGGGCTGGAACCCATCCAGGGCGGCCGCTTCTCAGCGGAGTATCCGCAGCGCCACCTGCGCCGACCGCCACCCGGCGGAGCGATAATCCGGCCATGGAGTATCCCCTGACCCGACTGCGGCGGACGCGTCGCCACGAATTCTCGCGCCGCCTGGTGCGGCAGACCCGCCTGTCGGTGGACGACCTGATCCTGCCGGTATTCGTGCACGAGCCACGCGGCACCGCACCGGTGCCGTCGATGCCCGGTGTCGAGCGCCTCGACGCCGAAGCCCTGCTGCGCACCGCCGAGCAGGCCAGCGTCCTGGGCATCCCGGCACTGGCCCTGTTTCCGGTCACGGCACCGGAGGCCAAGAGCCTGGACGCCGCCGCCGCCTGGCAGGACGACGGCCTGGTGCAGCGCTCGGTGCGCGCGCTGAAGGCACGCTTCCCGCAGCTCGGCGTGATCACCGACGTCGCCCTGGATCCCTACACCAGCCACGGCCAGGACGGCCTGGTCGACGACAACGGCCATGTCCTCAACGACGACACCGTGCAGGCCCTGGTCCGCCAGGCGCTCTCCCACGCCGCCGCGGGTGCCGACGTGGTCGCGCCCAGCGACATGATGGACGGGCGGATCGGCGCGCTGCGCCGGGCCCTCGAGGCCCAGGGGCACGTCGACACCGCCATCCTGGCCTATTCGGCCAAGTACGCCTCGGCGTTCTACGGCCCGTTCCGCGACGCGGTCGGCTCCGCGACCGCGCTCGGCAAGGGCGACAAGCGCAGCTACCAGATGGACCCTGGCAACAGCGACGAGGCGTTGCACGAGGTCGCGCTCGACCTGGCCGAGGGCGCCGATCTGGTGATGGTCAAGCCCGGCCTGCCCTATCTGGACATCGTGCAGCGGGTGAAGGCGCGTTTCCAGGTGCCGACCGTGGTCTACCAGGTCAGCGGCGAGTACGCGATGCTCAAGGCCGCGGCCGGCAACGGCTGGCTGGACGAGCGCGCCTGCGCGCTGGAGGCGCTGGTATCGATCCGGCGCGCCGGCGCCGATGCGGTGATGAGCTACTTCGCGATCGACGCGGCGCGCTGGTTGCGCGAGGAGGGCGGCTCGCCATGAGCAGCGAACGGATACCGCCGGTCCTCGCCGACGATGGCGGCGCGCCACCGCCACCCCGGCGCTACGCCCTGTTCGGGGAGCCGATCGAGCGCTCGCTGTCGCCGCGCATCCACGCGGCGTTCGCGGCGCAGCGCCGCATCGCCCTGCGCTACGAACTGCTGCCGGCCAGCACAGGAACCTTCGCCGAGCGCCTGGCGGCGTTCGCCGCCGAAGGCGGTGCCGGCGCCAACGTCACCGCGCCGCTCAAGGCGCTGGCGGCGGCGCTGTGCGAGCGGCTGGAGCCCGCCGCGCAGCGCTCGGGCGTGGCCAACACCCTGACCCTGATACCGGGCGGCGGCTGGGCCGGCGACAACACCGACGGCGCCGGCTTCATCGCCGATGTCTGCCTGCGCCTGCGCCACGACGTGCGCGGCCGGCGCGTGCTGCTGCTGGGTGCCGGCGGTGCCATCGCCGGCATCGTCCCCGCCCTGCTCGATGCCGGCGCCGGCGACCTGGTGATCGCCAATCGCCATCCCGAACGCGCCGAGGCCCTGGCGCTGCGCATCGGCGAGCCGGCGCGGGTGCACAGCGCCTACTGGCAGGACCTGGACGAAGCCGGCGAGTTCGACCTGGTGGTCAACGGCACCTCGGCCGGCCACCGCGGCGAGGACATCGCGCTGCCGATGGGCCTGCTGGCGCCCAGGGCGATGGCCTACGACCTCAACTACGGGACAGCGGCCGTGGGTTTCCTGGCCTGGGCGCGCGCCGCCGGCGCCACCGACGTGCACGACGGACTGGGCATGCTGGTCGACCAGGCGGCGGTCGCGTTCGCGCACTGGCACGGCGTCGAGCCGGACGCGGACGCCGTGTTGGCGTCGCTGCGCGTCGATCTGCCATGACCGCGTTGCCGGCCCGCTGCCGGGTTCGCGGCTGCGCCTCGACCTGCGTGTCGCGCCGGCCCGGCTGACCGTGGACTGCCGGCCCCACTGCGCCGCCTGCTGCATCGCCCCGTCGATCAGCTCGCCGATCCCCGGCATGCCGGACGGCAAGCCGGCAGGCGTCGCCTGCGTGCAGCTCACCGTCGACCTGCGTTGCGCCCTGTTCGACCGCCCGGAGCGGCCTGCGGTCTGCAGAAGCCTGCGCCCGGAGCCGGCGATGTGCGGCGCGGATCGCGACCACGCCCTGGCCTGGCTGGGTCGGCTGGAACAGGCCACCGCTGCTGCACCCCGGGCCTTGTGAGCAGACAGGGTCGCCCATCCGTTTGCGGTCCACCTCGGGCCGGCCGGTCCGGACATCGAGCGAAGGACCCCCCGGGCAGTGTGTTGAGAACAGCGCGTCGGCGTAGAACTCCAGAGCGCCCGCCCGGCGCGTGCCGCCATGGGCTTCCGGCGACCTGCCGGGGCCGCAGCGCGCAGGCGGCCTTTCGACAGCCGGCCAGCCTGGATATCTCAGAAACTGCCACTGCGGCCGCCGATCTTCGCGCGATGGCGCGATCTCGATGGCCTCGCCACCCGTCCTCATGAAATTTCCAGGCTAGGGCGCCGCGAGATCGCCGCCGCGCATCGCCACCAGCAGCGCCTCACCGTCGGCGCCGACGCGCAGTTCGCCATGGCGCGCCGACTGGTAGCGCTCGGCCTGGCCCTCGGGGAAGAACCAGGCGTTGGTGACGATGCGCACGCGACCGCCGCGCAGACGCCAGCGCAGCGCCACCTCGCCCTCGGCCACCGGACCCGCCTGCGCCTGGTTGCGCAGGAACGACGTCGTGCCATCGGCCGACAGGGCGAGCACGGCATAGCCATCGCCATGACGCGGCCGCTGCTCGCCGAAGTTGGCTTCGACATCGCGGGCGATCGCCCAGTCCAGCGCCATGTAGTCGCCCTGCAGCAGGGCGCGCGGATCGACCGGGGCCAGGGCCAGCAGCACCGGCGTTCCCTCGCGCAGCAGCCGCTCGCGCGCGCCGATCGCCATGTTCACGACGGCCAGTGCCAGCAACAGGCCGGCGATCAGAAGAATGTCGCGCACTTTCATGGCGACGCCTCGCTGCGCGGCGCCCAGGGTCGCAGCAGCAGGTGCGCGGCCAGCAGCACGCCGCCGGCGAGCAGCAGGGCATGCGCCTTGTCGAGCAAGGGCACCGCCAGCTGGAAGTAGTAGGCGACCAGGTAGACGGCCAGCGCCAGGATAGCCAGCGCCAGCAGGACGACCTGGCCGGTCGCGAAGGCGACCAGCATCATCGCCAGGGTGAAGGTCACGCCGGGCGCCGGCAGCCACAGCCAGGCCAGGACGACGGCGGCCAGCACCCAGGTCAGCAGTCGCCAGGCGGGGACCTCACGGCGCTGCGGCCAGGCCAGCAGCAGCGCGGTGCCCGGCAGGACCGCGGCGGCGGCGTAGCGGCTGGCCAGCCAGACCGACCAGGGCAGGCCGTCGGCGGCGGGTTGCCACGGCGGCGACCACACGACCAGCACCGATGCCGCCAGCGCCAGCGCCCAGGCCAGGGGCGGCAGGCTGTGGCGCCAGAACGGCTGGCCGGTCCAGTGACGCGTCCAGGCCAGCCAGACCAGGACGGTGGCCCAGGCCAGGATCGGCTGCAGCAGGACCAGCCGGTGCATTCCCAGCCCCCCCGCGATAAGCCAGCAGGCCGCGACCAGGCCGGCCAGGGCGACCCCGAAGCGGTGCACCGGCTCGAGCGACACGGCGAACACCAGCACGGCGGCCACCAGCACGGCCAGGGCCACACCGTTGGGTGCCAGGCGGGCCCCGAAGGCCAGGCCGACGACGAACAGGGCCAGCCCGGCCAGGCTGACAACGCCCGCCGCCTGCCGGGTGAATTCGCCGCGCGCCGGGTCGCGCAGCCAGGCCAGCGGTGCCAGCATCAGGATCGGGCCCAGCACCAGACCGGATGACTCACGCAAGGCCAGGTCGCCCAGCAGCAAGGCCAGGAAGCCCAGCAGCAGCGGCGTCGCCAGCCAGGCGCCGGCGCCTGCCAGCAGGCGGACCGGCCAGGGCGTCGCCGGTTCCGGGGGCGCCGGCGGCTCGCCGTCGACCAGACCCTCGACCGCCAAGCGCTGCCAGATCACGGTGGCATCAGCCATCGCCTGCCGCTCCTTCCGCGGGGACCGGCACCGGCACCGACCCGTCGCGCGCCAGCTCCCTCAGCCAGCGGGTGACCCAGGCGACCTGGCCGATCACGGCACCGGTCAGCAACAGGAAGGCCATCGCTTCCAGGCGCAGCTCGAACAGCAGCCGGCCCAGCACCGCGGTGTCGACGACGATCACCGCCAGCGCCACGGCGCTGAGCAGCAGCACATCGCGCGGCGACCGCCAGGCGGTCCAGGCGATCGCGCAAGCGCCCAGCGCACAGGCGAGCAGGCCGGTGCCGTGCAGGCCGCGCCAGGCGAACACGTCCGACAGCGCCGCCGGTACCAGAACGGCCAGCGCGGCCAACGCCAGCAGCCGCGGACCCAGGGTCCCGGCCAGCCCCGGCAGGCGCTGGCCGGGCCCGTGCCAAGCCAGGTGCAGTCCGGCATTGAGCAGGCCCACCAGCAGCCAGATCAGCCGGGTACCGTCCCCGTGCTCGCCCAGCCACAGCACCAGCGCGAGCTGGGCGACCACCAGCCACAGCAGGGTCATGGCGGTGCTGCGCGCGGCGAACAGCCACGGCACCAGCAGCGCAGCCCACAGCGCAAACAGCTGCCAGGTGTCGGCACCGGTCTGGTAGGTCTGCCCGAGCAAGGCGAGCAGGCCGCCCAGCGCAACCGCCGCCAGCATCAGGGCGGCCTGGCCGCCGGCACGCGCCAGGCCCAGGCGCCACGCCGCGATCACGGCCAGTACCAGGATCGCCTGACCGCCGTACAGGCGGGCGCTGCGGCCGAGCTGCTCCCAGTTGGCCGCCACCAGGCAGACCAGGCCGGCCGCCAGCAGGGCGACCGCAAGCCACAGGCTCAGGTGCTGGAGGAAGCCGCGCCACAGGACGGTCGAAGGCTGCCGCCCGGCCAGTTCGCCGGCGCGATGCGCGGCGGCAGGCGCCAGCGCCCCGCTGGCCTGCCAGTCGGCGATGCGGGCCTGCACCGTCGTGGAATCGCGCCATTGGCGCCACCAGGTCATCGTCGCCCCTCCCAGGTCGACCGCGGCGGCGCCCCCTTGGCGTCGCCCCCGGGCTCGGCCCGGATCGCCGGGATGCTACGCCCACGGTCCGGATCATGAACAGTGCCGGAAGCAACCCCCGGGGCGGGCCGCACCGGCGCGGCCCGACCGCGCGGCGTCGGCCGGGCTCAACGAGGTCCTTCCGCGGGCGCCTCGATGCGCAAGGCCGGATCGTTGATCGCGAAGTAACGCATCCGGGTCACGCCCGCCTGGCGATCGTCGTCTGGATGCAGATCGACCTGCACGGGGTGGCCCTCGACCATCAGCACCCGCGCGAAACCCTCGCCACCAGCCCAGCGGGCCCGCACGCGACGGGCGCCGGGGGGGTCGCCCGCCTCCGGGGCTTCCGTGACAACCCGCAGTCCCGGCAACTGCAGCATGCGCACGGCATGGCTCCACTGGCCGCGCAGCGCGTCCAGCGCACCCGGCGTCAGGGCCTGCCGGTGCATCTGGCCATCGAGCTCAAGGTACATGTCGCTGCCGATCAGGGTCTGCACGCCCTCGGCGGTGCGGGCGCGCAGGCGGTCCGGCGCGACGAACTCCAGTTCGATGCGGGTCGGCACGTCCGCATCGTCCTCGATGGTGGCCCGGTAGCTGCTGGCCGCGGCCAGGCGTTCGAGCGCGGCGACCAGCGCGGCGCGCGCCGCCGGGTCGTCGGTCGTCCCCGGCGCGCGCCCGGGCAGGGCCAGGCAGCAGACGAGCACGGTCAGCCACAGCGCGCTGCGCATGGCCAGGGGGAATCGGGACATGGGGACCTCCTGGGTCGCGGGGTCAGCCGGGGCAGGCCGCCTGACTGCGCGCCTGCCCGCACCTGGAACACGCCGGGCGCACCCGGATCCCGACATCCCGGTCTTTGCCCGGGCAGGCGCGGCCACACTCCGGTTGCCCTCGCGAGGGCGCGGCGCGGGCTCAGTCCGCGTGGGCCAGGCGCGCCAGGAGATCCTCGGCTGCGGCCCGCTCCGGACTGAGCGGATGCTGGAATCGCCGGCAGGCCGCCAACGCCCGGTCGGCATGTTCGCGCGCCTGTTCCCCGGCGCCGGTCGCGGCCAGGGCCTCGGCGTGGAGCAGCCACAGCATCGGCAGGGTGCGCGGATCGGAAGGGGGCGGCAGGGCGTCCATGCGCGCCAGCACCTGGCCGCTCAGGGCCAGCGCCCGGCGGGCATCGCCCCGCGCCAGCGCCACCCGCGCCTGGCCCGCGAGGGCCAGGGCATGTGCCAGCCCGGCACCGGGCACCGGGGCACCGAGGATCGCCTCGAACTCGCGCTCGGCCTCATCCAGCCCGCCGCGCCGGGGCAGCAGCCGCGCGGCGCGCTCCCGAGCCATCAGGGTGCCCACCGAATCGGCCCCTTCCCAGGCGACCACCTCAGCCAGGGAGAGCGCGAAGGCCTCGGCAGCCTCCGTATCCCGGCCGGTCGCCTCGTAGGCCTCGCCAAGCATCCGGTACAGGTAGCCAAGGCGATGTCCCCGGTGCGCCCGCTGATGGCCGAGCAGTGCCCGTTCAAGGTGTTCGACGGCGGCCCCGGGCTGGCCGTCCTGGACCAGCAATCCGCCGATCATGGTCCGCACCAGGGCGACGTTGTCCTCGTCCTGCAGCGAAGGTTCCGCCGGCAGCAGGGCCAGGATGCGCGCGACCAGGTCAAGGGCCTGCTCGCGGTCGCCGCGGCCGTGCAGGTTGCCGGCGCGGGTCGCCAGCGCATGCCAGTACTTGGGGCTGTCTTCGCCATGGGTGCGCAGCGCCAGGTCGATGGCGCGGCGGCTGGCGGCATCGGCGGCCTCATGGTCGCCGAGCGCGGCCTGGGCGTGACCGAGGTTGGCATAGATCACCAGCAGCTCGCCGTCAAAACGGTCGATCGCCTGCTCGAGGACCGCCGCCGCGCGCGCCAGGTTCTCGCCCGCGCGGCGATCGTCGCCCGGCCTGCCACGCTCCCAATGGGCGGCACCCAGGTTGGCCAAGGCGACGCCCAGCTCGCGATCGCCCGGCTCGGTGCGCTCGAACAGCTCGACCGCGCGTGCCAGCGCCGCGATGCGTTCCTCGATGCGGGCCGGATCGGGCTCCAGGGCGCTGCCGAGTCGCATCCACCAGCGCGCGCGCACCACGCTCCGGTCCAGGCCGGCCTGCCGGATCAGCGGGTCGACCTCCCGCAGGATGCGCTCGGCGCCGGCATAGTCGAGCATCAGGACGGCGTCGTCGGCCTCCAGCAGACGACCCTCGATGACCGTGGGATGGCGCTCGCCGAGCCGTGCCCGTGCCAGCGCCATGTGCCGGTGCTGGAACGCCCGGTAGCGATCGTGCTCGCCCAGGGCACGGAACAGGCTGGCGGTCAGGCCCAGCAGCTCGGTTTCCAGCGCCGGTTGCCCGGCGAAGTCGCTGCTGATCCGGGCGGCGCCGCGATCGAGCAGTTCCCGGGCGGTGATCTGGCCGCCCGGGGTGTCCGAGGCGACGTGCGGGTCGCTGGCCCGGAACACCCGCACCAGGAAATCCTTGGTCGCCGTGGCCCGCGCCGCCTGGTCGCGCGCGAGGCTCGCCTGCCAGGCCACCGCCGCAGTTCCCGCGAGAAGTGCCGCCAGCACCATGCCACTGGCCGCCACCGGCCAGCGGTTGCGGCGCAGGAAGCGGCGCAGCACGTACAGGCCGGCGCCCTGGCGCGCATGTACGGGACGGTGCGCCAGACAACGACGCAGGTCGGCCGCCAGAGCTCGGGCATCGGCATAGCGCTGCGCGGGCTCGGGCCGCAACGCCTTGCCGACGATGGCGTCGAGGTCGCCGCGCAACAGGCGCGGGGGGACGCCATAGCCCGGCCGGCTGGCCTGGCTCGGCAAGGGCGGCGTCGATTCCAGCAGACGCTGCACCGCCGCGCCCAGCGGCAGGCCGGCCACTGGCCAGGGCAAGGTGCCGGTCAGCAGCTCGTGGAGCACCACGCCCAGCGCATGGACGTCGGTTGCGACACTGATCCGGCCGCCGGTGAGCTGCTCCGGCGCCGCGTAGGCCGCCGAAAGGTGCAACGTGCCGCTGGCGTCGCCGAGCACCGGGTCCTCCAGCAGGTGGGCGATGCCGAAGTCCAGCAGCTTGATGCGGCCGTCGCTGGCGACCAGGATGTTGGCGGGCTTGAGATCGCGGTGCACGACCAGTTGCGCGTGCGCGTAGGCGACCGCCTCGCAGACCTGCAGGAACAGGTTCAGCCGGGCGCGCAGATCGGCACGGGTACGCCGGCACCAGGCGAGCAGGTCCTCGCCGTCGACGTATTCCATGGCCATGTAGGCCACGCCCTCCGGCGCCACGCCGCCATCGCACAGGCGCGCGATGCCGGGATGTTCCAGACCGGCCAGGATCGCGCGCTCGCGGTGGAACCGGCCATCGTCGGCCACTCCCGCGGCCAGGACCTTGATCGCCACCTGCTGGTCGAAGCCGCCCTCGACACGCTCCGCCAGCCAGACCTCGCCCATGCCGCCGGCACCCAGCGGCCGTTTCAGCTGCCAGGGACCCAGCCGCTGACCGGCCGCCATCCGCGCGGCGACGCCGTCGACCGGCCCAGCCGATGGCGGGGCAGCGTCCAGGAAGCCATCGTGCCGCTCGGCATGCACCAGCAGGGTCGTCAGGCGCTGGCGTCTGGCCACATCTCCGCGGCAGGCCCGCTGCAGGAACTCGGCGCGGCGTGCCGGCGCCATGGCCAGTGCCCGGTCCAGCAGGCGCTCATCGGCAGGGTCGAGCTCGAGCCGTGCCATCCAGGTCGCATCATGTCCGCGAAGCCGGCCCACAGGATAACCGGGGACAACGGGCCGGCAGCCCGTGCCGGCCCGCCGGCGATGATCGACAGACCCGGCGGCAGGGGCGCTCAGCCCTGCCAGGCATGGCACGACGCCCACCGGTTCCGGGGTCGCGGGGGGAACTGCCACAATCGGTGGCATGAGCGAGCCGTCGCCCGCCATCGATGAACGCGATGTCGGCCTGCTGGTCGAGCTGTTCTATGCCGACCTGCAGCGCCTCGCGCATGGCGAACGCGCCCGCGTGCGGCATCGCCCCGAGACCATGCAGACCACCGCCCTGGTGCACGAGGCCTATCTGAAGCTGGCCGGGCAGACGCGCTTCCGCAGCCAGGGCCACTTCCTGGCGACAGCAGCGCTGGCGATGCGCCAGGTGCTGGTGGGCCGGGCGCGGCAGCGGATGGCCGCCAAGCGCGGCCAGGGCGTCGCACCGCTGCCGCTGGATGTGGTGCTGCTGGCGGGCGTGGAGGGTGCCGTGGACGACGAGCGCCTGATCGCGCTCTCGGACGCCCTGGAGACACTGGAGACCCAGCACCCGCGGCTGGCGCGCGTCATCGAATGCCGCTGGTTCGCCGGCTACAGCGAGGCGGAAACCGCCGTGGCACTGGGCGTCACCGACCGCACGGTGCAACGCGACTGGGCCAAGGCCAAGGCGCTGCTCTACGAGGCGCTGGGCGCCTGACAGGCTGTTGAAGAACAGTCTGCTTGGCTGCGGCGATGGATGGCCGACCGGCGAAGCAACTGTCTAAGCCGTCGATTCGAGGGGAGCGCGTCCGGACCTGTGCCGGACGGGCGATTGGAAGAACGACCGGGACGGTCGTTTCTCGACAAGCTGCCAAGCGCGGTCAACCGGCTGGCGGTTCCGCCAGGTACTCGTCCTTGAGCTTCACGTAGTTCTTCGAGGAGTAGTACAGCGACTCGATCTCGACGTCGCTGAGCCGGCGCGCGAAGCGGGCCGGGCTGCCCAGCCACAGCTCGCCCTCGCCGAGCACCTTGCCGGGCGAGAGCAGGGCGCCGGCGCCCAGGAAGCCGTGCCGGCGCACCACCGCGCCATCCAGCACGGTGGCGCCCATGCCGATCAGGCAGGCGTCCTCGATGGTGCAGGCGTGCACGATGGCGCCATGGCCGATGGTGACGTCGGCGCCGATCAGGGTCGGGAAGCCGCCGGGCGTGTAGGGACCGTCGTGGGTGACGTGGACGATGGTGCCGTCCTGCAGGTTGCTGCGCGCGCCGATGCGGATGTGGTGGACGTCGCCGCGCACCACGGTGGTCGGCCACAGCGAGGCGTCGTCGCCGATCACCACGTCGCCGATCACCAGCGCCGCCGGGTCGACCCAGACGCGTTCGCCCAGGGTGGGCGAGATGCCCTTGAAGCTGCGGATGCTCATGGCGCGATTGTAGCGGTGGCGGGGGCGAAGCCCGCGAACAGCGCCACGGTCCGCGCGATGCCCTCGTCATCCACGTCGAGATGCACGACCAGGCGCAGCACCGGGCCGTCGCCGCCCGGCAGCACGATGCCCGCGGCCTGCGCGGCGGCCGCCAGCGCCGGCCGCCACGCCGGGTCGATGCGCACGAACACCATGTTGGTGTGGGCGCCGTCGACCTCGAGCCCGGGCAGGCCGCGCAGGCCGTTGGCAAGGCGCGCGGCGCGGGCATGGTCGTCGGCCAGCCGGCCGACATGGTGGTCCAGGGCATGCAGCGCCGCGGCGGCCAGCAGGCCGGCCTGGCGCCAGCCGCCGCCGAGCATCTTGCGCCAGCGCCGGCCGGCGTGGACGAGGTCCCGGGTGCCCACCAGCACCGAGCCGACCGGCGCGCCCAGGCCCTTGGACAGGCAGACGCTGACGCTGTCGAACGGCGCCGCCACCATCCGCACCGGCACGCCGCAGGCGACCGCGGCGTTGTACAGGCGGGCGCCGTCCAGGTGCAGGCCCAGGCCATGGCGGTCGCACAGGGCGCGGGCGCCCGACAGGTAGTCCAGCGGCAGCGGCCGACCGTGCCAGGTGTTCTCCAGCGCCAGCAGCCGGGTGCGCGCGAAATGCGGGTCGTCCGGCTTGATCGCCGCCTCGACCGCGGCCAGCGGCAGGGTGCCGTCGGCGGCCTGCGGCAGCGGCTGCGGCTGGATCGAGCCGAGCACGGCGGCGCCGCCACCCTCGTAGCGATAGGTGTGGGCGTCCATGCCGACGATGTACTCGTCGCCGCGCGCGCAGTGGCACAGCAGGGCGACCAGGTTGGCCTGGGTGCCGCTGGGCAGGAACAGGCCGGCCTGGAAGCCGAGGTCGGCGGCGACCCGCTGTTCCAGCGCGATGACCGTCGGGTCCTCGCCGTAGACATCGTCGCCGACCTCGGCCGCGGCCATGGCGGCGCGCATGGCAGCGGTCGGGCGGGTGACGGTGTCGCTGCGCAGGTCGACAGGCTTCATCGGGTCGGCATCCGGCTGGGCCGGCCACTATCGCGCATCGCGGCGGTGATGGCGCCCCGGCCATCGCCAGGCGGGCGGTCCGGCGCGCCACCCCGTGCCAGCGGGCCGGTGCCGGCCGCCGCCGCTACACTGCCGTCATGAAGATCGCGAGCTGGAACGTTAACTCGCTCAAAGTCCGGCTGCCGCACCTGGGGCAATGGTGCGCGCAGGCGCAGCCCGACCTGCTCGCCCTGCAGGAGACCAAGCTCGACGACCCGGCCTTCCCGGCCGCAGCGATCGCCGAGCTCGGCTACCAGGCGGTGTTCTCCGGGCAGCGCACCTACAACGGCGTCGCCCTGCTGGCGCGCGCGCCGATCACCGACGTCGTGGCCGGGGTCCCCGGGCTGGACGATCCGCAGCGCCGCTATCTGGCCGGCACCGTCGGTGGCGTGCGCGTGGTGAACCTCTACGTGGTCAACGGCCAGGCGGTGGGCAGCGAGAAGTACGAATACAAGCTTCGCTGGCTGGCGGCGGTGCGCGAGGCGCTGGCGGAGGAGCTGGCGCGCCACCCCGACCTGGTGGTACTGGGCGACTTCAACATCGCCCCCGACGACCGCGACGTCCACGACCCGCAGGCCTGGCACGAGCAGATCCTGTGCTCGACGCCGGAACGCGAGGCATTGCGCGGCGTGCTCGAGCTCGGACTGGTCGACAGTTTCCGGGTGGGCAACGACGAGAGCGGCCACTATTCCTGGTGGGACTACCGGCAGGCGGCGTTTCGCCGCGACCTCGGACTGCGCATCGACCTGGTGCTGTTGTCGGACGCCCTGCGCGGCCGCCTCACGGCGGCTGGCATCGACCGTGAACCGCGCACCTGGGAACGGCCATCCGACCATGCGCCGGTCTGGGTCGACCTCGCCTCGTGAGCCGGCGCCTGCTGCCCGAGCTGGCCGAATCGCTCGACCAGGACGAACTGGACGAGCTGCACGACGCGCTGTACGCGCGCAATGGCGAGGACGGACCGCTGCTGGACGGCATGCACGGTCTGGTCACCGCGATCCTGGTCGGGCCGGACAAGGTGCCCGCCGAGGAATGGCTGCCGCTGGTGCTCAATCCCGAGGAGCCGTTCGGCAGCCACCTGGAGGCCGACCACCTGACCCGCCTGTGCCTGCGCCTGTACCACGCCGTCGAGCGTGGCCTGGAACAGCTCATGTACGAGCCCATCCTGTCCGAGTACGGCGAGGAAGGCGAGGAGGCGGAGGTCGAGGTCGATGCCCGCGGCTGGTGCGCCGGCTTCGCGCTGGGCATCGACCTGCGTGCACGGCTGTGGGAGCCGCGCCTGCGCTTCGATCCGCGGCTGACCGACCTGATGGCGCCGATCATGGCGCTGGCCTTCGCCGAGGGCCTGTTCGAGGAATTCAGCGACCCGCACTGGCCGCCGCTTTCGGACGCCGAGCGCGAGGCCTGCCTGCAGATGATCCCGAGCTGCGTGATGGACCTGCAGCACTACTGGCGCGAGCACCCGGTCGAGCACAGCCTGGTCGCCCCGCAACCGGTGCGCCAGCCGCGCAAGCGCGGTGGCCGCTGGGTGCACTGAACCGAGCCTCGCCGGGCGCCCGCAAGACAGGGGACGAACGCGGGGGAGAGTGCCGGCTGGCGGCACGGGAAACGTTCCGCCGAACAGGCGCGGCCGGTGCAGCCGCGGCCGGGTTTCAAGGAGCCAGGACGCGCCAGTCGTCGCCGCCGGCGCTCTTGACCTCGTAGAGGGCCAGGTCGGCGTGGCTGTACCAGCTGGCCCAGTCGCTGCCGGGCGGACAGGTGGTGCCGCCGATGCTGACGGTCAGCTCCGGGCAACCGGGCAGGCGCAGCGAACGCACGCCGGCGACGATCTGGCGCGCGCGCGCATGCAGTTCGTCAAGGTTGGCGATCTGGGTGATCATTGCGAACTCGTCGCCGCCCAGGCGGCACGGCAGGTCGCAGGGCAGGGATGCGTCCTGCGCCTCCATCGCCACCGCACGCAACACCTGGTCGCCGACCAGGTGGCCGCAGCGGTCGTTGATCTGCTTGAACCTGTCGAGGTCGATCAGCAGCAGCGCCAGCTGCCGGTCGGGCATGCGGTGCTCCTCGAAGCGCTCCAGAAACAGGTAGAGCCCGCGGCGGTTGCACAGGCCGGTGAGCTCGTCGGTACGCACCAGCCGTTGGGCCGTGCTGAGTTCCGACTCGGTGCGCCGCAGCGAGTCCAGCGTCACCATCAGGTCCTCGTTGCGACGCTTCAGGTTGGCGATCAACTGTTGTTCGCTGGCGACCAGGTAGGAGAACGAGCGGCGCATGAACTGCGCGAGCAGCCTGGGCTGGGTTTCCAGCAGATTGTCGAAGGCCGCATGCTCGATGATGTGCAGCACGCAGGGCGAGTGCGCGATCGCGCTGGCCACCCGCGAATGGTTGCCGATGAACAGCGCCAGTTCGCCGAAGAACTCGTGCGGCCCGAGGATCTTGTCCGGTTGGCCATCGCCGAACTCGAGCTGCACCTGCCCGGTGTCGATGACGTACATGGCCCGGCCCTGCTCGCCGCGCCGGAAGATAGATTCGCCACGGCGCAGCTCGCGCCGGTCGCCGGCGGCCGCCAGCAGCGCGAACTCGCCCTCTGACAGCTGCCTGGGCAACAGCGATTGCCGCACCGGCGCACTGAACACCGGCGCCTCATCCTTGGCCATGGCTCCCGCTCCCGCTTGCCGCACCATGTCCAGCCCCCTGACCATGGACTCCGTGAAGGATCATAACGCAAGCAGGCAGGGAGACCGGACACGTCGCCCGTGCACCGGCACGCAACGCCATCCCGCGTTCCCTCTCGATGCACCGGACGGGCTGCGCCACGGCAGCCACCCCGCTTGGCCGGGCGCCCGCGCAAGGTCCGGGTCCGGACCCAGCGCCAGGTCCACCCCGCCACGGCCGGCGGGCCTCCGGCCCACCCGGCAACCGACCCCAGGCGTCTTCAGTTCGGGGCGTCGGTGGCGCCACCCGCTGCTCGGTCGCCGCCGACTTCCCATCCGCGCCAGCTGCCATCCGACAGGTCCACGGCGACGAGCAACTCGCGGCGGTCGCTGCGCCCGGGCGGCGCGTCGTCCACGTGACCGTAAAGCAGCAGGGTCGCAGGCAGCGGCCAGCGATTGGACAGTTCGGCCAGCGGCAGTTGCGTCTCCCACAGTGGCGCGAGGTCCGCGCCCAGGCGCCCGAGCGCAAGCCGGCCACGGGTATCCAGGCGGGTACGGTGCAGGACCAGCACGCCCTCGGGCGAGGACATGCGCATCGGTTCGCCCGGCGCCGGCCGCCAGGTGTTGCCGCGCTGGAGCCACTGCGGATCGCCGGGGGCGGACGGCGCCTTCAGCAGCCGCCCCTGCAGCCATTCGCGTTCCGGGCCGATCGGCTCGAGCGAAAGCAGCCGCGGATGGCTGCCCTCGCTGAATTCACGGGTCCTGCCCAGGGTCGCCTTCCAGAAGCGGCGTCGCGCAGACGCCCCCTCATCGGCCACTTCGGCGGAACTGAACAGGTGGTCGCCCCAGGGATCGTTGGCCGCATCGGACGCTTCCGACGCGCTGAACAAGCCGACCCAGTCATTCCCGAAACGACCGTGGCGAACGCCGAAGTCGGCCGTCGCGTAGCCACCATGCCAGGTCGAAGTCTGCCGGCCGGCATGTTCGAAGCGCTCGCGATCGACCACCTCATGCGGGTGGGCCAACAGGGTGGCGGCATCCAGCCGCACCAGTCGGCCGTCCGCCAGGCGCACGAACAGGGACTCCATCCACGTCCAGTGCCGCAGCTCGCGGGGAAACAGGCCGGCCAGGTCGGGGTTGGCGGCCTCCAGGTCGGCCAGTCCTGCGCGCTGCACGCCGCCGACGGCGGCCAGCAACACCGGCGCGTCGTTCAGCCACAGCCAGATCGCGTCGCCCTGTTGCCCCAGGATGCGCAGCACGGCCTGGTGTCCCGAATCCTTTTCGTGGACCACGGCCAGGGTCCGGGAGAGCGTCGGCCGCGTCGTGTCCGGTGCATGGACCTGCAGGCGCAGGTGGTACAGGCGCTCGGTGATCCAGCGCCCGCTGCTGTGCCGGCCGCCGCCGATCCGGCGGCTGCGCACCTCGGTCTGGTGCAGCGCCAGCCACAGCGCATGCCCGCCATCGGGCGCATGCACCAGGAGCAGCGGACCGTTGCGGCGCGCCGGCTCGAAGTCGCTGCGGGTGCCCCCCAGGTACATCGCCAGCCCGGCCGACACGATCACCGCCACCACGATGGCCAGGGCGCGAAGGATGGGATTCGGGGCGTCGGGGGCGCTGGGCACACTGCATTGTCACGGCAGAAGTCGCCCGTTGGGGCCATCCTGGCCTGAGGAACCCGGCGACGCTGCGCCGCCGGCTGGATCGACCGGTGCCCACTCGCCACGCCGGATCCCGCCGCCGGACCGGCGCCCGGCAGGTTCAGTCGGGCGGCCTGAGCCGCCGCCGCCCCGCGCGCCAGCGGCCCAGCCGGCGCCAGACCAGCAGCCCGCGGGCATGCAGCAGCACCAGCATCAAGGTGGCGAACAAGGCGGTGGCGAACAGGTCGAGCTTGAACTTCAGCCACTGGCCGTCGACGCCGGCGTCGACCAGCTGGAAGACCAGTTGCAGCAGGCCCAGGAAGGCGACGTAGAACAGCACCCGACCGACGAAGCGCTCGGACTTCTTGGCCTCGTTGCCGCGCAGGTCGTCGATGGTGCGCTCCAGGTCGCCGACCACGCCGGCCCAGTAGGCCTCGCGCTGGGCGATGCCGCGCACCGCCTCCACCGAGTCGTAGAACGCGCGCTCGGTGTCGTAGCGCAGAACGTTGAAGTAGCGGTGCTTGGCGATGCTGGCGAAGGTCTCGATCCGGAAGCGGCGGAACGCGTCGAAGGCGTCCTCGGCCAGCGAGGTGGCGTAGATGCCGGATCCGGCAGCCGCCTCGGCATCGAGCAGGCCGTCGCCTTCGAGCCTGTCGATCAGCGCCCGCACCATCGACTCGTAGCGACGCACCAGCAGCTCGTTGTGCAGGGTCATCAGGTGCACGAGGAACAGGTACGGACAGGTGCCGATCCAGCCGCGCCCGACTTCCAGGCTGCGCGAGCCGGCGACCACCTCGTAGATCACCGACTGGGTCGCATAGACCAGGAAATGACTGCCGCCATCGGCCTGGTCGGCGGGCGGATAGATGGGGTCGGTGCCGTCCTTGATCTCGCTGACGTCCTGGCGCAGGAAGTCGACGATGTTCTGGAAGAATCCGGACAGGAAGTAGTAGTCGAGCTGGGCCGGCGGCAGGTGGGCGGCGTCGAGGTCGGCCAGTCGGTAACGGCGCTGCAGCGGCGCCTGTGCCTCCCGGGACGGCTCGGGGCGCGCGAAATCGCGTAGTGCGGAGCGGATTTCGGGCGCCAGCAGCGCGAAGAACCAGGGGTCCTCCAGCAGGCAGACCACGCGGGCGCCGAGCTGGGACAGCGGGGTTGCGGGCAATCGCCCACCGCGAGCCGACGCCTCCCCTTCCGGCAGCAGCAGCGCCCAGGGCCGGCCCAGTGCCCGCGCCGCCGGCAACTCGATGCCGCGCCCGGCCAGCAGCCCGGCCACCGCCCCGGCCAGGTGCCGGAAGTGGCCGTCGAAAGTGGCCTGCAGCCAGTCCATGAAGGTCTGTGCAGGCGCCTCCGCCCTGGCCCGGCGGGAACGCACCCACAATGCGCTTTCGGCATCGTCCAGAAGCCAGGCGGTGCCCTCGGTGGGCGACATCGCCTTCTGCAGCATCGACAGCGCGTAGTAGTCGCGATGACCATGCCGGTAGGCCAGCTCCAGCGACAGGTGCCAGGTCAGCGCGGTGTTGGAGTGCGCCACCCAGAACGCCCGGCAGCGCGCCGGCAGCCGCACCGGGGCATCCAGGTCCAGCGCGAACGACTCGCCCTCGGTCTGCCAGCGCAGGCCGGCCGGGATGCACAGCTCGATCTCGTCGAACACGTTCTCGCCGTCCGGGTCGTCGGGAACCGGTTGGCTGGGCGTGTCGATCAGGAAATCCTGCACGAACAGGCCGCGCTGGCGGTCGGCGATGTCGTTGAACAACGGTTCGATGGCGGCGCCCAGGCGCCGGCTGTCGCCGTAGCCGCTGCCGTCTCGGCCGCCCAGCCGCTCGAACAGCGCGCGGTCCCAACCGCTTCGGCCCTGGGCATCGGCGAAGTGCGCCTGCAGGCGCCGGTGGTCGACCGGCAGGGAGACGGTCAGGTGCAGGCGGCCGCCGTGTGCGCGGAGCGGCGCGATGCCGGCCAGCGCCCCGGCCAGGGCCGGCCCCAGGTCGGCGTGCGGATCGTGGGATCCGGTGGCAGCGGCGTCGGCCAGCGGGGCGTCCATGCGGGACTTCCGTATGTCTTCAGGGATCTGCGGCACGCAGGCGTTCGCGAAGGCCGCGCGCCGGGTCGGCGCCCAGCCGTTCGCGCTCGGCCCGCAGCCGGGCAAGCCGGGGCAGCGGATCGAGCAGGGACAGATGCCGGCCTGACGCGCAATCTGTCGCGCATGCGCGCAATTGCTTCGCCGCCTCGGCGTTGCCGTGGGGATCGGCCCCCTTCAGTACCGAGATGCCGAAGAAGCGCGCCAGATGGTGCTGCAACAGGCAGGCGTCCAGATCGTCGCCGGCCACCCCCAGCACCGCCATCAGCAGGTCGTGCGCCGGCGCCTGGCCGGCCGACAGCGCCGGCTGCACGTAGGGGAAGTCGATGATGCGCGCGCCCAGCCGCGCCCAGATCGCCACCCGGTCGAACTGGTCGAGTCCGGTGGCTGCGGTGTCCGCCGCGTAGTCGGCATCGCTGACCCGCAACGGATCGTTGATCTCCATGAACACCCGGTCCGGTACCGCGTCGGCCCCGGCCAGCGCGTCGGGAAACGAGCGCCGCGCCACCGCGCGCACCGCGGCGACCAGGTCGTGCAGGTGGCCGTGGCTCCGGTGCCCGGCAGCGACGAACACATAGTTGAGGTTCTGGTCGACGCCCAGCGCCCGGCCTGCCGGGTCGACCTGCAGGTGACATAGCAGGTTGGCACCACCGACCGTTGCGCCGTTGCGCTCCAGCACCAGCACCCATTCCCGGAACGGCCCGTAGCGCGCCAGCAGCGCCGCAGCCGCGTCGCCATGGTTCAGTGCCAGGCACTCGACGAAGCCGGCCCGGTCCTCCTTCTCGTTGGCCAGCACGAAGGCGCGGTCGTAGGCGCCGTGGAACCGCTCGAACACCGCGTCTTCATGCGTGGAGGCCCGCACCCGCAGGACCTCACCGCCGCGGTGGGCACGGAGGTGGAATTCGAGGGTGGTGGGGAGGAAGGGAGCCATTACTTGCGAGGCGTTCGTTTTGGATGGCCGTGATCGGCTGAGTTTAGCCAACGGGACGCGCGGGAAGCACAGTCTTCCTGGGTGTGTATCGGAGCCAGACAGTCTCAGTACGTTCAGCAGCAAGCTGCCACGGATTGAGCAGGGCTGAAATCCTGACTCGCGTGTGCGTTCGCAAAATCGGCGGTTGAACGCAGGAGCGCCCGCCGCGGGCGGACATTAAACAGGCGCATTAGTCCGTGTGCTATCGCGGGTGAGCACCCTTTTTGCGCACACGCCGGTACTGCATCACGAGCTAGGCGACAATCTCAATCTCTTCTTCTGAAAACCAGCCCTGCCTCACAATCCCTGCCCGTGCGGCCTCGACCGCCTCGGCGTAATAGACCACCGCTAAACTTTTCTCGGCTCGACTGCACGTCACATAGAAGAGCCGCCGGGTCCGGTCGATGGAGGTTTCCTTGCCGGCGGCCTCGTTCTTCAGATCCGCTTCACTTTTCCCCTTTGCGCCAAACAGCTTTTCATAGGCGAACATGAAGCCACGGGCTTCCTCGTCGCTTACGATCACCATCACGCGAGGGAATTCCAGCCCCTTTACCCCTTGGTGCGTGTCGAAGCTGGAGGCGCCTTGAATATAGCGATCATAGCGCTCGATTTCGTCTAACGGCGCTTCCAGCGCCTGCCGCCATGCGCCGAGTTCTGTCTTGAGGTTCACTTCCTCCTCGTCCTCGCCAGGAACGCCTTGCTCTGCGGCGGGCGCGTCCGGCGCGGTGAAGGGCGCCAGCACGTCTGGGATCGTGAAAAGCCGCTTCTCGGCGATGTAGCGCAGCACCTCCCGCGCCGTGGGCACGGAATCGCCCGAGACTAGGTCTAGTAGGCCATCGCACGCCGCCTTTGCGGCGGCGAGCACCGCGGCCTGCTCTTCGCCAGCCTCCTCAAGCGAATTGCGGTCGAGGAGCGGCGACGTCTTGCGAACGATCGACGCTACCGCGAACCGGTCGGATTCTCGAAGTGCTTCGATGAGCGGCAAAACCTCGCGAGTAAAGAAGCCGATCCCGGCCCCTGTACCCTGCAGAAAGCTCGTTCTGATCTGCTCGACGGCGTAGAGCGGGCCGAAGAACCCTTCGAACCCGAAACGCCGAGCGGACATCAGGTGCTCAAGCGCCAGAATCTTTATAGTTTCGGAGTCCTCGGACCAGCCTTCGTCGCCAGTAATCTCCCGCATCCTTCCGGCGACAGCGGCTTCAGTTGCCGGTTTGTCCGCCCTATGTGGCGCTACGAACAGGCGAGCGGTGCCCACTGCGGCATCGGTCCGTGGCACCTGCGTTTCGCCGTCGTCGTCTCGCCGGACGCGATTGATCAGCTCAACAACCCTTATCGGGCAGCGATGGTTCATGCTTTTGCGCGGTCGGGCCCAGACCTCTGGAATGGCTTCGGCCAGGCGTTCTTTCCCGTCAGCGTAGATCCTTTGCATCATGTCGCCGAAGAGTCCGAGGCAGAAGCTTTCTCGGTGCGCCGCCTCGACCTCAAGCAGCACATCCATGAGCCGGCGGTTCGTGTCCTGGCTCTCGTCGATCAATAGCACGGGGAACCTCGTGACGAGGAGGCGGCGCAAGCCCGGCTTCCCGGCGAGGAAATCGGCCGTCATGGCGATCACTTCGGCGTGGCTCAGGGAGTCGCGCGTCCGGTTGTCTCCCGTCGGGCTATAGATAAAGCGGATGATGGATCCCAGGTTTTCGTATCGACGCCGCTTGCTCTCGATCGAACGAGCGCGATCGATGGCTGCCTTGCTTGCCGTGCGCCCTTTCGCCTGCGCTTCCTCCAACGCTGCAACGTCCTGAAGCAGCCGGCCGGCCAGCCATCCCCGGATATCGTTGTCGTAGCCGGAGATCAGAGACCAAGCGAAAGCGTGAATCGTTGACACCTCAACGCGAGGATCGAACTCCAAACGCTGCTTGATCTCGTCGCAGGCCGCATTGGTGTAGGTGATCACGCCGATTTTCTGGCCTCTCAGCGATAGATCACGGCCTTGCCGTTCACAGACTTTTCGAATGGCCTCGACGAGCGAACGCGTCTTGCCTGACCCCGCGCCCGCATACAGGAAAAAGCTGCGCGGCTTGAATAGATCAAGACAACCGATAATCGTCTCATCGGCCGCGGAGTCGTGGAGATCGTCCGCGGCAGTCATCGCGCGAACTGCTCGGGCTGCAGTGCGCTCGGCTCGGAACGCTCGATTTCAGGCAGGATTTCAACCTGCTTCTTCTTCAACTGTGCTAACAGCCATTCTAGGCCTTCGGCGATGTACCGTGGCACAACGAGGTCATCGAACCCCTCGGCCTCCAACACATCGAGGGCAAACTCGGCCTTCTTGCCGTGCTTCAACTCCAAATACATGCGGCTGCCAATTGCAGCGGCGTCGCCTCCTGCTTCGATCGCCGCCCCGAATTTCCGCACCAGCCCGGTCCCCTGAAGCGCTGCAAAGAACGCCATGTTCTCGAACGCAAGCGCATCTTCAAAGGTGTACGGAAATGCGGTGTCCGGGCCGGCGGCTCCGGGAAGTGTCACCTCTACCGGTACCTGATAGGCAACGCGGACTGCAAAGAGCGGATCGCCGTTGGAGCGCCAGGTCTTCGCCTCATCATCAGCATTAATGAGGGCGTCGATGTCATCCGTTGCCGGAATCCACGTCTTGAGCGTGGCGTTATTGGTCTTCTGGCCGGTCCCCTTCGCGGGCTGAGCAGAAACGCCGTCCTTTCCCGTCAAGGAGTCCAAATCCGTGATGACGAGCGTCAGAAGGCCTAGGTGCTCGATCAAGGGCCGCAGCCGGTGAGCGTGGCTCCCGCCGATTTCGAGCAGCGTGATGTAGCACTGGTTCAGCTCGTCAAAGTGCGCCCGTATGAAGTTGGGGACGAGCATCCGCTCTGCCGGTCCTTCCACGAGGATGGCGGCGTCGGCGAAGAACAGGTCGGCGTGTTGCGCACGCAGGTATCGAGTGACGAACCGCTCCGTTTCGCCATTGACCCCGAATACCTCAGACATGTTGATGACGGTCGAGACGGGCACCTTCGCGACCATTCCAGCCGGGAGGCGACGGAAGTAGCGGAGACACGAGAACGGCGTTTCGTGTGCCACATGACTCGAATGCGTGCTCACCACGAGTTGGGTCCGCAGCTTCGCATTGTCTCCAAGGTCCTCATGGGCGCGCAGCACGGCATAGGCCTTCTTGATGAAGACCTGCTGGACCTGGGCGTGAAGGTGGGCCTCCGGCTCCTCAATCAACACCAAGTGGAGCGGTTCGGTATGTACTGCCGAGGTTGTTTTCGAAGCCTTTCCGACGCGCATCCACGCATCACGGAAGCTCATCAGGCGAAAAATCATCGAGATGAGATTCTGATAGCCCAAGCCGTTGTTCGCTTCAGGCAGGCGCAGCATTGGCGTCATTGCGCCGTCCTCAGCGATCACGTCGACCTCGAACGTGATTGCAGCGCTGTGATTGAGGCCGTCGATCGCCTTCAAGCGAGTCGACACCCGCGGCCGGGGATCGGTCACGCCGGGATAGCCCATGCCCTCGACCTCGGTAAAGGCGGCCTTGAAACTTTCAGTAAGGCGCTTGTCAAATGCATCCTGCGCGGCCTCGATCGCCTGCAGCGCGCCCAGGTCTTTGGGGTCGGGTCCTTTCGTCGGATCGAGGTGTTTGGCGTAGTAGCTCTTCAGTTGGTCTGAAAGGCGGCTTCCGGTCGCAGCCGTCGGCACATCTTCGTCCTCCTGCGACGGTTGCTGCTCGCCGAATCCGCGCTGTGCCGGAATGTCGTGCACGCGAATTAGGCCGGCCAAGACGTCGCTTCCGATCGGGAGCGATGTTGGCGGCAGAACCTGAGGCTGGGCCTGCGACTTGCTCGGCTCCACGAGCTTGGCCGGATCGAGCGAGTAAGCCTGAACCGTGAAGTAGGCCGCCAGGCGCTTACTGAGGAAGTCGACGAGACTCTCTGGCCAAATGGTCAGCTTGGGCGGCACCGGCGGCGGATCGGCGTCCGGGTGCTCGGCCGCCACAGCGGAAATTGCAGCCGCCCGCATCGCCTCGGCATCGCTGAGTGCTCCCATGAAATCCTTATAGAGGAGCTTCAAGTCCTTCGGTTCATGGCGGAGGCGGACGCCAAGACTGCCGCCTTCCCAGTCGAGCGTCGGAATTAGGTCGCGCACATGATGCATCTCCCCAGGTTCGACGTGGAGCCAAAAATCCAGCGTCGGTAGTACTGAAAGCCACGGGTCAATAACGAGATCGACAACCTTTTGCTGGTCCCGCGCCTCGATCCAGCTCTTCCCAATGTCGATGATCGTGGGCCAGTGGCAGAGGGTGAAGTCGTGCATCTCGAAGGGGCAGCGCCGAGGCGATAGGAAGCGCCGCAGGGCAAGCATCGCGGAGGTCTTGCCGCTGTTGTTTGCACCCACGAACAACGTTGTCGTCGCGGCAAGGTCGACTCGGATCGACAACAGTTTCCGGAAATTGGCTATCTCGACGAACTTTATGTACATCCTCTCCACCACATTGCCGGAGTCGCACTTTACGCGGAGTACTTCGCGAGAGAAGTCGTCCGCACCCACTCAATATTCGCAGCTATTGTCAATTCTGCCAATATCACAAGCGAGCGTCCGGCGACGCTAATTCCGTCCATAGCTGTTGGGAGGTTCTTGTCTGTGTTCCACCGAACACAATTCGAGAATTTTGCGGCTAGACACTAAGGTCCCGGCGACTTAGTTATTCGGTAGTCGTCGGCGACAGTTGCCTTGCTGGCCTCAGCGCACATTCGTTGCGCCCTATGGGCAAGCTGGCGCGCCCGGAGGGATTCGAACCCCCGACCAATGGCTTCGGAAGCCACTACTCTATCCGGCTGAGCTACGGGCGCGTTGTCTGTTGCCGGCCGGCCGTCCTGGCGGGCGGCGGGCCCCGGCGCCGCGGGCGCGGGCCGGCCCCGGGGGACCGGGGCCGCACAGTCTAGCGCAAGGGCGGCAGTGGTGGCAGCCGCCGAGGGCGGGCGTCGACCAGCCGGCCGCGCCCTCCGAGGGGCGGAATCGCCCCTGCGCGGAGGACGGTCATTCCAGGCCGCTGCCGAAGATCAGTTCGGGGTCGACGACCACCCGCTCGGTGCGGAACTTGGCCCAGCGCTTCTCGGCCAGGTCCTTGGCGGCGATGCCGTCGCCGTAGAAGGCGAAGTCGCCGTTGTCCACCACCAGGTGCACCGGGCTGCCGGCCAGGAAGGGCGCAGGCACCTCGACGATGCCCTCGAAGCTGCCGCCGGCCAGGCGCTTGGTGAGGTCGATGCCAAGGTCGACCGGCGCCTGGGCCGGGGCGCCGCTCCATTGGAACAGGCGGAAGTCGCCCGGCGCAGTGCCGGACTCGCTGCCGGTCGGGCCGGCCACCAGCAGGTACTGGCCCGCGCCATTGCGGGCCATGGCACGCAGGGCGCGGCCGCCGAGGTCAAGCAGGATCGGCGTGCCGAACTGGGCGCTGCCGGGCGGCAGCGTACCGGGCGTCGCACCGGTCACCAGGGCGTCGAAGTCGCGCACCGGAACGACCAGGGCACGGTCACGGTTCGGCGCCGGCAGTGGCGCCCGGAAGCCGAGGTAGACGGTGACGCCGTCCGGTGCCGCTGCCATGGCCTCGATGTTGAAGCCGGTCGGCGTGGTCGGCAGCACGCCGGGCTGGCTGCCCGCCACGAAGCCCAGGGCATCGGCGCCCAGGCCATGGCCGTTCGACGCGTCCCAGGCCAGCAGGTCGTTGCGCAGGTGGTCGTAGCGGCCGGCGTAGGCCAGGCTGGCCACTTCGCCGCTGCCGGAGAGGTCGGTGGCGAACACGCGGCGGGTATTGGGGCGGGCCTCGCCGCCGCGGGCGTTGCCCTGCGAGCCGCTCCAGTAGATGCGCTCGCCGATCCGTGCCGAAGACTCGATGTCGACCTCGCGCGGCACGCCGCCGGACAGGTCGGTGAGCCCAAGCTGCGCGGTGAAATCGAAGGCCGCCACCGGCAGGCCGGAGCGGGCGCGGTCGTACAGGCGCAGCGCCTGGTTCTCGTCGTCGGCGACCAGCATCCAGCCGGCGTCGACCGCCTGGGCGGTGGAGGCGTCGCTGGCGCCGGTGTGGAAGCGGCTGCCGGCGGCATCGACGGCCGGCGCCGAGACCGCCAGTTGCAGTGCGTAGGTACCGACCTTGCCGTCCGGGTCGGTGGCTCGCACCAGCACGGTGGCCTGGCCGATGCCGACCGGGAACAGGCGCAGGCGCCGCTGTCCGCCACTGCCGGTCAGCAGGGCCTGGGCGACCGGCAGCACCTGCGGGTTGCTGCTGGCCAGCTCGACGTGCAGGGTGTCGGCGGCGTGGTCGTCGTCGGCCAGCAGCAGCAGGAGGCCACGGCTTGCCAACGGGTCGGTGGGATCGGCGATCGCCGCACTGGCGCTGCCGATGCCGTTCACCGGCAGGTCCAGGGAGTGGCCGTGCCAGATCGGGTCGAGGGTGATGCGCGGGCCGCCCGGCACACCCACGCAAGGGTCGTAGTCGACCAGGGCACGCGTGCTGCGGCCGGGGCTGCCGAGGTCGCCGCCGCTGCTGGCAATGCTGTCCTCGGCATCGCCGAGGGCCGACAGGGTCCAGGCGAAGGGGTCGTTGCCGCCCAGGCCGGCGGCGTCGACCCAGCCACTGCGACCCTGGGTGCGGATGCTGCCCGGAAAGCTCTGGTCGCCATAGGTGAGCCGATCGACCAGGTCGGCGCGGTTGTCGTAGAGGTTGATCTCGTCGGCGCGCCCCAGGTTCTGGCTCAGACCGCCGATGATCTTCACGCCAGGACACAGGCCCCAGGCAGCCCGGAAGGCCTCGGCCGGACTCTCGGTCAGCACCACCGACTCGCCGGGCTGCACCAGGGCCCAGGCGGACAGCGGCTGGCTGCCCGGCACCCGCGCGCTGTCCGAGAAGCTCCAGCCCAGCACGCCGACCGGCGCGTCCCCGACATTGGTGAACTCGATGAACTCGCCGTCGGCGCCCTGGTACATGTACTCGGTGATGCGCAGCGCGCCGCCCAGTCCGCATGGCGTGTAGGACACCGTGGCGCGGCTGCTGCGCCCGGGATTGCCGATCGCGCCGCCGACGCTGGCGACGCTGTCCTCGATGTCGCCGGCCTCGGCCAGCACCCAGGCGGTGACGTCGTCGACGATGGCATCGGGCGACACCGCCCCGGGACCGGCCCAGCCGCTGCGCCCCTGCGTGCGGATGGTTCCCTGCGGGAACGGCGGCGGCCGGTTGTCGCCATAGGTCAGCCTGTCGACGAGGGTGGCCGCGGCGTCGTAAAGGTTGATCTGGTCGGCGCGGCCCAGGTTGTTGGTGTAGCCGCCGACGATCTTCTGCGCGCTGCAGAGGTTCCATTCGGCGCGGAACGCCTCGGCATCGGCCTCGACCAGCAACACCGATTCGCCGGGCTGCACGGTGCCGAAACCGGTGAGATCGAAACCCTGGGCGAAGTCGGCGCTGTCGTCGTCGTAGCGCCAGCCGGCCAGGCTGACCGGCAGCTCGCCGATGTTGGTGAACTCGATGAACTCGCCACCGGGGCCGTCGTACATCCATTCGGTGATGCGCATCTGGGCGCTGGCGACGCTGCTGGCGAGCAGCAGCAGGGCCGCGACGAGGCGGCACGCGGTGACGGAGTTGACCATGAGCGGAGTCCCTGGGGCTTTACGCCAAGTCCCGGAGCGGGGCGGCGAAGGCGCGCAGTTTCCGCGCGGGAGATTGCCCCGGGGTGACGTCTGCGTGGCGCGCGGATGACGTTCGCCGCCGAGCCCGTGCCCACGGGCTTGTAATCGCCCGCCGCGAACCCGGTACCCGGTCCTTGCCCGGCCGCTGCGACGCCCGCCGGTCACCCGCCGCAGGCGGGCGCATCGCACTCCGCCATCGACAGGACCCGATCATGAACGTGCCGACCCTGCTGTTCCGCTCCGCGCTGACCGCCCTGGCCGCGCTCACGCCACTGGCCGCCGCGCAGGCCACGCCGCTGGCCGACGATCCCTACTGGCTGGCTCCGGATTTCCTCAATGGCGAGGCGATCCGCGAGGACTTCGACCGACCCACCCGCGACCATCTCGGCCGTCGCGCCGTGCGCATGTTCGACAACGCCACGGTGATCGCAGGCGTCGGGCAGCCGCCCAACCTCAACCAGACCAACGGCTTCTACAACCTGGTGATGACCAAGGTCTGGGACTCCGGGGCGGCCTATCCCTGGCTCGCCGATGAGAACAGGCCGGGCGTCACGCGGCAACTGGTCTACCCCAACCAGACCAGCGCCCGCTACACCGACGTGCGCGGCCTGGCCACGCACGGCGAGTTCATCCTGGTCCAGGTCGATGCCGACGATCCGGTCAGCGGACCCTACTCCACAATCGAGGTGTTCAACCGGCCCGGCCAGCGCGTCGGCGGCTTCCAGTTGCCGCTGGCGCAGCGCGACCAGCGCGGTGCCGGCCTGGTGGTCTGGGAAAACAACGGCGTGACCCGGGTGTTCGCCGCCAGCACCGGCCTCAGCGCCGACAACAGCCGCTGGATCCCGCGCTGGAAGCGCCTGCTGCTGTCCGGCAGCGGCCAGCTCACGCTGGAGGCGCAAGGGGAAATCAGCCACCCCAGCTGCACGGCCTCGACCTCCTGCCAGGTCTACGATCTGGCGGCGAGCAGGCCGTCGATCCTGGATCCGGGCAACCCGCGCTTCTATCTGGCGATCACCTGGCGCAACCTCGCCAATGCCAATCGCCAGTTCATGGCGATGCGCGTCAGCAGCAGCGGCGTGCCGGAACCCGCGTTCGCCGGCGGCGCGGTGGTCCTGGGCTTCGACCAGCCAGGCTCGGACCTCTCCGATGTCGCCACCCGCATCGCCGTGCGCACCCGCACCCAGGGCGGCATCCAGGACGACATCCTGCTGGTCGGCCGGGTGGCCCGGGCCTGCCGGACCGGCGTCGGCGTGGTGCGCCTGCGCCACGACGGCCAGCTGGAGACCGCGTTCGGCAACGGTGGCCGCCTGCTGTTCGGCGGCAGCGACACCGCGTCGGTGGGCGTGTGCGCCATCGCCAACCCCGCGCAGGACCTGGTCAGCGGTGCGGCGATCAGCGGCCACCGGCTGGCCCTTGCGGGAACCAGCAACTGCGTGGATTGCCCGGGCGAAGGTTTCCTCGCCATGATCGACATCGAGGCCGGGGCGGGCGCCCTCACCGATTTCCGCCGCCTCAGCTATCCGCTCTCGGGCGGAACGCCGATCGCCACCAGCCTGACCGATGCCATCCCGGCGCCCGACGCCAGTTTCTGGCTGGCCGGTCACACCCGTACGCCGGAAGGTGCAATCGATCCGGCGACCCGTAACAAGACACAGTTCCTGATGTTCCGCGTGGCGCCTGACCGGTTGTTCGGCGATGGGCTGGAGTGAGCGTGGCCTCGGGCCGCAAGGAGATGTCGCCATGACCCTGCCGTGCGCCCCCGCCAGGCGACTCCGGCGCCTGCCGGTGGCCCTGCTGGCCCTGGTCCTGGCGCCTGCACCAGCCCTGTCGCGACCGCTGCTGGCCGACCCGATCGCGCCCGATGCCCTGGCCAACGGCGGCGCCTGGCGGGTCGACGACTACGGCGGCAGCACGCGCAGCAAGGTCGCGCGGTGGGTGGCCGAGCTGCCCGAGGGCCACCATGTCGTGATCGGCCTGGACAACCTGCCCGGCGGCGCGGTGTCGGGCACCTACCGCAACCTGGCGCTGGCGCGCTTCGATGCGCAGGGCGAGCCGGTGCCCTGGCTGGCGCCTCCGCTGCTGCTGCCGGTGGATGCCAACCACGTCGTGGTCGACCTCGGTGCCGACACGCCGGGGCTGGACGTGCGCGCTGTCGCGGTCGGCACGAACCGGCTGTACGTATTGATCGACCGCCTGTTCCAGGGCACCCGTCAACCGCATCTGTTCGCGTTCGCCTTCCATGGTCCGCTGGCATACGAACAGCCGCTGTCGACCGGCCATCACGGGTCGGGCCTGTCCTTCGTGCGCTTGTCCGGGGGCGACCGCCTGTACGTGTTCACCTCGCACGCCCCGGACGGCGTCCGCTGGAGTCCGCACGTGCGCCATTTCCAGGTACCGGCTGCGGGCGATCCGCAACCGGTCGACGAATGGTGGGTTCGCCCTGCGGCCTGCCAGCTCGGCCAGTCCTGCCGGATCCACGGCGTCACCACCAATGTCCATGGCGCACTCACCGGGCTGCCGCCGCGGATCTACCTGGTCGGCAGCCACGCCATGGCCAGCGACCCGGGCAACGAGGATTTCCTCGTCATGCGCCTGGATGCCAATGCCCAGCCCGATCCCGGCTTCGGCATCCATTCGACCCTGGTGCACGGCTTCGACCGCCCCGGCTCGGCACGCGCCGATGTCGCCCTGCGGGCGGTGGTGCGTCCGCGCTTCCTGGCGGGCGGCCAGGTACGCGAACACCTCTACGTGACCGGCCGCTTCGACCAGTCCTGCCGACCCGGCACCGCCGTGCTGGCGCTGGACGACACCGGCGCGCCGCTGTCCGGGTTCGGCGTCGCCGGGGCCCTGCTGTTCGGTGGCAGCGCGGCGAGCGCCAGCTTCTGCGCCGGCTTCAACCCCAGCCTCACCCTGGTGCCGATGCCGCTGCTCGACGACAACCGCCTGCTGCTGGTCGGCTACCGCCAGTGCCAGGGCTGCCCGACCGTGGCCGCCCTGCCGTCGATCGACCTGGCGCGCGGCCAGCTGGCCTGGCAGCGCGACCTGCCCTACCCCCTTGCCGGTTCCCCCGAACGGCCGACCAACCTGATGGGCGCGAGCCGGCTGGCGGCCGGTCGCTACCTGCTGGCCGGCACCACGCGTTTCCCTGATGACGCCTGGGTGTCGCCGCTGCTGCGCGGCCGCTACCAGTACGCGACCCTGCAGGTGCGCGCCGACCGTCTGCATGGCGATGGCTTCGATTGACGCGCCGGTTGGCGTTCAGACGCCACCTCGATGGGAGAACCACCATGGACATGAAACCCCGGGCGGCCTGGTGCCGTGCCCTGTTCCCCGCCACCGTGATGGCGCTGACCTGCGACGGCACCGCGTCGGCGCAGTCCTGCCAGACGCCACTGCCGATCATCACCGGCATCGTCCAAGGCCTCGACACCTGCCAGTCGGCCAACCACCTGCCCGCCTTCGGTCCGGTGCCCAGCCCGCATCCGGACATCGTCCATGTGTTCGAGGCCTCACGGGGGCTGCAGGGCGGCATCCAGGTCTGGAGCCAGGCGGGTGCCCCGCCCCTGGCGGTGGTGCTGCTGGCCGGCACCTGCAGTGCAGCAACGGCGCCGCTGGCCGCCTGGGACCTGGCAGGTGGACCGGCGCAGATTCCCGCATCCGGCTGGCCAGCCGGCCCGGTCTATCTGGTGGTGACGGGTGATCCCGGCCTGCCGGGGTCAGTCTGCGGGGCCTACCAGCTCACCGCCGAAGGGCTGCTGGTGGACCGCATCTTCCGCACGCGTTTCGAGTAGCGACGCGACTCGTGGGCTGGCGTGCTGGCCGACCTTCATGCGCTGGAACGGCGACCCTCTCCCCCGCCCCTCCCCCGCCTGCGGGGGAGGGGAGAAGTGGCGTGTCCCGGCAAGCAGCCACGTTCTTCGCACACGTGCCGGCTCGCTTTGTCCGGTCTGCTTCACCCCGATCCCCGATCCCCGATCCCGATCCCGATCCCGCTTCCTGCTTCCCGCTTCCCGGGTCCCGCGTCCCGGGTCCCGGGTCCCGGCTCCCGGCTCCCGGCTCCCAAGACTCAATCGTCGAAGCGCAGCGGACTGGGCTCATCGTCTTCCGGCGGCGGGCCATCGTAGTCCTCGCCGGCGATGGTGGTCACCGGGCGCGGCGGGCCACCCCACTTCGGCTTGCCAGCGATGCCCAGGGATTCCTCGGTGGCGTGCAGTTCGGCGACCAGGGCCTCGCGCTTCTCGGTGCCGAGCTGCTGCCAGTGGCAGTCCTCCAGCGCACCAGCCAGGGCGTAGAGCAGGTTCAGGCTGGGCTTGAAGCCGGCCTTCCTGACCTTGAGGAAGGCACCGATCGCGCCATGCTGCTGCAGGTCGGCCAGGGTGCGGATGCCGACCTGGCGCAGCCAGGCCGCCGACTTGCCGCCGACGTTGCGCATCTTGCCGTCGTCGCTCTTCGCGTCGCTCATGAGATCGTCTCCAGGTAGACCGCGCACAGCGCCTCCAGGCCGGCGCGGTCCTCGTCGTCGAAGCGGCCGGGCGAGGGCGAGTCGACGTCGAACACCCCAAGCAGGCTGCCGTCGCCGCGCAACAGGGGCACCACGATTTCCGAGCGCGAGGCGGCATCGCAGGCGATGTGCCCGGGAAAGGCGTGCACATCGGGGACCACCTGGGTGGCGCCGGTCGCCGCGGCGGTGCCGCACACACCCCGGCCGATCGGGATACGCACGCAGGCCGGCAGACCCTGGAACGGACCGACCACCAGTTCGCGGCCGTCGTGGAAGTAGAAGCCCGCCCAGTTCAGGTCGGGCAGGCCGTGGAAGACCAGGGCCGAGAAGTTGGCGGCATTGGCGATGCGGTCCGGCTCGCCGGCCAGCAGGCCGCGGGCCTGCTCGACCAGGGCACTGTAGACCTCCGCCTTGCTGCCGGAGGGGACGGTTGCTGTGAACATGCGCACAGTCTAGCGGGCCCGGCGCGCCGGGGGAGTCGCCGGCATGGCCGGCCTCGCGCCCCTTTCCGGCCGGGGACTTCCCGGGCGATGATGGCCGGGACTGCCGTCGGAAACCCCCATGCGTCACCGCCCCGCTGATGCCGACGACGGGATCCTGCCCGACCGTTTTCGCCACCGCGGCCGCGGGAGGACACACGTGGAGGGATTCGTTTACACCCCCTTACGCCTGCGCGGTCACGCAGCCGGTGTCCGGACCGTGCCGCATCGATCACCTGCCGGGCCAGTGAGCACTGCGTCTTTCGCGGCCGGATCCGACAGCCCCGGTGGTCTTTGCTGGTTGCGCCAACGAGAACGATGGAGACCATGAACCGGCAACACGCAGTGCTCGTTGTTCTCCTGCTGCTGGCCTTCCTGGGCGCCGGACGCGCGCAGGCCCAGGCCGCAGGGTGGACAATCGAGTTCCATGCCGCCGCGGATCTCGACTGCACCAGCCTCGACGCGGCGCAGCAGCGCGCCGTGTGGGACGCACGCGAGGCGGATGCGTCAGGCCTGGCCGCGTCCCGGAGCTTGTGGATGCGCTTGATGCCCCATGCCCCCGGGGCGCCGGCCGTCGTCGTCGCTCGCAAGCAGATCCGGTCGGAGTGGTACGACTATCGCGACCCGACCCGGCCGCGGCGCAGCAATGTGCGCATCGATCCGGACGGATCCGCGCCGGGCCTGCAGGGCCTGCTGCTTCCGGAAGCGGGAGAGTGGTGGGCGATCGGTCGTCCGTTGTACCTGTGCCTCCACGAGCGACTGCTGACCGCCAAGGCGCTGCATCCCTCCGCCATCACGGTGCTTCCGGCCGAGCAGTTCCGGGCGGCCCAGCACCGGAGCCTGGCCTCGCTGGCCATCGCGATCGGCACCATGCTGGCGATGGCGGCGCTCGCGCTCGCCTTCCGAGTGGGACTGCGCGAGCGCATGTTCCTGGACTACAGCATCTACGTGGTCGGCTTTGCCGCCTATGCCCTGCAGATCACCGATGTCCTGGCCTGGTTGCTGCCGATGGACTGGCGGGAGGGCCCGGCGCCACGTCTGCTGGCGAACCTGGCCATGCTGCTGATGCTGCACTTCGGCCTGCGCTTCACCCTGAGCTACACCGATGTGGCCACCGCCTGGCCACGCCTGGCCCGCCGCAGCCTCCAGCTCGCTTGGATCGCATCCGCCGCGATGCTGGTCAGTGCCCTGGCCTTCCTGCTGGGCGACGGCTGGAGCGCGATACGACGCCTGGCCGACGTCGGCTTCAACGCGCTGGTGGGCCTGATCATCGTGATGTGCACCTTCGCGGTGATCAGCCAGGCGCTGCAGGGACGTCGGGAAGCCCGCATCTACCTGCTGGGCTGGCTGGCGCCGATGGTTCTGCTGCTGGCTTCCATCCTGCGCTTCCTGGGCATCACGCCAGACTCCCTGCGGCCGTCTCCGGTGTTCCTTGCCTACGCCGCTGCGCTGGAGTCGCTGGTGCTGGGCTGGGGTATCGCCGAGCGCGCGCACCAGTATCGCCGGTCGCGGGACGAGGCCCTGCACGTCGCCGAACATGATGCGCTGACCGGCGTGCTGAATCGGGATGCGCTGAGCCCCCGGCTGAGCTCGGCGATGGCACATCCCGGGCCCTCGACGCTGCTGTATCTGGATGTCGACCACTTCAAGTCGATCAACGACCAGCACGGCCATGGCGTCGGCGACCAGGTCCTGCGGCGCCTGGCGGAGCGCTGCCGCGGGGAACTGCGCGGCGTGGACACCCTGGCCCGGTTGGGCGGCGAGGAATTCGTCGCCTTGCTGAGCGGCCTGCGCGCCGATGAGGCACAGGTCGTGGCCGAACGCATCCGCCTGGCGATCGAGGGCGATCCGGCGGCCGTGGTGCCGGTCACGATCAGCATCGGCGTCGCGGTACGCGAGGCGGGCGAGTCGATCGATGCCTGGATGCAGCGCGCCGACCAGGCGCTGTACGCCGCGAAGCATGCCGGTCGCAATCGGGTGGTGCTGGCATCATGACTCGACCTCCGCTGCCGACCCTCGCCACCGCCGGATGGCCGCATGGGCTGCTATGGCTGGTGCTGGTGCTGTTGAGCCCGGCCGGGGCGGCCGCGTCCGGCTGGGTCATGGATTTCCATGTCGAGGGTGGCGTCGGATGCCGGGACCTCGACGGGGCGCAGGCGCTGCCTGAGGCGGCCTGGCGCCCGCGGGTCGCGATTCCCGGCACACGGACGCGGGTGGCCGGACGCGTGCTCTGGGTGCGACTGCAGGCGCAGTCGCCGCCGCCGTTGCCACCGACGAGGCTGGTGCTGCGTTGGGAGCACAACGCCCGGCTGTTCGACTGGCAGGACCCGACGCAGGCCCGGCTCCAGCACGAGCCGGGGCATGCCCCGGGCTTCACCGTGGTGCGACTGCCGCAGCTGCGCGACGTGCCCCTGTACCTGTGTCTGGTCGCGCCGGCCCCGCGCGTCGAGGCCTTCGAGCTGATGTCGCCGCCACAGTTGCAGGCGGCCGAGCGCGCGGTGGTCATGTGGATGTCCTTGCTGATCGGGCTGGTGCTGGCGGTCAGCGTGCTGGGCGTTGCACTGAATCTGCGGCTGCGCGAGCCGATGTTCGGCTGGTATTCGCTGTTCTCGCTCAGCCTGCTCGGCTTCCTGCTCGGTGGGCTGGGCGTCCTGGACGGATGGCTGCCGACAGCCGTGCAGGCCTCGAACCTGGGATACGCCTTGACGGTCGCGCTCGGCGGCTTCAGCACCGCTGCGGGGGTGCACTTCTCGCTGCGCTATACCCGGATCGGGGAGTCGCGACCGCGGGTGGCCCGGATCCTGAGGGGGCTGGCAGTGTGGACCCTGTTGAGCGTCGCGCTGATCCTGCTCAACGTCGCTCCGCTGGCACTGTGGCCTTCGGTCGGACATACGGTTCTGGTGGCACACAACCTGGGGATTGCGGCGGTCATCCTGTTGTTGCTTCCGACCGTTGGCCTGGCGGCCTGGCAGGGCCAGCGCGAAGCCCGGAGCTTCCTGCTCGGCTGGTTGCCCCTGATGTCGCTGCTGGTGGTCTCGGTGCTGGTCACGCTGGGCGTGCTGCCCACCCACCTGCGGCCCTCGCCGCTGTGGCTGCTGGGGGGCACGGCACTGGCCAGCCTGGTGCTGGCCTGGGGCTTGATCGACCGGGCCCGCCGCGACCGGATGGAGCGTGACGCGGCCACCGCGCGCGCCCGGCGCGATCCGCTCACTGGCGCCTGCAGCCGGGCGGCCGTCGCACCGCGCCTGGAGGCTGCCGGAGCGGGCAGCGTGCTGCTCTACCTGGATATCGACCATTTCAAGACGATCAACGACCGCTACGGCCATGCCGTCGGCGATCGCTGCCTGCAGCGCTTCGCGCGGCTGTGCCGGGAACAGCTGCGCGGTGTGGATGTCTTCGCCCGCCAGGGTGGCGAGGAGTTTCTGGCCCTGCTGCCGGAGATCACGCTGCCGGAGGCGCTGCGCGTCGCCGAGCGCATTCGCATCGCGGTGGCCATGGCAGCCGGGGAGGAGCCTGTCTTCACGGTCAGCATCGGGGTGGCGCGACGCGGCGAGGGCGAGCCCGTATCGGCGTGGATATCGCGCGCCGACCAGGCGCTGTACCGCGCCAAGGCGGGTGGCCGGGATCGGGTCGACGTTGGCGACTGATCGGACTGGGGCCCGCCGGCCTGGTGGATGCCACCCGTCCGTGACAGGCTTCCTGGAGCTCGCCAAGCCGGATCGGGATGCGACGCGGGCGCCGCTCGATCGGCACCGCCATGTTCGACCCGGACGTTCGAGGCGGACGCGAAGTCCTCCGGCCTGCTGCAAGTGCGGTCGCTCGCTGTGACCCTGTGCGCGGGCTTGCAGGCCCGGCGCTGGCGGACCGTCGCATGTGGCAGCCGCGCCGCACCCCTTCCCGCCCGGCGAGCTCCCGGGCGATGATGGCCGGGACCGCTCAAGGGAATCCCCATGCGCCACCGCAACGCCGATGCCGATGCCGAAGTCCTGCCGGATGGCTTCCGCCACCGCGGCCGGGAGATGACGCGCCTGGAGGCCTTCGTGGACGCCGCCTTCGCCTTCGCGGTCACCCTGCTGGTGATCTCGATCGACGCCATCCCGGACAGCATCGACGGCCTGGTCGACGCGCTGAAGGGCATCCCGGCGTTCGCCACCAGCTTTGCCATGGTCGCGCTGTT
Organism: Lysobacterales bacterium; assembly: GCA_019634735.1. Taxonomy (NCBI): domain Bacteria; kingdom Pseudomonadati; phylum Pseudomonadota; class Gammaproteobacteria; order Lysobacterales; species Lysobacterales bacterium. Next base: position 51,583 of record JAHCAT010000001.1, on the reverse strand, counting down.
CTGGTCGGCCCATGCCCGCTGGAGCCGGCGCTACGGACTGGACGACGCCACCACCACGGTGCTCAGCCTCGTGCTGGTGTTCCTGGTGCTGATCTATGTGTATCCGTTGAAGCTGCTGTTCGGTTCTTTCTTCGCCAGCATCACCGGCGGCTGGCTGCCCTGGCCGCTGGCGCGGATCTCGAGCTACGACGATATCCGCTTCATGTTCGCGGTCTATGCGCTGGCGTTCGCGACCCTGTCGCTGGTGTTGATGGCCCTGTACGGCCATGCCTGGCGTCGCCGCGCGCTGCTCGGGCTGTCGACCGACGAACAGGCCCTGACCGCCGGGCACATCGCCATCTTCGCGTTGTTCGTCGCCGTCGGCCTGCTCTCGCTGCTGGCCAGCGCGCTGGTTCCCGAGCGGCCCTCGCACTGGCTGGGCTCGTTGCCGGGCTGGCTCTATTTCCTGCTGTTCCTGACCGGCCCTGCCGAAGTCTGGGCACGGCGCCGGGTGCTGCGGCGGGCCGGTCTGCCGTGAGCCGGGGGCTGTTCGTCACCGGCACCGATACCGGCATCGGCAAGACCGTGGTCACCGCCGCCCTGGTGCGCGCGCTGCGCGCCGAGGGCATGGCCGCCGGCGCCATGAAGCCGGTCGCCAGCGGCTGCGCGGCCGGTGCCGAGGGCCTGCGCAACGACGACGCGTTGGCGCTGCTGTCGGCCGCGGGTCTGGACCTGGACCACTATGACCTGGTGAATCCGCTGGCCCTGGCGACACCGGCCTCGCCGCACATCGCGGCCGCGCGCGAGCGTCGCCGCATTGCCCTGGGGCCCGTGCTGGCCGCGCAGCGGACGCTGGCCGCGCGCTTCGATCCGCTGCTGGTCGAGGGCGTCGGCGGCTGGATGGTGCCGCTGGCGACCCCTGAGCAACGCGACGACGGCGGGGACGGCTGGCTGCTGCAGGCCGACCTGGTGCGCGCGCTGGGCCTGCCGGTGGTGCTGGTGGTCGGGTTGCGGCTGGGCGGCATCAGCCACGCCCTGCTCACCGCCCGCGCGGTGCAGGCGGACGGCTGCGCGCTGCTCGGCTGGATCGCCAACCACCTGGCGCCGGACTGGGACCAGGCCGGAGAGATGCAGGCCACGCTGGAGGCACTGCTGCCCGCACCGCTGCTGGGCTGGGTCGGGTACGGAGGCCGTCCCTCGCCCGGCATTGGCGGACACCTGCTGGCAGTCCTGGGGGCGCCGCCATCGGGCTGACCCGGAGATTTCATGGGGATGCGTAGCGAGGTCGTCTGGCTCGCACCACGGTGCAGGCAGCGGACCGTTGGACCGCGACGGCCCAGCCGACGTCACGTCGAACCGGCGAACGGGGACAGCCCGCGCCCCGGCGCGACGATCGGCGCCCGCAACAGCGGCTACAGGAAACATCCGGGCTAAGCTTCATCCACGCGCTTCCCCGTTGCAGGACCGTTGGGGAAGCGCAGGGCACCCTGACAGCAGTCCCGCCCACCCCACGCTCCGGAGGTACCCGACCATGCCGACCTACCTGCTCACCCTCCCGGATGCCGAAAAGGCCCGGGCGCACGACTCGGCGTTCGCCTTCACCAGCGCCAGTCCGGATGGCCTCGCCGCCGAGCTGGAGCACGCCCTGCGAGGCGATGCCCTCTACCAGCGCTGGCTGGCCACCCAGGACGACCCGGACGCGGTGCCGCCGGCCTACGCCCAGGTCGACCCGGGCGCCACCGTCGCCGGCAGCCAGCGCAACCTGAAGGTGCTGCTGGAGGCGCGCACGACCCTGTCCGCCGAAGTGCTGCGCCATCGGCTGAACCTGCTGGCCGGTCACCACTGGACGCTCAACGACGTCCGCTGAGAACGTTCCGCTCGACAGCGACGGTTGCCGGAGCGTTGCGGGACTGTGCCCGGATGATCTGACTTGTGCCGTCTCTCAGCCGTTCCCATAGCCAGGCCACCCCGCCGCCAGACGCGTGCCGCCGGTGCGACGCTCCCGCACCTCTCCGCTCTCCCGCGTGGCTGCGTGGCTGCGTGGCTGCGTGGCTGCGTGGCTGCGTGGGCCAGCGCGCACCTGGACCGGCAACCGGGCAGGTCATGGCAAGCGCCGGCCCTACCTGGGAGCCTCCATGCATACAATGGCCAATCGTCGCTTTTGGGGGGCTGCAGATGTCGCTCCCGGACGTGATTGGTGTCGGGACCCAACCCGCTGCCAGGCGGCGTGTCGCCAGTGCGACGGCACAGCACCTCTCCCCCGCTCGCGGAGGAGGGGGAAAGGGAGCACAGCGCGCTCCGCTCATCGAACACCGAGTCCCGGCCCTTGGTCCCCGATTCGGAGCTGACCGGACGCCAATCAGCTCTCCCGGAGGAAGCGGGGGGCTGATCGTCCTCCGCTCACCGGGCTCCGATCCCCGCGCCGCGCTCCCTGCTTGCCCCTTAATTCTCCCTGGTCCTCTTTCCCCGATCCCTGGCCCCGGATCATCTGGGTTTCAAAGCTGATCAGGCGCCGATGAGGGACGCATGCGCCTGAGCTGGGAGGCCGAGAGGGGAACTGTGGCCGACGTCGAGGCACCGATTCGGGCCACGTTCGGGCTGAACCGTCGCCAGCCCGGGCTGGGCGCCTGACCATCCGGCAGTGGGGTACCCGCGTGGGACGGTGTGACCGCGCCGGGGGATGTTCGGATTCCCGCTTGTGCTGCGTTCAAGACTGAGAGGGTGCCCCGATCCGGGGCATCCGGCCCAGACCGTGCCGGTCCCTCCTGGAGCCCCACATGAGCGCATCTCTTGCCCTGCTGCTGGTGTCCCTCAACGCCCCGTTGCTTGCGGCCGGCGAGACGGCCGGGGCGCCGCGCTTCGCACTGCTCAAGGAGGCCATCGGCGCGGGCAGCGACAGCGTGGGCGGCAGTGCCCGCTTCCGATTGCTCGCGACCGTGGCCGAGGTCGGCGCTTCGTCATCGGCATCCGGCCGCTTCACGCTGACCGGTGGCTTCCATCCGACCCGGCATGGTCTTGGGCAGGTCGATGTCATCTTTTGCAACGGCTTCGAAGCCCTTGCCTGTCCCTGAGTCCAGGTCCGCCCAACGGGAGTCCCGACCATGACCGCGATCCGCCTGCTGACCGCACTCGGCCTGCTTCTGGCCGCCCTGCTCACCGCCCCCGTTGCCCGCGCCATGGGCAGCGCCTTCAGCTACCAAGGAACCCTGGAGGACGGCGGCCAGCCCGCCCACGGTCTGTACGACTTCCGGTTCCGGTTGGTGAACTCGGACTTCAACGGGATCGGCACGGTCACCCTGGATGCCGTGCCGGTCAGCGCCGGGGTGTTCACCGTCGAGCTGGATTTCGGTCCCAGCCCATCGCTCTACCCCGGCACCTTCGTTCGCTATCTGGAGATCGGCATCCGGGACGCCGGCTCCACCGATCCGTTCGAGATCCTCGCGCCGATAACGCAGTTGCACCCGGTGCCCTACGCCCGTCGCGCGCAGACCGTAGTCCCCAATGCGATCAACGATGCCGCGCTGGCCGATTCCGCGGTAAACAACCGGGTACTCGCCATCAATGCCGTGCAGACAGTCAACATCCAGAACGGCGCCGTCAGCGCCGCAAAGCTCGCTGCCAATGCTGTGCAGAATGCCAGCATTCAGAACGGCGCCGTCGACAATGCCAAGATCGCCAGCAACACCATCACCCTGACGCGAATGGCGGGGGCCCGTGTGGCGGGGGTCCTCGGCAACCTCACGCTCCCGGGCAACACCTGTCACGATTTCAACGTCGGCATTGCCGGCGCAGAGCTCGACGATGCGCCCTTCGTCGCCGTGCGCAGCAGCGCGACGCTGCCGGCAGACATGAGCCTGACGGCGGTGCGGGTGGTCAGTGTCGGCGTCGTGCAGCTCCGAGCCTGCAACCACAGCAGCTTCACCCGAAGCTGGAGCAGCCTGCCGACGGTCTTCTTCACCTTGCGCTAGCGCGGACGCCCGTCAGGGCTGTAACGGCAGCCACCGGCCCTCGCAGGGACGACGGGACGCCGCATGTGCTGCGCGTGGGCCGGGTGCCACCGCAGCGCAGTTGCCAGTCGGCCATGCCGGTCGTCGGTCGCGTCCCCGCGGGTGGACTGGCCTCAGCAGTGGGTCGGACCGGGGGAGGGCGGGCGAGGAGAAGGGACCTTGGCCGGGTACGCGGGTGCATGGCAACCACCCCCTCGACAGCGGCCGCTCAGTCGTCGCCCAGCGCCAGGCGAGCCGCCTCCCTGTGGCGCTGCTCGCGCGCGAAGCCCGAGGCCGGCAGCGCCGCAAGCTGGCGCAGGTGCGAGGATCGGCGTGCGGCATCGCCCAGCCGGGCGGCCAGCGCGGCCTGGTGCCACAGCAGGTCGTAGCGCGAGAGCTCCCCGGCTTCGCCATAGCCTTCCAGCAAGGCGCCCACCGCCGCGAGATCCTCACCGGCCCGGGCCAGGTCGTCGTCGTGTCCGCGCGCAATGCGCAGCTCGGCCTCGGTCATCGCCGCGGCCAGGGTGGCCGGGCTGTCGGGGCCATAGATGCCGGCCAGGGTGGACCGGCAGCGCGCGATCCAGGCCACCGCGTCATCCAGGTCGCCGGCCAGCTCGGCGATCCGCGCCTGGGTGAACTGCGCCACCGCCAGGTCGAGATGGCGGCCCTCGTTGTGGGCCTGCAGGCGCGGCAGCAGCGGCTGCAACACCTGGTTGGCGGCATCGCCGTCGCCCGCCTCGGCCAGGGTCCGGGCCAGGGCGACGCCGGCATTGAGGGTCATGGCACCCTCCTCGCCCCAGGCCTGACGGGCATGGGCCAGACCTTGCCGATGCAGTTCGATCGCCGCCGGCCAATCCTCGCGGGCACGTGCGACGCGACCCCGGAAGGCGAGGATCTGGGCCAGCTGGTCGATGCGGTCGGCGGCGCCCGCGAGTGCCGCTGCGGTCTCCAGCACCCGGTCGGCCTCATCCAGCCGGCCGAGTCGGCGCAGCATGTCGGCCTGGCGGGCGTAGACACCGGCGAGCAGGGGATGGTCGGGGCCGAGGTGGCCGAGCGCGAGATCGAGCGATCGCTGGTAGGCGGTGACCGCGCCCTGATAGTCGCGCAGACGGCGCAGCAGGTCGCCGCGCGTGGTCTCGATGGAGAACAGCGCCGGATGCCCTTCGCCCAGCGCGGCGATCAGCGCGGTACGGGCCTGTTCGATGGCCTGCAGGGCCGGTTGCACGCGATCGGCGTGTTCCAGTGCCACCGCCAGTTCCTGCCAGCGGCGCGCCGTATCGACGTGGGCCGGACCGGTCAGTGCCTGCTGGCGCTCGACCAGGCCGCGGGCCAGGGCGATCGCCTCGTCGATGCCGCCGGCGTGCAGCATCGGCAGCACCCGCATCGCCTGGGCGCGCAGGCTGTCGGGGTGGTCGGGGCCCAGTGCCTCGAGCAGGGCTGCGGCCGCCTCGTCGGCAAGCGCGCCTGCTGCCTGATGGCGGCCGCGCAAGCGCGCCAGATGCGCGGCGACCATCGCCGAACGCGCCAGATCCGGATGCCCGGGCGGCAGCTGGCCCCGACGCAGCGACAAGGCTTCCTGGACCAGGTGCTCGGCGCGATCCAGGTCGCCGAGATTGGCCAGCAGCTCGGCGAGGTCGGTGTAGGTACGTGCGAGCTGCGCCGGGTCGCCCGCCATCTGCGTGGCGGCGCGTTCGGCGGCCTCGACCAGAAGTTGCGCCGGTCGCGCCTGCTCCAGACGGGCCCGACTGAGCGGATCGTGGTCGCGGTACAGCGACAGCAGCAACTGGTAGGCCTGTTCCGCCCGCTGCGCCTGCACGCGGGCCTGCTGCGCCTGCGAAAGGGCCAGTACGACACCGGTGACCAGGGCGCAGAGCACCAGGGCGGCGGCAACCACGCCGAGGCGGTGGCGCCGAAGGAACTTGGCCAGCCGATAGGCACGGCTGTCCGGACGGGCGCGGATCGGCTGCCCCTCCAGGTGGCGACGCAGGTCCTCCGCCAGCGCGGCGGCGGAGGCGTAGCGCCGGTCCGGTTCGCGTCGCAGCGCGGTCAGAACGATGGTGTCCAGGTCGCCGCGCAACAGCCGCGGCAGGCGGCGATCGCCGGGGCGGTCGGCCGCGCCGGCCTGGCTGCGCGCCAGTGCCTCGCTGGGCAAGGTCGGCTGCTCGGTATCCACGGCGCTGGCCAGCGCCGGCAGGCTGCGGCCCTCGCGCAGGTGCGGACGGGTCCCTGTCAGCAGCTCGTGCAACAGCACGCCCAAGGCGTAGACGTCGGTCGCCGTCGACACCGGTTCGCCCAGGATCTGCTCGGGTGCGGCATAGGCCACGGTCATCGGCAGCAACTCGGTGCGGGTCAGCGTGGCGTCCTCGTTGCCGGTGTGTTCAAGCAGCTTGCCGATGCCGAAGTCCAGCAGGCGCACCCGGCCCGATTCGTCGACCAGGATGTTCGACGGCTTGAGGTCGCGGTGCACGACCAGGTTCCGGTGCGCGCAGGCCACGGCGTCGCAGACGGCGATGAACAGCCGCAGCCGGGTGGCGAGGTCCAGGCGCCGGGCGCGGGCGTGGCTCAGCAGGTCGGTGCCGTCGACCAGTTCCATGGCCAGGTACGGCAGGCCGTCCTCGCTGCTGCCGCCGTCGATCAGGCGCGCGATGCCGGGATGCTCGAGCCTGGCCAGGATCTGGCGCTCGCGCCGGAAGCGCTGCGCCAGCGCCGCGCCGTCGATGCCGGCGCGCAGCAGCTTGACGGCGACCTGCGCCTGATAGCCCCCGTCGGCCCGCTCTGCCCGGTAGACCTCGCCCATGCCGCCACGGCCGATCCGTGCCAGCAGGCGCCAGGGTCCGATCCGCTGGCCGGCCAGGTCGCGGTCGGACGCCCCAGGAACCGCGTCGGCGGCGGCGTCGCCACCGGCCTCGCGATAGGCACGGGCGATGCGCTCGACCAGCGCCCGGCCGTCGCCCGGATCCGTCTCAGTCCGCCTGTCCGTCCTGCCCATGGCCGATCTCCGCAGCCAGCATCGCCAACGCCCGGTTGACCATCATCCGAACAGCGTCGGGGCTGCTGCCGGTCTCCGCGGCGATCTCGGGAAAGCTCATCCCGAACTCGACACGCAGGATCAGCAGCTGTTGCTGTCGTTCCGGCAAGGCGGCGAGCGCCGCCTCGTATCGGGCCAGATCCTCGGCACCGACCAGCCGTTCGACGACGCCGGCGGACGGATCGGCGACCGGATGGTCGTCCAGGGCCTCGCGCAGGCCCCGACGCCGGCTGCGGCGGACCTCGTCCTTGACGGCGTTCAGCAGGATGTGCCGGAGGTAGGCGAGGAAGGCGCCCGTGCCCTCGGCCTGGAACGACGCCAGGCGGTTCATCGCCCGGACCAGGGTGACCTGGACCAGGTCGTTGGTCTCGTTGAGGTCGCGCGCACAGGTCGGCAGGCGGCCGTGCGCCCAGCGCCGCAGCAGGGGAAGCACGCGTGCGAACAGCGCCTCGCGGGCGGCGGCGTCGCCGTCGCGCGCGCGCTGCAGCAGGAAAACCGTGGTCTGCCCCTGCGCCACGTCCATGGCATCGGATGATACGTAAAGTCGCGCGGGCTCGCACCCCCGCGACACCTGCCGCGCACCCCGCAACGGCGTTCGCCCGGGATCAGTCCTGCCAGCCCCACGGTGGCTGCGGCGCCTCGACCGGTTGGCTCAGGTCGAAATCGACCTGGAAGCCGCGCATCGTGCCGACCCTGTTCGCCGCGTACACGAATCGTTCGCCGGGGTGTATCTCGACCAGCCAGACGCTGCGCAGGCCACTGCCGGGGATCGCAGCCAGGGTCAGGTCGTCGGCCGGGAACATCTGGGTGTCGGCACTGCCGGCGTTCACCGTGTAGCCGCCGTACCGGGTGACCGCAGCCGGCGAGCCGTCCTCGTGCCGGTGGTCGTGGCGCAGTTCGATGCGACCGCCCTCGCGCCGGAACACCCAGGTCCGCGAGCGGTCGTCGTCGATCACCAGGGGGATGCGCACCTGCTGCGCGGAGCAGTCGCGCACGTGCATCACCGCGCGCCGGCCGCGGAAGGTCGTGTCGTCGTCCGGCGCGCGCACGAGGCGCCCTTCGAACGCCTGCCCGCACAGGTCCTGCAGGCGGCCCCACCAGTCCGTCTGGCCGGGGGCGGCCTCACCCCCGGCATTCACCCGGCTGCAGGCAGCCACGGCCAGCAGCGTCATCAAAGTGGCGAAGATCCTTGCCATGTTCGCGCGCTCCTTCCGGTCCGATCGCCCCCGAGGATAGCCGCTGGTGCGCGTGCCACCCGGGCCTGGCGTGGTGACCGCTCAGCCGGTGTTCTGCACGCCGGCGGCGATGCCGTTGACGGTGGTGACCAGGGCGTGGAACAGGGACTCGTCGACGCGTCCGCCGTCGCGCCAGCGGCGCAGCAGATCGACCTGCAGCAGGCTGATCGGGTCGACGTAGGGGTTGCGCAACCGGATCGACAGGCGCAGGCGGCGGTCGCCGGCCAGCAGTTCGTCGGCCGCCTTGATCGCCAGCACCTGGCTGCGGGTCCGCTCGAACTCCGCGGCGATCGCCGGATACATCGCCGCGTGCAGGGGTCCGGCCAGGCGCGAGTAGCGCTCGAAGATCGCCAGGTCGGACTTCGCCAGCACCATCTCGACGTCGTCGATGAAGGTCTGGAAGAACGGCCAGTCGCACGCCATCGCACGGACGTCGTCCAGCCCGAAGCGGGCGACGGCATGGGCCAGGCCGCTGCCGACGCCGTACCAGGCGGTGAGGCCGGCGCGGTTCTGCGACCAGGCGAACACCCAGGGGATGGCGCGCAGCGATTCCACGCCAGCCGGCCGGCCGTCGCCGCCGGGACGCTTGGACGGCCGCGAGCCGATGCGCAGGCGCTCGATCACGTCGATCGGCGTGGCGGCGCGGAAGTAGGCGGGAAAGTCCGGATGCTCGTGGACCAGCCCGCGGTAGGCGGCGCGCGCATTGCCGGCCAGGTCTTCCATCACCGTGCGCCAATGCGCCTCGCGCGGCTCCGCCGGGCGCGGCCGCAGGCTGGCGCGCAGCACCGCACCGGTGGTCTGCTCAAGGTTGCGCAGGGCCAACGAACGGATGCCGTACTTGCGATGGATCACCTCGCCCTGCTCGGTGACCCGCAGCGCGCCGTCGACCGAACCGCGCGGCGCGGCGATCACCGCCCGTTCGGTCTTGCCGCCGCCGCGGCTGATCGAGCCGCCGCGACCATGGAAGAACTCGACGTGGACGCCCTCGGCGCGGCCCAGCTCGGACAGCTCCACCTGGGCGCGCTGCAAGGCCCAGCGGGCGGCCGCCAGGCCGCCGTCCTTGGCGCTGTCGGAGTAGCCCAGCATCACCATCTGGCGCTGGCCGCGGCGCGCCAGATGGGCGCGATAGGCGGTATCTGCCAGCAGCGCCTGCAAGACCGCCGGCGCACCGGCGAGGTCGTGCACGGTCTCGAACAGCGGCGCGACGTCCAGCGGGACCGAGCCGTGGTCGTCGACGCAACCGCCGGCGCGGGCGAGCGCCAGCACGGCCAGGGCATCGGCCGCGCAGCGGCTCATGCTGATGATGTAGGGGCCGACCGCGGCCTCGCCGTAGCGGACCCGGGCCTGCGCCAGGGTCCGGAACACCGCCAGGCTGGCGCGCGCGGGCTGCGGACCCTCGCCGGCCACCGCGGCCGCACTGCCTGCCAGCAACGGTGCCAGGCTGCGGGCACGCTCGCCGGCGCTGCGCGCCGGCCAGTCCGGGTCGCCCAGCAGCGCCGCCACCGCCACGGCGTGCACGCCGGAATCCTGACGGACATCGAGACCGGCCAGGTGGAACCCGAAGGTCTGCACCTTGCGCTGCATCCGCTGCACCGCGAACAGGCCGGCGTGTTCGCCCCGATTGCCGGCCAGGCTGGTGGCCAGCAGCGCCAGGTCGTCGAGCAGGGCGCCCGGCCCGGGGTAGGCGGCCTCGCCGTCGCGCGCCGTATCCGCCAGCCTGGCGGCCATCAGGCCGAGCAACTGGCGGTACGGCATGTCGGCATGGCGCGGGCGCAATCGGGCGGCAGCCTCCGGCAGCATCTCCCGGTAGCGCGCCAGGCGCGCCAGCACCGCGGCATCGATGCCGATCCGCGACGGGGTCTGGCTGAGCAGGTCGCCGAGATGGCGCAGGTCGTGGCGGTAGGCCTCGAGCACCAGCGCCCGCTGCACGCCCAGGGCACCGGCGATTGTGGTGGCGCCGACGTTGGGGTTGCCATCCATGTCGCCGCCCACCCAGGTGCCGAAGCGCAGCACCGGCGGCACGGCGGGCAACGCGCCCCAGGCCTGCACGATGGCGTCCTCGAGCACTTCGTAGAACACCGGCACCACGCGGTACAGGACTTCGGTGAGGTAGAAGCTGACGTGCTCGAATTCGTCGCTGACCCGCGGCTTCTCGGGCGCCGCATCGGCGGTCTGCCAGGCGCTGGTCAGGGCCATGCGCATGCGCGCCTCGTCGGTGCGGCGTTCGTCCGGCGTGCGGCCGCCATCGATGTCGCCGACCAGGCAGGCGACCAGGGTGCGTTCCTTCTCGAGCAGGGCGCGCCGCACCGCCTCGGTCGGGTGGGCGGTGAACACCGGTTCGATGCGCAGCCTGGGCAGCAGTTCGCCCAGCTCACCGAGCGTGACGCCGGCCTCCCGGAGCGCCAGCATCACCGCATGCAGGCCGCCGGGTTGCGGTGCGGCGCCGGCACGCTGGTAATCCCGCCGGCGACGGATGCGATGCACGCGCTCGGCGAGGTTGGCGGCCTGGAAGAAGGCGGCGAAGGCGCGCACGGTGGGCTCCACCCGGTCGTCGGGCACCCTCGACAGCAGCGCGCCCAGCTCGTCGACCGGGGCATCGGTCTCGCGGCGCCGGATCGACGCCTGCCGGATCGCCTCGATCGCCTCCAGGAAGGCGACGTCGACCTGGTCCGCCAGCAACTCGCCGACCAGCGCCCCCAGCCGGCGCACGTCGCCGCGCAGGGGGCCGTCGGAGGGCACGAAGTCGCTGGCGCGGGCCGCTTCGAAGGCGTCTTCGGATCTCTTGTCCATCGGCGAAGCCTACATGGCGGGCGCGGGCGGCAGGAACGCAGATGCTGAGGCGCGACGGGCCACCGTGGCGACCGCAAATCGCGGCGCAGACGCGGCCGCGCGCGATCGATGGCGCGCGCCGGGCGACGCGTGGCGCGCGGTCAGTGGCGGCGCGTCGAGCCGGCCGGGCGCGCGGCCCGCACCGCCGCGAGCAGGCCGGGCAGGCCGGCCAGGATCGACATGCGGTCGTCCAGGCTGGGCAGCTCGCCTTCCGGGTCGCCGATCTCCTGGAGCTGCTCGGGCTCGCACAGGGTCAGCTCCATGGCCTGGTCGAGCAGTTCGGCGACCCGCTCGTCGGCTTCCGCCCAGCGGTCCCAGCCGTCCTCGTCGAGGCCGACGCCGGCCATGAAGCCGATGCCCCAGCCCAGGCCGGCAGGGAAATCCGCCGGCAGCGCCGCCATCGGGTCGTCGTCCTCGTCGAGGTCGTCGAGGTCGATGTCCTCGGGAAAGGCGATCAGCGGCATCTGCCGTTCCAGGCTGGCCGGATCGTCGGGATCGCCGGTCTCCGCCAGACGCTGCGCGATGCGCACCTCGAACCTGGCCAGCAGGCCGGTGAACACGGCCTCGTCGCCCTCCTGCCAGGCCGGTGCACGGCCCATCACCTCGTCGGCCTGGCTGGTCAGGTCGAGCGGTTGCGGCGCCAGGGCGATGGCGCAGGCGAAGCCGTCGAGCATCTCCAGGTCCATGCGCTCGTCGGCGTCGCCGTAGGTCTCCAGCAGCTGGTCGAGCTGCTGCAGTTCGTCGTCCTGCAGGGCACGCGCTTCGATCTGGCTCATCTCGGATTCTCGGAAGTGGGCGAATGCATGGCTGGGGTAGTTCACTGGCCGGATCGCCGGCGCCACCGACCAGGGCAGGCCTGCCGCCCGGCCCATGCCTGTATCGTCCCGGATTCTGGCACACCGCGGCGGCCGCGCCCGGATCGGCGTCAGTAGGCGAACTCCCTGAACAGGGGATCGACGCTGTGCTTCCAGTCGCCCTCGTACAGCTCGAGCTTGCGCTCGGCCGGGCAGCTGCCGCTGGCCACGAACTCCAGCAGCGGCTCCAGGAAGACGCGTTCGTCGGCACCGTGGCGGTTGCGGCGCGCGCGCCGGGCCAGGCCGTGCGCGGCGATCGTCAGCGCCTCGCGCGCCAGGTCGTTGAGGGTGCCGGTGCGGAACGGCGTCTTCAGCGCCTGGCGCGGCACGCCGTCGCGAAGGCCGTGGCGCTCGGCGGGACTGAAGTCCTTGACCAGGTCCCAGGCGGCATCCAGCGCGGTCTGGTCGTACAGCAGTCCGACCCAGAACGCCGGCAGGGCGCACAGACGGTTCCAGGGCCCGCCGTCGGCGCCGCGCATCTCCAGGTAGCGCTTCAGGCGCACCTCCGGGAAGGCGGTGGTGGCATGGTCGGCCCAGTCCTTCAGGGTCGGCCGCTCGCCGGGCAGGGCCGGCAGGCGGCCGGCCAGGAAGTCGCGGAAGCTCTGGCCGCTGGCGTCGATGTAGCGGCCGTGCCGGTACACGAAGTACATCGGCACGTCGAGCAGGTAGTCGGCGTAGCGCTCGAAGCCGAAGCCGTCCTCGAAGACGAAGTCCAGCATGCCGGTGCGGTCAGGATCGGTGTCGGTCCAGATGTGCGAGCGGTAACTCAGGAAGCCGTTCGGCCGGCCATTGCTGAACGGCGAGTCGGCGAACAGCGCGGTGGCCACCGGCTGCAGGGCGAGCGCGACGCGGAACTTGCGCACCATGTCGGCTTCGCTGGAAAAGTCCAGGTTCACCTGCACCGTGCAGGTGCGGGTCATCATGTCCAGGCCCAGGCCGCCGACCTTGGGCATGTACTCGCGCATGATGCGGTAGCGGCCCTTGGGCATCCAGGGCATCTCCTCGCGCGGCCATTTCGGCTGGAAGCCCATGCCCAGGAAGCCGATGCCGAGCGGGTCGGCGACTGCCTTGACCTGGGCCAGGTGGGCGTTGACCTCCCTGCAGGTCTGGTGCAGGTGCTCGAGCTGGGCACCGGACAGCTCGAGCTGGCCGGCCGGTTCCAGGGTGATGCTGGCGCCGGTATCGTCGACCAGGGCGATCAGGGTCTCGCCCTCGTGCACGCCGTGCCAGCCGTAGCGCTCGCGCAGGCCCTCGAGGACGGCCCGGATCGAGCGCTCGCCCTCGTAGGGCAAGGGTCGCAGGTCGTCCCAGATGAAGCCGAACTTCTCGTGTTCGGTGCCGATCCGCCAGTCGGCGGGTTTGCGGCAGCCGCCCGCCAGCCAGTCGGCCAGTTCGCTGGTGTCGTCGATCGGGGGAAGGGCGTCGGCCACGGTGCGCTCCGGAGGGAACAGGCACAGTAGGGGCGGCCCCGGGCAAAGACAATGGCGCCCGGCGGCGCCGAGCGGCGTCCGGGCGCAGGCGGCCGGACGGGGCGCCAGGCCCCCGTCCGACGCAGCCTTACCAGGTCTCGAAGCCGTCGTTGAACAGCGACGAAGGCTTGACCTGCAGGTAGAACTCCGCGGCGCTGTTGTAGGTCTTGTTGAACACCGCCAGACCCAGCCAGTCGCTGCTGGTGCCGTCGTAGCGGTAGCGGATCGCCTCGCCCGCGCCGACGCCGCCGGTGTCGGACTGGGCGACCGCCTGGCCCCTGCGCCGCGTCCATGTGGTGGCGTCGGTGCCGGTCGAGCGGAACAGCGCCAGGCCGAAGTCGTCGTTGCTGCCGGCCGCCGGGATCAGCCGTATGCGGCGCATGGAGTCGGCGCTGAAGCTGATGTCGGCGATGAACAGCGACTGCACCGCGTTGAGCGTGTACGGGCCGAGCAGGCCCCCGGTGTTCGCGCCGATCAACGTGCCGTGCTTGCCGGCGCTGAGCTGGTAGGCCCCGGTGCCGCTGAAGTTGCGTACCCGCCAGAACTGCCGGTTGCCGCTGGGCCAGTGGTTGCCGTCGACCAGCACGAAGTCCAGCGCCGAGCCGGCCAACGCCGAGCTGTTCAGCATCTGCCGGCCGGCCGGGTCGTCGAACCAGCTGCGGTCGTAGAGCTGCAGGTCGTAGTCGGCGGTGTTGGGTCGCACGGCGACGCCATGCCAGTAGTTGCTGGGGGTCGCCTCGGTCGGACGCAGCTCGTAGTGATGGCCCATCGGCCCCGGCGTCGAGCCGCTCTGCCAGTAGCCGTTCGACAGCCGGTCGACGCCCCGCCACCAGCCGCCACCGAACCAGGTGCCGCCGCCCGACCAGCTGCCGAACAGGCTGACGCGGATCTGGAAGATGTCGGTCTCCGGGGCCACGAAGTCGACGATCTCGAAGGGGTTGTTCACGCTGGTCGAGCTGGCGACCAGGGTGGTGCCGTCGCCCCGGTACACGCGCAGGTCGATGTCGGCAGGCAGGGGATCGGTGGTGTAGGCAGCGTTTGGATTGGACTGCCAGTGGATCGCCACCCGCACCCGCTCGCCGGCCTTGGCCAGCATGAAGAGGTTGAACGGCAGGTCGGCGGCAGCCAGGGAACGGAAGTCGAAGTGGCCGCGCTCCACCGTCACCAGGTTGGTGGCGGCGACCAGGGCGCCGGCGCCGTCGCGGTCGGACAGCCGGGCGGCACCCTCGATGTTGTGCAGGGCACCGGCCATCAGGATCGGCTTCAGCGCCTGCGGATGCGGGCCCAGGCTGGTGTCGGCCTGGATCATGTTGGCCGCGGTGGCGGCGACCTGCGGCGCCGAGTAGCTGGTGCCGCCGCCGACGCCGCCCACCGCGGTGGCGCTGTTGGTGCTGACCAGGGTGCCCTGCATGTTGGTGCCGACCGCGACCATTTCCGGCTTCTGGTGGGAACCGCTGGCGCTGTCGCCGGTGGGGTTGCCGAAGCTGGAGCAGTTGGCCATGGCGTCGTCGCCCCAGCCCTGGGTGTTGAGGTCGTTGAAGTTGCCCACCGTCATCGTGTTGTAGCCCTTGCCGGGCGAGGTCACGAAGTTCGACGAGAAGCCGTTCGAGACGCAACCGTTGCCGACGTTGCCGGAGGACTTGACCGGAAAGTCCGCGAGCACGCGCGCGATGTAGTCCAGCCTGCGGTCCAGGGCGTTGAAGCTGCCGCTGCCGGGGTTGTTCTCCGTGAAGAAGCTGTGGTTGAGCACGCGGGCGTTGCTGGCGCCCCAGTCGACCCGGGTCTCGACCGAGGCCGCGCAATTGGCGCTGCGCAGGGTGACGTTGCGCGCCAGGCCACGGTGGGTGGCATGGGTGCTGGCGATGAAGCCCGCCACGGCGGTGGCGTGGTCGCTGCCGGCGGCGCCGGCGTTGCAGTAGCTGTCGACGGTCAGGAAGGGATTCTCGCCGAACACGCGGCCGCTCTCGGTGACCGCAACGGCCACCCCGGTGCCGGTGTAGGCGCCGGCCGAGGCGCCGGCATCGGTGACCAGGTTGGCGTTCTGGGTGACCCGGGCATTGCCCAGTTCGGGCTGCTCCTCCGGCGAGCGCGGATACATGGCGTCGACCCCCGCCAGGCGGGCGACCCTGAACAAAGTCGCCTTGTCGGCGCGGATGATCACCGACGGCACGATGTCGCTGGTTTCCAGGATTTCGGCACCGGCGCCGGCCAGGGCATCGAGCACCGGCATGCGCACGGCAACCAGGGCGGCGCCCAGCTCGGCCAGGTAGTCCGCGTCGCGGGCATCCTGCTCGGCCAGCGCGGCGCGCGCCGCCGTCTCCTGTGCTTCGGAGACATCCGGGCGGGCCTGCTCGTCCGCGGACTTCTCGGTTGCCGCAGGCGCGCCGGTGCCGGCCACCGGTGCCGCATCGGCCAGCACGGCCGCCGCGTCGGTTCCGGACAGCGGGACGTCCGCCTCGGTCTTGCCCGGATCCCGGGTCGCGGCCCACAGCGCCGCGTCCGCCTCTGCCGCCAGTGCGGCGGCCAGCTCGGCCTGCATATCGGCAGGCGGCTCGTCGTGCAGCGGCTTTGCGGGTCCGCGCAGGGCCAGCGCCTCGGGCGGGTCGAAACCGAACCAGACATCGACCTCGACCGGCGCATCGGCGGCCGTACGGCCGAGCAGCTCCAGCAGGGCCGGGGTCAGGGCGCCGTTCACGGCACGCCAGGCGGCGCCGGCACGGGCGATTTCCTCGCGTCGGTCGACCGCCCGGTCGCCGGCCAGGGTGACGCCGACGATGTCGCCGGTGGCGGTATCGACGGCTTTCAGGGTGAGCAGTTCGGTGCCATCCAGCAGTCTTTCCGGGGCGACCACCAGCTGGGACAGACGCTGCGCGGGCAGGCCCAGGTGGCTGGCAAGTCGCGTTGCCGGGTCGGTCGAGGAGGCGACTACCGGCGTCGTGGCTGTCCAGCCGGCCAGGCCGGCGGCGAGGGTGACCAGGGCCGCGGCGGCGACCATCGGTCCGGGACGGGAGGGCGTGCGCATTATTTTCCCCTGGGTGTGATGAGGTACTCACTCCCTACGTAGGAACGTCCGTGGAGGGGACAGGCGAACACCGGCGACCCGGCTGCGCGCTCAGCACCAGCCGGCCAAGCGCCCGGACCTGTCGCGGTCTCCGGCGGAGGGGGCCAACTCGATGCCGGCAAAGGCCGCCTGCGGGCCATTGCGCAAGCGTTCGGCTCGCCGTGCCGCCTTGGATGCCGTGACGGTGACGGACAGCGCCTTTCAGGTGCGGGACATCGCTGTCGCCGGCACAGCCCGGATGCGCAGGTGTTTGTCGGGAATGCCTGTGGTCCCCTGCCGGTGGGCCATGTGGCCGTCGACCCGGGGTGGACGCCTGTGCTGCGCCACTGCGCGAACGCCCGACCAGGCGAGCGCGCTGGCCTTCGACGCGTCGGGATCGTGTACCCCGGTTCCTGGCTGCGACGGCTCAGGGCCCCGCGAAGCTGCTGGCGAAGATGGCGTCGTGGGGAAGGCGGCGCAGCAGCACGGCCCGGGTGCCTGGCGTCGACCCGAAGCGGGCGGTCGCGGCGATGTCGCCCGGCGTGTTGATCGCGTTGGCGGCAAGGATCAGCCAGGGCGAGCCGGCAGGCAGCAGGTCGTTGAGGTCCTGAAGGGTACCGCCCTCCAGCAGCCAGCCCCGGCTGCCCAGGGGCGAGTCGTCGAGCTGGGCGGTGCCAACCACGCTGCCGGCGTCGTTGACGTCGTTGGCGAGCGTGCTGATCGCCCCCGACAGAGCAGGCAGGACCTCGCCCGGTTGCGCCGGATCGTCGACATGCCAGCGCAGCGCGAAGAAGCCGCCAGGGCCGTTGCCCGGTCCGCGCTCGACACCGACCACACGACCGCTGTCGCTGATCGCTGTCGGTCGCCGATTGCGGCCCGGCGGGCCGAGGACGCGGATCCCCGCGTCGGTCCAGAGCAGGGCTTGCTGCTGGGCGCCGACCGCGTTCAGGGTGGCGAAGCCGGCGATCCGGCCGAGGTTGTCGATCGCCTGGGCCGAGGTGTTGAAGGTTTCCTCGTACAGCCCCAGTCCCTGGAACAGGAAGTTGCCCTGGCCATCGACACGGGCGCGGTAGGCCTCGAAGCGGAAGCCGCCGCCCGGCAAGGCCAGGGCGCGCTGACCGACGATCTCGCCCGACTCGTTGACGTCGTTGCCGATGCTGGCCAGGTACAGGGCGGCCGCCCCGCAGCCGTTGGGCGTGGGAATGCATTGCAGCGCATTGCCGACCCGCGCCCAGCCGATGCTGCTGCCCGGGAGCTGGCCGACGATGAGTCCATTGCCGTTGCCGGCGCGCAGGAAGTGTTCGTCGTAGAAGCCGCCGTCGAACACCTCGACATCGCCCTCGACGTGCCCGCGCCAGACCACCGGCTTCCAGCGCGAGCCGCTGCCCAGCAGCATGCCGCTGGCGGTCCCGTTGTCGCGCAGGTCGACGAGCTGGCTGCCGCCGTTGGCCGGCAGCAGGGCGCTCAGGTCGACGACCTCGAAGCGCGGGTCTGCGTGCGCCGACAGCAGTGGAGCCAGCGCCAGGGTTGCGATGATGACTGGGCGGAACATGGCCCTCTCCCTGCTCTGGCCGCCAGTGGACCCCCGTCATCATCAAGACGGCGTGCAGGAATCGTGAGGGGCCGCTGATGACGCCAGCCGGGGTGCCGGTTGTTCCGGCCAACGACGGGCAGCGGGTCCGGGACGCAGGCCGGCCCGGCCATCGGGTGGCCAGCCCCGGCGGCTGGAGGGATGCCGCCGGGGCCCGGCCGTGCCGGGGGAGGGTCAGCCCGGCACGGAGGCCGCCGTGGCCGGAAGGCCACGACGGCGGCGCACACGCTCGCGCAGGTTGTAGAGCATCAGGTACAGGGTCGGGATCAGGAACAGGGTGATCACCGTCGCGAACAGGATGCCGAACGCCAGCGAGGTCGCCATCGGGATGATGAACTGGGCCTGCAGGCTGCGCTCCATGAGGATCGGCACCAGGCCGAAAAACGTCGTCAGCGAGGTCAGCAGCACGGCGCGGAAACGCTGGGTGCCGGACTGCACGACCGCCTCCTCGACCGGCAGGCCGTCCTCGCGGCGGGCGCGGTTGATGAAGTCGGTCATCACCAGCGAGTCGTTGACCACCACGCCGGCCAGCGCGATCACGCCGAACAGGCTCATCATCGAGAAGCTGACGCCGGTGATCCAGTGGCCGAACACCGCGCCGATCACGCCGAACGGGATCACCGACATGATGATCAGCGGCTGCGCGTAGGACTTCAGCGGGATCGCCAGCAGCGCGTAGATCAGGAACATCGACATGATCAGCGCGTTGTTCATCTGCTTCTGCATCTTCTCGCGCTCGGCCTGCGAACCGCCGGCCAGCTCGCGCACGCCGGGGTGGTCGCGCAGCAGCTGCGGCAGGAAGTCGCGGCGCAGTTCCGGCAGGACCTTCTCGGCGCTGGTGATCGAGGTGTCGATGTCGGCCTGGATGCGCACCGTGCGGTTGCGGTCGACCCGGTTGATGCGCGAGTAGCTGGTGCCGATCTCGACCTCGGCGACCTGCGCGAACGGCACCAGCTCGCCGGCCGGCGTGCGGATGCGCATCTGCTCCAGGTTGGCCAGCGACTGCCGCTCGGCGCGCGGGTAACGCACCATCACGCGCACCTCGTCCTTGCCGCGCTGGATGCGCTGCGCTTCCTCGCCGTAGAAGGCCTGACGCACCTGGCGGCCGAGGTCGATCTGGCTCAGGCCAAGGGCCTGCGCTGCCGGCTTGATCTTCAGGCGGATCTCCTGGGCACCGGTGTTGATGGTCGAGACAACGTCATAGACGCCCTCATAGGCGCGCAGCCGCTGCACCAGTGCGTCGGCAGCCCGCTCGAGCTGGTCGTTGTCCTCGCCGGTCAGCCGGAAGTCGATCGGCCGTCCGCCGGGATTGGTGCTGGCGAAGATGCGCAGCTCGCGGGCGCCGGCGATCTCGCCGACCTTCTCGCGCCAGCGGTTGCTGATCTCGTAGGCGTCCCATTCGCGGGTCTCGCCCTTGGTGAGCTCGAGTACCAGGGTGCCGCCGGTATCGCCGTTGGTGAACACCAGGGCGTGGTTGACCAGGGTGCCTTCGGCGTCCGGGAACTCGCCCTTGTAGTCGGCCTCGACCGCGTCGATCGCGGACTGCATGCGCTCGAGGGCGGCGTCTCGGGCGCTGGGCGCGCTGCCGTCGGCCAGGCGCAGGCTGGCGTTGATGAAGTCGCTGGGCACGTCGGGGAAGAAGATGAAGCGGACCTTGTCGCCGCCGAGCAGGCCAAAGGCCAGGATCACGCAGGCCAGGAACAGCGACAGCGTCACGCCGCGCCAGGCCAGGGCGCGCTCGAGCAGGGGCCGGTAGACCCGCTCGATGAAGGTCTCGAGCCCCCCGGAGAAGCGCCGTTGCATGCGCGCCAGCCGTCCCGGCTGTGCCGACAGCGGCTTCATGCCCGCCAGATGCGCGGGCAGGATCAGCTTGGACTCGACCAGCGAGAAGAACAGGCACAGGATCACCACCCACGACACCGAGGTCAGGAACACCGCGGCGTTGCCCTCGACGAACATCAGCGGGCCGAACGCGGCCATCGTGGTGAGCACGCCGAAGGTCGCCGGCAGCGCCACCTTCTTGGCGCCACGGATCACATTGTCGACGCTTTGCCCGTGGCGCTGGGTTTCCGTGTAGGCGCTTTCGCCGATCACGATGGCGTCGTCGACGACGATGCCGAGCACCAGCAGGAAGCCGAACAGGCTGAGCAGGTTGATGTTGGTGGCGAACGGCCCGACCGGCATCAGCCACAGGGCGCCCAGGAAGCAGATCGGGATGCCCAGGGCGACCCAGAAGGCCAGCTTGAGGCGCAGGAACAGCGCCAGGCACAGGAACACCAGCAGGGTGCCGGCCAGCATGTTGCGGACCATCATGTTGAGACGGTCCTTCAGGTAGAAGGAGCTGTCGCCCCAGACCGCCAGTTCGGCGCCGGGCGGCATCTGGCCGCGCTTTTCCGCGACGTACCTGTTGACCGCGTCGCTGATCGCGATGTCGTTGCCGCCGTCCGAGGCGATCACCGACATGCTCAGCGAGGGCTTGCCGGCGAACAGCGCGTAGTTCTCGGTCTCGGCGAAGTCGTCGCGGATCGTGGCGACGTCGGACAGGCGCAGACGGGTGCCGTCCGGATCGGTGCGCAGCACGATGTCGGCGAACTCGTTGCCGCTGTAGACCTGGCCGATGGTGCGCAGCAGGATGTCGCCGGCCTCGGTCTTCACCGAGCCGCCGGGCAGGTCCAGCGAGGACCGGCGCACCGCCAGGGCGACCTCCTCGAAGGTCATCCCGAACTTGCGCAGGTTGGCCTCGGAGACCTCGATGGCGATCTCGTAGTTGCGGTCGCCGACCAGGTTGACCTTGCGCACGCCGGGCAGCAGCTGCAGCTCGTCCCTGACCTGCCGGGCCAGCGACTTGCGGGCGCGGTCGTCGAGGTCGCCGTACACGGTGACCCAGATGACCTGCTGCTCGAACAGCATCTCCGAGACGATCGGCCGCTCGGTCTCGGCCGGCAGGGTCGAGATGCCGTCGACGCGCATCTTGATGTCGGCCAGCGCCTTGGCGATGTCCTGGCCGGTCAGCAGCTCGATCTGCACCGTGCCCGAGCCCTCGACCGCGAAGCTGCGGATCTCCTTGATGCCCTCGACGTCGGCGATCGCCTCCTCGACCTTGATCAGCACGCCATCCTCGACCTCGGCCGGTGCGGCGCCGAGGTAGGGGACGGTGACCTGCACCATGTTGCTCTCGAACTCCGGGAAGGTGCGCTTCTGGATGCCGAAATAGGACACCAGGCCGGAGACCATGATGACCATCATCAGCAGGTTCGCCGCGACCGGGTTGCGGGCGAACCAGGCGATAAGGCCGGTGGGCGGTTGCCGCGGATCGGCGGACATGGCCATCACTCCCCGTCGTTTTCGCCGCCGTCGCCGGAGCGCAGGTCGGCTTCTTCATCGGCGGCGAGGGCGTCGTCGACACCGAACTCGTCGAGCGTGTTGCGGTTGGCCGGCACCTGGGCGACCGCGGTGTCCAGGCCGAGGCCAGGGTCGCGGGTGCGCACTGCCATGCCGTCGACCGGCGCATCCAGGGTCGACACCACGACCCGCTCGCCCGGCTCCAGTCCGCCGTCGATGAAGGCGTGGCTGGTGTCGGCGCGGACGATCACCACCTCGCGCAGGCGCAGGCGGCCGTCGGCGTCGACGGTCATCAGCTGGTTGCTGCCGCGCACGGCATGGCGCGGCACGCCGACCACCTGGTGGCCGATGGTGGCCGGCAGGTCGACTTCGACGAAGGTGCCGAACGGCAGCGGCGGGCCGTTGCGACGGCCCAGCACGCCATACGGATCGTCGACCGAGACCACCGCGTACAGCACCCGCGAGCGCTCGTCGATGACGTTCTCCGAGCGCACCAGGCGGGCCGGCCAGCGCTGCTGTTCGCCGCCGACGCTGGCACGCAGGGTCACCGGGTGCGGCTCGTCGCCGGGGCCGGGCAGGGGCAGGAAGGCGGCATCGAGGCTGGTCAGCGGCACGCGCACCTCGGCGCGGTCGATGGCATTGACGACCGCAACCGCGGTGCCGGTACCCAGGTACTGGCCGAGGTCGACGCGCTTCTCGCGCAGCAGGCCGTCGTAGGGGGCCCGGATCACGGTGCGCTCGAGATTGATGCGCGCCTGCTGCAGGTCGGCCTCGGCGGAACGCAGGTTGGCCTGCGCCTCGGCGACGTAGGGCACGCGCAGCACCAGGTCGCTGGGCATGCCCGGGCGACGCAGGTTTTCCCAGTCGCGGCGCGCCTGGTCGGCACGGGCCTGTTCCTGGGCCAGCAGGGCCTGGCGGTTGGCGACCTGGGCCTCGGCGCGGCGCAGGGCCGCCTGGTAGTCCTTGGCGTCGATCCGCAGCAGCACCTCGCCGCGCCGGAAGAAGTTGCCGACCTGGAAGGAATCGGAGACCTCGACCACCGCGCCGTTCACCTCGGACACCAGGGTGGTGCCGGTGTGCGGCGCCACCGTGCCCTGCGCGGTCAGGATGAACTCGCCGGCGAACGGCCGTGCCGGCTCGACCTCGACCAGCGGCTGCGTCGGCGGCGTGTCCTTCTTGGGGGGCTCGGGCCGGCTCTTGATCAGGCCGGCGGCGACGAACACGGCGACGCCGATGATGGCGACCGGCAGCAGCCAGCGAGCGCGCTTGGACATGGGGTTCTCCCGGGGGGCAAAGGTACGGCTGCAATTGTCCGGTTGCGGACAGCCGCGGACAGGGCCGGAAGTCACCTCGTGCGGCAGCCGGAAGTCATGGTCCGGCAGCCGGTGGCCCGGGTCGGCCAGGTGCCCGGGGGCCGTTATCCTTCCAGACCATGTGTGAACGGGACACCATTGCCGCCCTTGCCAGCGGTGCCGGGCGGGCCGGCATCGGCGTGGTCCGGGTGTCCGGACCGGACGCCCTGGACCTGGGCCGGCGCCTGACCGGCCGGGTCCTGGTGCCCCGCCGGGCGCAGTTCGTGCGTTTCCGGGATGGCGACGGTCAGGTCCTGGACGACGGCCTGGCGATCGCCTTCCCCGGCCCGGCCTCGTTCACCGGCGAGGATGTCGTGGAACTGCACGGCCACGGCAACCCGGTGCTGCTGCAGGCCCTGCTCGACCGCCTGTACGCCCTGGGCGCCCGTCCGGCCCGGCCCGGCGAGTTCAGCGAACGGGCGTTCCTGGCCGGCCGCCTGGACCTGGCCCAGGCCGAGGCGGTCGCCGACCTGGTCGCCGCCGGCAGCCTGGCCGCCGCGCGCGCCGCGCGCCGCTCGCTGGACGGCGTGTTTTCCCGCCAGGTGCACGAACTGCTCGACGCCCTGGTCGCCCTGCGCGTCGAGGTCGAGGCCGGCATCGACTTCCCCGAGGAGGAACTGGAACTGCTCGCCGGCGGCGCCCTGGCCGGCCGGCTGGACGCCGCGCGCCGGCGCCTGGCGGCCCTGCTGGCGGCCGCCCGCCACGGCCAGCGCCTGCGCGACGGCCAGGTGGTGGTGCTGGCCGGCCGCCCGAACGCCGGCAAGTCGTCTCTGCTGAACCGCCTGGCCGGCAGCGAGCGCGCCATCGTCACCCCGGTGCCGGGCACCACCCGCGACGTGCTGCGCGAGGAGATCCGCCTGGGCGAGGTCGGCCTGACCCTGGTCGACACCGCCGGCCTGCGCGAGGCCGGCGACGCCATCGAGGCCGAGGGCGTGCGCCGCGCCCGTGCCGAGCTGGCCCGCGCCGACCACGTCCTGCACGTGCGCGACGCCGCCGATCCCGAGGCCGACCCCGGCCCGGTCGCCGCCCTGCCGGACGGCGCCGGCCTGACCGCGGTGCTGAACAAGATCGACCTGCTGGCCGCCGACACCCGCGCCGCGGCGCTGGCGCGCGCCGCCGGCGGCGGCGGCACCGTGCTGGCGGTCTCGGCGCAGACCGGCGAGGGCATCGACGCCTTGGTCGACCACCTGGCCCGCCTGGCCGGCGCCACCGGCGCCGGCGAAGGCGCCTTCAGCGCCCGCGCCCGCCATGTCGAGGCCCTGCAGCGCACCGCCACCCGCCTCGACGACGCCTACCGCCACCTGACCGACGAACAGGCCTTCGAGCTGTGCGCCGAGGCCCTGCGCCTGGCCCACCTGGCGCTGGGCGAGATCACCGGCTCGCACACCCCCGACGACCTGCTGGGGGCGATCTTCTCGAGCTTCTGCATCGGCAAGTAGGGAGCCGGGCGGCTACCGGGGGCGGGCCTTTGGTGCTCCCGCGAACGTTGCCGCTGGCGGTTCGATGCCGACGCCTTCAGGCCGCCACCCCGAACAGCGCGCCCACCCCGGCGGTGAGCGCCATCGCCAGGGCGCCCCAGAAGGTCACACGCAGGACCGCCCGGCGCGGGCCCGCTGGCTCCAGATGCCCCATGTTTGTGCTTAGATCGGGCGATCGCGGCGAGGGGAGGCGGGCATGGTCGCTGTGCAGTCCGAACACCTGCTGACGCTGTATCCCTGCCTGAGGGGGCTGCCCGGCCATCTCTCGCTGGCGCACTCCGCGCTTCGCACGCTGAATCTTGCGGCCGGCAGCACGCTGTTCGACGAGGGGTCCGCCTGCACGGGCTTCCCGCTGGTCATGGCCGGCGAGGTGCGCGTGCTCAAGACCTCCGCCGGTGGCCGGAGCCTGTACCTGTACAGCGTGCTCGCCGGTGGCTCCTGCGTGCTGACCCAGGGCTGCCTGCTGGGCGAGCGGCCGTACAACGCGCGCGGCGTGGCGCGCACGGACCTGGTGCTGCGCGTGCTGCCGCGCGCCCTGTTCGAGGCGCTCCTGGCCAGCCATCCGCCGTTCCGGCAGTTCGTGTTCGCACTGTTCGCCGAACGCTTCTCCGGGCTGGTCGCGCTGATCGAGGAGGTCGCCTTCAAGCGCGTCGACCAGCGCCTTGCGCGCTTGCTGGTGGCGCGCGCCCCGGTGCTGCACGTCACCCACCAGGCGCTGGCCGACGACCTGGGCAGCGTGCGGGAGATCGTCACCCGGCTGCTGCACCATTTCTCCGAGGACGGCTGGGTGGACCTGGCGCGCGAGCGCATCCGGGTGCTGGCGCCGGACCCCCTGGCGAGGTTCGCGCAGGTGGGTCCGGAGGGTCCCGGGGAGGGGTGAGCCGACGTACCGGGTGCTCGGTAACCTGGGTCACCGACACGGCAGCCGGACCGGCGCAGGATGGAAACACCCCGCCACCGGAGCACCCACCCATGAAAGCCAATGCCGGAACCGTCGACCGCACGCTGCGCATCCTGGTCGGCCTGGCCGTGCTCAGCCTGACCGTGCTGGGCCCCCGGACGCCCTGGGGGCTGCTGGGCATCGTGCCGCTGCTGACCGGACTGACCGGGGTCTGTCCGGCCTATGCGCTGCTGGGCATCAGCACCTGCCCGAAGCGCTGAGGACGAACCGGCCATGAGGACCGTTCTCGCCACCCTGGCCCTTGCCCTGGCCGCCGACGCCGTGCCCGCACAGACCACCGCCTGGATCAACGAGCCTGGTGGGGTCGCCGTGGCCCGCGACGCCGACGACAACGTGTTCACTGCGCGCTGGGACTACAACCCCGCCGGCGACATCCATGTCGCCCGGCGCGATGCCGCCGGCACGGTGATCTGGGAGGCGCGCTTCGACAACCTCGACAGCAGCCGCCACGAGGTCGCCACCTTCGTCGCCGCCGACAGTGGCGGCAACGTGCTGGTGTCGGGCACCGTGCGCTCCGGCTTCGCCAACCCGGCCAACGCCGCCAGCGTGCTGATGAAGTTCGCCCCCAACGGCGCACTGCTGTGGCGACGCGTCTATGGCAGCGACTTCGACGGCTCGTCGACGCGCCGCCTGGTGGTCGACCCCGAAGACCGCGCCCATGTCCTCGGCCTTGGGGTCTGCCCGGCCCGCCTGATGGCCACGGTGCGCCGGTTCGATGCCGACGGCAGCCCGGGCTGGATCTGGTGCGACCAGGCCGGCATCGGCCAGCCGACCATGATCAAGCGGACGCCCGATGGCCAGTTCGTCATCGCCGGCCGCGGCCTGATCGGCGCGGTCCAGGGTTTCGCGCGCATCGACGCGCAGGGCCAGACCGTCTGGTCCCTGGTCGGCATTCCCAGCCTGACCGCGGGCGACATCGCCGGCGATGCCCAGGGCAACAGCTACGTGGTGTTCGCCGAACCCGCCGGCCCGGGCACCCGCCTGCGCAAGCTGTCGCCCGTCGGCGAGATCCTGTGGGAGCGCAGCCACCCGATGAGCGCGTTCCGGGTCGAGGTCGCGCCGGATGGCTCGCCGGTACTCGGCGGCTTCCCCAGCGCCAACGCGGGCGGTGCCACGTTCGCCCGGTTCAGCGCGGCAGGCGACCTGCTCTGGACCAATCCCGATGCCAGCGGCGTCGGGCTGCTGCTGCACTCGGCGATGCTCGTCGACGCCGAGGGCAGCGCCTATCTCAGCGGCTCGACCCTGGTTGCCATGGGCGTGGCCAAGGTTGCTGCCGACGGCAGCACCGCCTGGTCGGTCCTGCTGCCGGGCGGCACCACCACCGGCATGGCGCTGGGCAGTGCGAACCAGGTGTACGTTTCCGGCGGCATCTACGCGGCCCGCATCGACCAGGCGCCGGTCGACGCCGTGTTCGCCGACGGCTTCGAGTCCTGAGGCTCAAGCCGGGGCCGCAACGATCCCCGCATTCGGGGTGCGGCTCAGGCGCGCCTGCCCTTGACCAGCAGGCCGACGCCGACGGCGATCAGGACCAGCGGCCACCAGGTGGCGACCAGGCGGCCCAGGCCGACATTGGTCCAGCCCAGGTTGTTGGCCAGGAACAGGACGCCGACGGCGATCAGGATCAGGGCGGGGATGAGGTTGCGGGTCATGGCAGTCCTCCCGGGACGGTGCGGTGCGGTGCGGTGCGGTGCGGTGCCCCGATGATGCCGCCCCGGGCCCGGTCCGGCCAGTGGCCGGCACGGCCTGGCCCGGGCTTCGGCGGGTCCCGGAGGGCGCCCGGGAGGCTTGCTGTCTGTCGGCGCCCGCTTCCTGCGTAGCAATCCTGTGGCACGCCCTGCCCCGGCGGGCCTTGCCGCCTCCTTCCCCTGCACAGGCTTGCCGCCCATGAAACGTCTGTTCTTCGCGCCGCTCCTGGCCAGCGTGCTGCTGGCCGGCTGCGGCGCCACGCCCGATTCCGGGGCCAGTTCCCGCCCGACCGCAACAAGCACCGGGCCGGTGCTATTCGACGACCTCGGCAGCTACAGCCGCCCGCTGTCCGGCGCCGCGCCGGCCGTGCAGCGCTGGTTCGACCAGGGCATGCGCCTGGTCTACGCCTTCAATCACCAGGCCGCCGCCGAGGCCTTCGCCGAGGCGGCCCGGCTGGACCCGGCCTGCGCCATGTGCCTGTGGGGCCAGGCGCTGGCGCTGGGTCCGAACATCAACGCGCCGATGCTGCCCGAGGCACTGGTGCCGGCCCATGATCTCAGCCGGCGGGCGCTGGCCCTGGCCGGCTCCGCCGCGCCGGCCGACCGCGCGCTGATCGAGGCGCTGGCGCAGCGCTACGTGGCCGATCCACCGGACGATCGCAGCGCGCTCGACCACGCCTATGCGCAGGCGATGGCGCAGGTGGTGCGGGCGCACCCGGACGACCTCGACGCCGCGGTGCTGTATGCCGAGGCCCTGATGGACCTGTCGCCCTGGTCCTACTGGGGCCGCGACGGCGAGCCGCTGGAACATACGCAGGCCCTGGTCGCGGCGCTGGAATCGGTGCTGGCGCGCGATCCGCGCCACATCGGCGCCATCCACTACTACATCCACGCGGTCGAGGCCTCGCCGGACCCGGGGCGCGCGGAACCCCATGCCGACACCCTGGAAGCGCTGGCGCCCGGCGCCGGCCACCTGGTGCACATGCCGGCGCACATCTACATCCGGGTCGGCCGCTACCACGACGCCACCTTGAACAACCTGCGCGCGACCGAGGCCGACGACCGCTTCCTGGCGATCTGCGGCAGCGGCAGCGGCAGCAACGGCGTCTATCCGCTCGGCTACGTGCCGCACAACTGGCACTTCATGGCGATGAGCGCCGGCCTGGAGGGCAACGCCCGGATGAGCCTGCACGCGGCGCGGCAGACCGCGGCCAGGGTCGATGCCGCCCTGCTCGACGAGCTGACCTTCCTGCAGGCCTTCCTGGTCACGCCGCTGCAGGCGCAGGTGCGCTTCGGGCGCTGGGACGAGATTCTGGCGACCGCGCAGGCGCCGGATGCCCGACCCTATCCGCGGGCGATCTGGCACTACGCGCGCGGCCTGGCCTGGCTGGCACGCGGCGACACGGCGGCGGCCGCCGCCGAGCTGGCGCGCCTGGAGGCGATCGCCGGCGACCCGGCGCTGGCGCAGGTGTGGGTGTCGACGCCGAACACCGCGGTGCCGGTGGTGGCGATCGCCACCGACGTGCTGCGCGGCGAGCTGGCCGCGGCCCACGGCCGGTTCGACGAGGCGGCCGACCTGCTGCGCCGCGCCGCCGATGCCGAGGCGGCGCTGGGCTACATGGAACCGCCGGACTGGGCGCTGCCGGTGCGGCAGACCCTGGGCGCGGTGCTGCTGGCCGGCGGGCGTGCCGCCGATGCCGAGGCGGCGTTCCGAGCCGACCTGGCGCGCTGGCCGGAGAACGGCTGGTCGCTGCGCGGCCTGGAGGCAGCGCTGCGCGCCCAGCAGCGTGGTGACGAGGCGGACGCCGTGCAGGCGCGCTTCGCCGCCGCCTGGCAGTGGGCCGATACCGCGCTGGACGGTCCGCGCCTGTAGTCCGCGGGCCATGGCGGCCGCCCGCCCGACGGGTGGCGGCCTCGCTCTCCCGGCGGCCACCCGGCCGCCGCAGGGCGATGCCGGGCAGGTGGCCGCAGCCGCCGCTCAGCTCGAGATCGCCAGCCGCTCGCGGTGGTACAGGCGCACGGTGACGGCGGCCAGCAGCAGGCCCAGCACCAGGGTGCCGGCGATGCTCATCGCGAACTGCTGGCCGGTCACCGTCTCGCCACGCACCAGGTGGCTGATCACCACGTGCTGGCTGACCAGGGGCGCCGCGTACATCCACTCGACCGGCTTGATCGGATTGATCGCCATCATCAGCGACGGCAGGGCCGGCACGATCATGATCATCGACAGCCAGGTCTGCGCCTCGCGGAAGCTCTTGCTGAAGGCGGCGACCAGGGTCTGGGCGCTGGCCGCCAGCAGGGCCAGCGGCGCGATCGCCATCAGGGCGAGCGCGGCGGTGCGCAGGTCCAGGCCCAGCGAGAAGCCCAGCGAGGCGCCGACCGGCATCAGACGCAGGAACAGCGCGAAACCGAAGATCGAGATGACCAGCGCAGCGAACGCGAACACGGTGGTGGCCAGCAGCTTGCCGGCCAGGATCTGGCTGCGCGGCACCGGGTTGATCAGCAGGGCCTCCAGCGACTGCCGCTCGCGCTCGCCGGCGGTGGTGTCGATGGCCAGGTACATGCCGCCCAGGAAGGCGCCCAGGATCAGCATGTAGGGCAGGAAGGCCAGCAGCATGCCGGCGCGGCTCTGCGGGCTGGACTGGTCGCGCTCGACCACCGCAACCGGGCGGACCAGCTCGGGATTGACGCCGCGGGCGGTCAGCCGCAGCGCGGCGTGGGTGGCGCCGTAGCCTTCCAGCAGGCGGCTTAGGCGGCGCACCGAGGCGGCGGTGAACTGCCGGGAATCGTCGTAGACCAGCTCGACCGGGGCCGGGCGGCCCTCGCGCCAGCGCTCGCCGTAGTTGTCCGGGATGCGCAGCACCAGCTCCTCGTCCTGGTCGCGCACCGCGGCTTCGGGATCGGCCGGGGCGTCCTTGATCACGACGTTCTGGCTGCGCAGCCAGGCGACCAGGGCCGGGGCGTTCTCCTGGCCGGCGACCGGCAGGTCCAGGGGGCGCTCGGCGCGCTCGCTGGCCTTGTTCATCATGAAGCCGATCAGCACCACGAACAGCAACGGGCCGAACAGCGGGCCGAACACCAGGGAGTTGAGCACGGTGCGGCGGTCGCGCAGGTTCTCGCTCGCCTCCTTTCGGAACACGGTCAGCCAGGGTGCGCTCACGACAGGCCCTCCTCGCTGCCGATGATGTCGACGAAGGCGTCCTCGAGGTTGTCGCGGCCGGTGCCCTGGCGCAGCTCTTCCGGGCTGCCGTCGGCGACCACGCGGCCGTGCGCGATCACCACGATGCGGTCGCACAGCGCCGCGACCTCCTGCATGATGTGGCTGGAGAACAGCACGCAGTGGCCAGCCGCGCGCAGGCCCAGCAGGAAGCGGCGCATCGCGCGCGTCGACATCACGTCCAGGCCGTTGGTGGGTTCGTCGAGCAGGACGTTCTGCGGTGCGTGGATCAGGGCGCGGGCGATCGCGGTCTTGACGCGCTGGCCCTGGGAATAGCCTTCGGCCTTGCGGTCGGCGATCTCGACCAGGTCGAGCGCGCGCACCAGCTCGTCGGTGCGGCTGGCCAGGGTCGCCTCGTCCAGGCCCTGCAGGCGGCCGAAATAGGCGATGTTCTCGCGGCAGGTCAGGCGCTTGTACAGGCCCTTGGCGTCGGGCAGCACGCCCATCCGGCGGCGCGCCTCCAGCGGCTGGGTCAGCGCGTCGATGCCGTCGACGTGGATGCCGCCGGCGTCAGGCCTGGCCAGGGTGTACAGCATGCGCAGGGTGGTGGTCTTGCCGGCGCCGTTCGGACCGAGCAGGCCGGTGATCTGGCCGTCGGGCGCGCTGAAGCTGACGCCGTCGACCGCCTGCACCTTGCCGAAGGCCTTGCGCAGGCCACTCACCTCAAGCATCGCGGGTACCCTTTGGTCACGGCGCGGAGCCGTTGAAATCGAGATAGAACGGCCACGGCGCCAGCGTGTCCAGGCAACCGGCGTCGCCGATCGCGCCGACCTCGCCGGCGCGCACGAAGCGCGCCACCAGCGTCGGCATGCAGCCGCGGGCCATGACGATGTGGCCCTGGCCCGGCGCCACCAGGTGGCGGGCATTGCCGAGCGTGGCCAGGGCGCGCTCGGCGTAGGCCGGCGGCGTGACCGGGTCGTACTCGCCCGACAGCAGCAGCACCGGCAGTTCGGAATCGACCGGCTGCTTGAAGGCGCCGGGCGCCCGCGGCACCGGCCAGGCGCTGCACTGCGCACGCATGAAACCGACCAGGTCGGCACCGATCAGGCTGTCGTCGCCGGGCAGCGGGTTCAGCCAGGGCGCGTCCTCGCTGCAGCCGACCGACAGCTGCATGCCGTGCGCGATCATGTCCTCCAGGTCGGCGAACAGGATGCGCGCCTGTGCCAGCAGCGGCTGCGGATCGCCCTCACGAGCCTGGTGCAGCAGCAGCGGCAGCAGCGCCGTGTACTCGGGGCTGTAGGCGAACATCCGGACCGTGCCCGCCAGGGTCTCGTGGTTGAGCGCCACCTCGATCGGCCGATGGCTGCGCGGGTCGGGGATGATCACCGTGGTCGGCGTCTCCCGGTAGCGTCGGCGCAGCTCGGCCAGGGTCGCGGCCGGGTCCCCGAAGGCCGCGGCGCAGGCGGGGTCGGCGCGGCAGCGACCGAACTGCGCGGCCAGGGCGGCGTCCAGGAAGGCGCCGTGGTCCTGGCCCAGCGCGACATCCTGCGGCACCACGCCATCGAGAACCGCGCTGCGCACGCGCTCGGGGTGGGCCTGCATGTAGCTGAGCGCCACCCGGGTGCCGTAGGAGCCGCCGACCAGGTTCCACTGGCGCACGCCCAGGGCCTCGCGCACCGTTTCCAGATCGGCCAGGTAGTCTCGGGTGGTGTAGTGGGCGACCTCGGCGTCGAGGCTGGCCAGGCAGTCGCGGGCCAGCGCCGCCAGGGCCTCGGCGTCGGGCATCGGTGCGGCGGGGTCGCTGGCGTCCGGCAGTTCGCAGCGCAACGGATGCGAGCGCCCGGTGCCGCGCTGGTCGACCAGGACCACGGCCCGGTCGGCGAGCAGTTCGCGGAACGCCGGCGCCACCTGGCCGTAGCTCTCCAGGGCCGACTGGCCGGGACCGCCGGCCAGGAACAGCACCGGATCCGGATGCGCGGGGCGCCGACGGGCCTCGATCCGGGCGATCGCCAGCTCGATCTGCCGCCCTTCCGGACGGGCGCGGTCCTCGGGCACGGCAAGGGTCGCGCACTGTGCCTTCGGGCCGGCCACGCCGCCCGGCGGCAGCAGTTCGCAGGGCGCGAAGGCCAGGGCGAACAGCGCGGGCGAGGCGGCAAGGCCGCACGTGGCGAGCGCGGCGCGCAGGATTCGGCGGGTCGGGGTGCTCATGTCGGGCGCAAGCCTACGCGAATGCGCACAGGTTCGTCATGCGACCGACGTCTTCCAGCAGTGCGTGCAACTGGTCGGCGGTGGCCTGGGCGGCGCCGGCATCGCTGGCGCCCGGCAGAGCCGCCAGCCCGGCGCGGGCCCGTTCCCCGGCAAGCCGGGGCTCGCCGGCCAGCAGCGCGATCGCCGCCTCCGCGGCCTCGCGCCGGCCAGGCTCCACGACACCGCCGCGACCCCGCTGCAGCCATTGCCTGGCACCGTCCAGATCGCCCTGGTACCGGGCCCGGTACCAGGCCACTTCCAGGGCGAGGGCCTGGCGGAAGCCATCCGGGAAGGCGTCGTACTCGCCGGCGACCGCTTCGAGATGGCGGCAGGCCGCCTCCGTCGCGCCCCCGTCCAGGGCATGCCCGTAGGCGTACAGGTGGACGGCGACCCGGCGCAGCGGCAGGTCCGCCGCCGCGTTGGCCAGCAGCCGCGCCAGCGCGTCCTGGTCGAGCTCGCGCGGGCGGATGCCGGAAAGGCTCTGCGCCATCAGCACCGTGAGGTCGAAGCGCTGGGCCACGGCAGTGCCGCCCCGACGCAGTTCCAGGTACTGCGCCCCATCGGACATGAAGCCGCCACGGCCCTGGAGGGGCAACGCCGTGGCCAGGAAGATGAACAGGGACATCACCGCCAGCAGAAGGGCCCAGGCGGCCGGGCGACCGTCGGCCAGCCAGGCGACGGCCAGGCCGGCAAGGGCCAGCAGGGCGCTGGCCAGCGGACCGCCCAGCACCAGAGCGCGGAACTGTGGCGCCAGCGGGCGACTGGTGTCGGGGAGGGCAGCGGCCAGGCCGCCGAAGGTGGCGAGCGAAAAGAACCAGTCGAAGCGGATACCGCGCGCGGTCCGGGTCCAGCGCAGCGGTCCGACGATCAGCAACAGGAAGCGCATGCCGCGGCGCAGACCCCCGGCCAGGTGGCCGAGCTCGTGCACGCCGATCGCCAGCCCGACAAGCAGAACGAGAACGGGCAGGTCCCAGGCCGAGAGCGGCGCGAGGGTGTCGACCAGCCAGTCCGAACGCTTGCCGAGGCGGGCCAGACCGGCACCGACCACGGCGCCGCCACCGGCCAGGGCCAGGGTCGCCAGGACACCGCGCCAGCGTGGGCGGCGCGCCGGTGGGCCCGGATCGGGGGCAGGGACAGGGGGGTGGCTCATGACCGCACCCCCGTCGGACCGACGTGTCGGGACCGCTGCGCGCCGGCTCGGGGCCTGAGGTCGGCCGGGTTCAGCCGCGGCGCGGAGCCCTTGCCCCGACGCCCAGTGCCGCGCTGTTCGGGCGACACGCCGGCGACGCAGGGTGGGGCCCATCGCGGCAGGCGGCAGTCGCAAAGGCGCGATCCGGTTGCGTGACGCATGCCGGCATTCGACCACCCGCCCCCGGGAGGCGGCGTGATTGTTCGATGACAGCGCGGCTTGCCCCCGGCCCGCCGC
Organism: Lysobacterales bacterium; assembly: GCA_019634735.1. NCBI lineage: Bacteria > Pseudomonadati > Pseudomonadota > Gammaproteobacteria > Lysobacterales > Lysobacterales bacterium. Next base: position 17,924 of record JAHCAT010000001.1, on the reverse strand, counting down.
CGGCGACAGCGCAGCGACTGACTCAGCCTGGCGCCAGGGGGGGCGCCGGGGCCCGGGGTGCCGGCGGCGAGATGTATTTCTCGCGGCGGATCGCCGGGATCGGCAGTCCGGCTTCCTTCAACACCGCAAAGGTGGCGTCGACCATGTTCGGGTTGCCGCACAGGTAGGCGACATCGCCGGCCGGGTCGGGCGCCAGCGCGGCAAGCTGGTCCTGGACATGGCCGCGACGGTCGAATACCGCGGGCTGCGCCCGCCCTTCCCGCGAGAAGCACGGATGGAAATCGAAGCCCGGATGCTCGCGCGCGAACGCCTCGAACTCCTCGCCGTACAGCAATTCCTCGGGAGTGCGCACGCCGAACAGCAGGACGAAGCGCTGGCCACGGCTGGCGATGCGCTCGCGGATCAGCGGCAGCATGGAGCGGTAGGGGGTGACGCCGGTTCCCGTGGCGATCAGCAGGTAGCGGCGCACCGCGGGATCGTCCTGCAGCACGAAGCGCCCGTACGGACCGCTGGCCTCGATCTCGTCGCCGGCATCCAGCCCTTCGAACAAGGCGGTGGCGGCGCCGCCCGGCACGTAGGACACCGCCATCTCCACCAGCCCGGTGCTGCTGCCCTCGGACACGGTGGCGATCGAGTAGCTGCGCTTCAGGGCGACGCCCTGGTGCTGGAAATGCACCTGCACGAACTGGCCTGGCAGGAACGCCATCGGCGCCCCGTCGGCGCGGGCGAAACTGAAATGCCGTACGGCCGGGGCCAGCATGCGGCTGGACACCAGCCTCAGCGCGAAGTGTTCCATCGGCGAGGTCTTGCTCGGGAGTGGTCGGCCGGCGGGTGCCGCTGGCCGGAGGGTCCGGCCGGCAGCGCCGGCGGACGGGACGGCGCCTATACTAGCGGCCGTTCCCCCCTGGCCCAAGCATGAACACCGGACCGTCCCAGCCGCCGGCTCTGGCCGTGCGCGACCTGCGCAAGACCTACGGCAATGGCGTCGAGGCGCTCAAGGGCGTGTCCCTGGAAGTCGCCGCCGGCGATTTCTTCGCCCTGCTCGGCCCCAACGGCGCCGGCAAGTCGACCCTGATCGGCATCCTGTCGTCGCTGGTCAACGCCAGCTCCGGCGAGGCCGAGGTGTTCGGGGTGAGCGTGCGCGCCGAGCGCAGCCGGGCGATGAGCCTGATCGGCCTGGTCCCCCAGGAGCTCAACTTCAACCAGTTCGAGAAGCCGATCGAGATCCTGGTCAACCAGGCCGGCTTCTACGGCGTGCCGCGCGGCATCGCACTGGAGCGCGCCGAGCGCTACCTCAAGGCCCTGTCGCTGTGGGACAAGCGCCATGCCGTGTCGCGCACCCTGTCCGGCGGCATGAAGCGGCGTCTGATGATCGCCCGGGCGATGATGAACGAGCCGCGGCTGCTGGTGCTGGACGAGCCCACCGCCGGCGTCGACATCGAGATCCGCCGTTCGATGTGGACCTTCGTGCGCGAGATCAACGCCGCCGGCACCACGGTCATCCTCACCACGCACTACCTGGAGGAGGCCGAACAGCTCTGCCGCAACATCGCGATCATCGACCACGGCCGCATCATCGAGCACAGCCCGATGCGCGCGCTGCTGGCCAAGCTGGATGTCGAGGGCTTCGTGCTCGACGTCGAGGGCGGCGAGCAGGCCCTGCCGGAGCTGCCCGGCGTGCGTCTTTCCCGCCTGGACGCCCACACCATCGAGGCCGAGGTGCCGAAGACGGTCGACCTCAGCCAGGTGTTCGCCGCGCTCGACGGTCGCGGCATCCGCGTCAAGTCGATGCGCAACAAGTCCAACCGCCTGGAGGAGCTGTTCATGCGCCTGGTCGAACGGCCCGCCGGAGCCGCGGCATGAACGGCGCCGAAGCCGCCGGATCCCGCTACGGGACCCGCGAGCGCCTGGTGTCGCTGTACACCATCCTGCGCCGCGAGGTGACCCGCATTCTGCGCATCTGGGGCCAGACGCTGGTGCCGCCGGCGATCACCATGACGCTGTACTTCCTGATCTTCGGCAAGCTGATCGGCGCCCGGATCGGCGAGATGGACGGCGTGCCGTACATCGACTTCATCGTGCCCGGGCTGATCATGATGAGCGTGATCACCAACAGCTACGGCAACATCGTGTCCAGCTTCTTCGGCGCCAAGTTCGGCAAGCACGTCGAGGAGATGCTGGTCTCGCCGATGCCGCCCTGGGTGATCCTGGCCGGCTACGTCGGCGGCGGCGTGCTGCGCGGCCTGATGGTCGGCGCGATCGTGCTGGGCATCGCCATGTGCTTCACCACCGTGCGCCTGGCGCACCCGCTGCTGACCCTGACCAGCGTGCTGCTGACCGCCGTGGTGTTCTCGCTGGCCGGCTTCCTGAACGCGATGTACGCGCGCAAGTTCGACGACATCGCGATCATCCCGACCTTCATCCTGACCCCGCTCAGCTACCTGGGCGGGGTGTTCTACTCGATCTCGATGCTGCCGGCGTTCTGGGAGCAGGCCTCCCGCGGCAACCCGATCCTCTACATGGTCAACGCCTTCCGCTACGGCGTGCTGGGCGTTTCCGACATACCGCTGGCCACCGCCTACGCGGTGATGGTCGCGGCCGCCGTGCTCCTCGGCGCTTTGGCGATCACCCTGCTGCGCCGGGGCGTCGGCCTGCGTTCCTGACCGGGGCCGCCGCGGCGGCCCGGTTCGGCGGTCCGCTGCCGCCGGTCAGTCTCCGGCGTCCTGCACCTGCGCCGCGCGCAGCCGGTCGATGCGGTTGCCGTCCATCGCCTCGACCCGGAACAGCCAGTCGCCGATGCGCGCCTCGTCGCCGATCTCGGGGATCCGGCCGAGGGCTTCCAGGACCAGGCCCGCGGCGGTGTGGAAGTCGGGTTCTTCGGGCAGCGCGATGCCCAGGCGCCCGGCCAGCTCGTCGAGGTCGGTGCGACCGTCGACCGCCCAGCTGCCGTCGTCGGCGCGCTGCATCATCGCGGTCACCGGCTCGTGCTCGTCCGGCATCTCGCCGGCGATCGCCTCCATCACGTCGGTCGCGGTGACCAGGCCGGTGAAAGAGCCGAACTCGTCGACCACGAAGGCCAGCTGCATGGGCTCGCGCTTGAAGCGTTCCAGCGCCGCCAGCACCGTGGCGAACTCCGGCAGCACCGGCGGCTTGCGCACCTGCGCCTCGATGTCCAGCGCCTGGCCGGCGATCAGGCCGGGCAGCAGGTCCTTCTTCTGCACCACGCCCAGCGGTTCGTCGCTGTTGCCGTCGCGCACCACGACGATCCGCGAATAGGGCGTCTGCACCAGTTCGCTGCGGATCTGTTCGGGCGGATCGGCAAGGTCGATCCAGTGCACGTCGACGCGCGGCGTCATGATCGCGGTGACCTGCCGCTCGGCGAGATTGAGCACGCCGCGGATCATGGTGCGCTCGGCGGGCTGGAATGCCGTGTCCAGGGGATCGTCCTGGCCGGGACCGACGGCGATCGACGGACCTTCGGGGACGACTTCCTCGTACTCGATCCGGCCACCCAGCAGGCGCAGCACGGCATCGGCGGTCCGCTCGCGCAGCGGCCGCTTCAGTTCGGCGCGCTGGCGGTTCGCCAGGGCGATCTGGTTGAAGGTCTCGATCAGGATCGCGAAGCCGATCGCCGCGTACAGGTAGCCCTTCGGGATGGCGAAGCCCAGGCCCTCGGCGACCAGGGTGAAGCCGATCATCAGCAGCAGGGCAAGGCACAGGATGATCAGGGTCGGATGGGCGCTGACGAAGCGGGTCAGCGGCTTGCTGGCCAGGATCATGACGATCATCGCCACCACCACGGCGATCATCATCACCTCCAGGTGCTCGACCATGCCGACCGCGGTGATCACCGCGTCCAGGGAGAACACCGCGTCGAGGACCACGATCTGCGCGATCACCGCGCCGAAGCCGGCATAGACCAGGCGCCTGCCGCGGTTGTGGCCGGTTCCCTCCAGGCGTTCGTGCAGCTCGACGGTCGCCTTGAACAGGAGAAACAGGCCACCGGCCAGCAGGATCAGGTCGCGGCCAGCGAACTCGAAGCCGGCAACGCTGAACAGCGGCCGGGTCAGGGTGACCAGCCAGGCGATGCCGGCGAGCAGCCCGAGACGCATCGCCAGGGCCAGGCTCAGGCCGATCACCCGCGCCTTGTCGCGCTGGTGAGGCGGCAGCTTGTCGGCCAGGATGGCGATGAACACCAGGTTGTCGATGCCGAGCACCAGCTCGAGCACGATCAGGGTAGCCAGTCCCATCCACGCGGCCGGATCGGCCATCCATTCAAAGCCCATCTGGCACCCCGGCTCCCCCGTTCGGCGGTCGCGCCACTTTAGCCGGTGGCCGTGGCCGGTGCCGGCAGGCCGAAAAAGGCCCGGGCGGTCGCCGCTGTGGCCGCCGCGACCGCTGCCTGCGGCTCGCCCCGGTCGCGCGCCAGCTCCTCGACGATGTGGGCGAGGTACATCGGCTCGTTGCGGCGGTGCGATGGCATCGGTCGCAGGTTGCGCGGCAGCAGGTAGGGGGCGTCGGTCTCCACCATCAGCCGGTCGGCCGGGATCTCCCGGACCAGTTCGCGCAGGTGGCGGCCGCGGCGCTCGTCGCACAGCCAGCCAGTGATGCCGACGTGCCAGCCGGCCGCCAGGTAGTCGCGCAGCTCCTCGCCGGTGCCGGTGAAACAGTGCACCACCGCCGGGCCGATGCGCCCGGCGAAGTCCGCCATGATCGCCATGAAGTCGGCATGGGCGTCGCGCTGGTGCAGGAACAGCGGCTTGCCGGCGGCGACCGCCAGTTCCAGCTGGCGCTCGAAGGCGCGCCGCTGGGCCGGCCGGGGCGAATAGTCCCGGTGGTAGTCGAGCCCGCATTCGCCGACGGCCACCACCTCGGGCAGGCCGTGCAGCTCGCGCAGCACGCTGTCGGTGCTGCTGCTGTAGTCGGCGGCGTGATGCGGATGCACGCCGGCCGTGCAGGCCAGGCGGTCCGGGTGGCGGCGCGCCAGGGCCAGGGCGTCCAGGGCACCCTGTTCGCTGGCGCCGGTCACCACCATCTGGGCCACGCCGGCTGCCGCGGCCCGTTCCAGCACCGCCGGGAGGTCGTGCCGGAAGGACTCGTGGCCCAGGTTGGCACCGATGTCGACCAGGCCCATGGCGGACGTCCATTTGGGGAGGGGGCGGCAGTCTACGGGTTTGCCCGGGTTCATGCCGTCGGGTCGGCCAGTTGCTAGGCTGTCGGCTCCAATGAGATCAGGGGTTCCTGCCGTGTCCAGATTCGCCGCCCTCCTGTTGTCCCTGGCCGCCTTGCTGGCCAGCTCGCCGTCCCGTGCGTTCACCCCGGAAAGCGGCTGGTGGTGGAACCCCAACGAGCCCGGCTACGGCTTCTCGATCGAGATCCAGGACAAGTTCATCTTCATGGTGGCCTTCGCCTACGGGCCCCAGGGCGCGACCTGGTACGCCGCCGAGGGTCTGATGCCGAACCGCAGCACCTTCACGGCGCCGTTGTACCGGCGCGACACCGGCACCTGCCTGGGCTGTCCGTTCACGACACCCGGCCAGCCCTACGCGGTCGGCAGCCAGGTCACCATCAACTTCACCAGCGAGACCCGCGCCACCCTGACCTGGGGCGGGCGCACCATCCAGATCCAGCGCCACGACTACTATCTGAGCCGCACGCCCTCGATCCAGCCGCGCACCGAGCTGTGGCTCGGCGAGTGGCAGGCGGTGATGGACTGGCGCGCGCTCGGCGGCGAGTACGCCAATTACCCGTATGTCGGCGAGGTGTTGATCTTCGATCTGGTCGACACCGGCGGCCAGCGGCACTTCTTCGAGGGCTGCCGCCCGACCAACAGCCTGGTCGGTCTGTGCACGCAGCAGGCGCTCAACAACCACGACGCCGCGGGCTTCTACAGTCCGGCCGACGGCACCAACATCATCACGGTCAACGAAAACAGCACGACCTGGCTGGTCTTCGAGGTCGAGGTCGGCACCTACCAGTTCGACGGCTATGCCAAGCGCTGCCCGAAGAGCCTGTCCAACCTGCTGACCCAGTGCCTGGACAGCAACACTTATCCGGTGCTGCCGGTGCGCGGCTGGCGCAGCGCGAGCCGGGCCTATGTCCAGGGCGACGACAACGCGCCCAATGCCGTGCTCCCGCAGACCGAGGTCAAGACCGCCGCCAGCGCGCTGCGCGACCTGCCGGCGCAGACCGTCGAGCCCGGTCCGGACGCCCTCCAGGCGCCCCGCGAGCGGGCCGATCCCGCGGGCACGGCGGCGGCGCTGGAAGCGCTGCTGGCCCGTCTGGGCGAGCGCTGAGCAACGAGCGCCCTATCGTCCGGCGGCTATCGCCGCCGGCGGGCGCTGCAGTCCGCTCCGCCGTGACCGCGCGGTCCGCGACGCCTCAGGGAGCCTGACGCGGCCGGTTGGCCGCTGCCGTGCACCGACGACCATGGATCGCCGCCGCGCCTTCGGCGTGGCGGCGCCGGGCTGGGATCCGGCGCCAAGGCGGGGTCGCTTCCTACAATGGCCGCCGTCATGACCCCGCCGGCCCTGCCCATCGATGACCTGCTGCCCGACGTGCTGGCGTCGCTGGCCGACCACTCCCGCCTGGTCCTCGAGGCACCGCCGGGCGCCGGCAAGACCACCCGCGTGCCGCTCGCCCTGCTGTCGGCGCCCTGGCTGTGCGGGCGACGGTTGCTGATGCTCGAACCGCGCCGCCTGGCGGCGCGCGCCGCGGCACGCCATATGGCCGGGCTGCTCGGCGAAGCGGTCGGCGGCACGGTCGGCTATCGGGTCCGCTTCGAGTCCCGGGTGTCGGAACGGACCCGCATCGAGGTGGTCACCGAGGGCATCCTGACCCGCATGCTGCAGGACGACCCCGCGCTGGACGGCGTCGGCGCCGTGCTGTTCGACGAGTTCCACGAGCGCCACCTGGCCAGCGACCTGGGCCTGGCCCTGGCCCTGGACATCCAGGACGGCCTGCGGCCCGACCTGCGCATCGTGCTGATGTCGGCGACCCTGGACGGCGAACGGCTGGCCGCCTTCCTGGACGCCCCCAGGCTGCGCAGCGAGGGGCGCAGCTTCCCGGTGCGCGTCGCGCACCCCGCGCTGCGGCCCGGCGAGGACGCCCTGGCGGCGGCGCCGCGGGCGATCGCCGGTGCCCTGAGGGAGGCGGAGGGCGATGTCCTGGTGTTCCTGCCCGGCAAGCCCGAGATCGCCCGGCTGCAGCGCCGCCTGGCGGACGACCCCGCGCTGGACGGCACGCTGCTGACGGTCCTGCATGGCGAGCTGGACCTGGGCGCCCAGGCCGCCGCGCTGGCGCCGGACGTGCACGGCCGCCGGCGGGTCGTGCTGGCCACCAACGTCGCCGAGTCCAGCGTCACCCTGCCAGGCGTGCGCGCCGTGGTCGATACCGGCCTGGCCCGGGAGCCGCGCTTCGACCCCAACAGCGGCTTCACCCGGCTCGCCACCACCGCCATCACCGCGGCCTCGGCGGCCCAGCGGGCCGGCCGCGCCGGCCGGCTCGGACCGGGCCTGTGCCTGCGCCTGTGGCCGGAAAGCCTGCGCCTGGACCCTGCCACCCGGCCCGAGATCGGCCAGGTCGACCTGGCCGGGCTGGCGCTGGAGCTGGCCGCCTGGGGCAGCAGCGCGCTGCGCTTTCCCGACCCGCCGCCCGCTGGCGCCCTAGCCCAGGCACGCGACCTGCTCGCCCTGCTCGGCGCGCTTGGCGAGAATGGCCGGATCAGCCGCCGCGGCCGGGAGATGCTGGCGCTGGGCACCCATCCACGACTGGCGGCCATGGCCCTGGCCGGGCGGGCCGACGGGCAAGGTGGGCTGGCCGCCGACCTGATCGCGCTGGCCGAAGGAAGGGACCCTCTTCGCGGCGAGGCGGCCCGTGACGATCGCCTGGCCAGTCGCTGGCAGGCCCTGCTGGCGTTCCGGGACAGCGGCCGTGCCGGCGGCGAAGCCAGTCGTGAAGCCCTGGCCGGCCTCGACCAGCAGGCGCGGCAGTGGCGCCGTCGCCTGGCCGTGCCGGACGCCCCTGCACCAACGGACGCCCACGTCCTGGGCAACCTGCTCCTGGCCGCCTTTCCCGACCGCATCGGGCGCCGCGACGAGGCCGACAGCAGCCGCTACACGCTTGGCAACGGGCGGGGCGCCCGGCTGGCCCCGGACTCCGGGCTGCGCGGCGAACCCTGGCTGGTCGCCACCGAGTTGCGCGTCGAACGCGGCGACGCCCTGGTGCTGCGCGGGGTGCCGTTCGACGAGGACCGCCTCGCGGTCCTGTACCCGCAGCACCACCATCGCGTCGAGCAGGCCCGCTTCGATGTCGCCACCGGCTCGGTGGCGGTGTTCCGGGAGCGTCGCTTCATGGCCCTGGTCCTGGAGCGCGAGCGCGTGCCGGTGAGCGATCCGGCGCAGCGCGTCAGCGGCCTGCTGGACGGCATCGCCAGCCAGGGCCTTTCGGTATTGCCCTGGACCGAGGCGCAGCGACAGTGGCAGGCCCGCGTGCAGTCCCTGCGGCTGTGGCAGCCCGGCCTGGGCCTGCCGGCCATGGACGATGTCGCCCTGCTCGCCGACCTGCCGGACTGGCTGGGCCCGTGGCTGGCCGGCCTGCCGCGATTGGCGGCGCTGGACGCCAGCCTGCTGGGGCAGGCCCTGATGGCGCGTCTCGACCCTGTCCACCGGCAGGCCCTGGATCGCCTGGCACCCGCGGCGATCACGGTGCCCAGCGGCCGGCAGCTGCGCCTGGATTACGGGGTCGGGGAGGGCGAACCGCCGGTGCTGGCGGTCAAGTTGCAGGAGATGTTCGGGTGCGCGGACACGCCTGCGGTGTCGGGCGGCGCCGTCCAGGTGCGCCTGCACCTGCTGTCGCCGGCGCAACGGCCGATCCAGGTCACCACCGACCTGCGCGGCTTCTGGGAGCGCACCTATCCGGAGGTCAGGAAGGAGCTCAAGGGCCGCTACCCGCGCCACCCCTGGCCGGACGATCCCTGGAACGCGCCGCCCACGCACCGCGCCAAGCCGCGCGGCACCTGAGCGCAGCTTCGGCGGGACGGCTGGTCGGCCGGTCCCGCCTGCCGCGACCGATCAGGCCGGCTTCGCCTCGATGCGCTTGGTGATGACCCACTGCTGGAGCAGGCCGAGCGCACCGTTGGTGGTCCAGTACAGGACCAGGCCGGCGGGGAAGAAGGCGAACATCACCGAGAACATGATCGGCATGATCTGGAAGATGCGCTTCTGGATCGGATCCATGCCCGGGCTGGGCGACAGCTTCTGGGTCAGCCACATGGTCAGGCCGTTGAGCACCGGCAGAACGAAGTAGGGGTCGCGCGCCGACAGGTCCTGGATCCACAGGAAGAACGGCGCCTGGCGCAACTCCACCGATTCCAGCAGGACCCAGTACAGAGCGATGAACACGGGGATCTGCAGGAGGATCGGCAGGCAGCCGCCCAGCGGATTGATCTTCTCCTTCTTGTACAGCTCCATCATCGCCATGTTCATCTTCTGGCGATCGTCGCCGTAGCGCTCCTTGAGCTGCACCAGGCGCGGCTGCAGCTTGCGCATCTTGGCCATCGAGCGGTACTGGGCCTCGGAGAGCTTGTAGAACAGCAGCTTGATCAGCAGGGTGACCAGGATGATCGCCAGGCCCCAGTTGCCGACCAGCCGGTAGAACTTGTCCAGGGCCCAGAACAGCGGCTTGGCCAGGAAGGTGAAGATGCCGTAGTCGACGGTGAGTTCCAGACCGGGTGCGACCTCGGGCAGCACGTTCTGCAGCTTCGGCCCGACCCACAGGCGCGCGCTGTCGACATGCTCGCCGCCGGGGGGCACGCTGGCGGCCGCGGCCACCTGGCGGATCAGGAAGCGGTTCGGCGGCACCGGCTGGGTGCTGAAATCGTTGGCCTGCGCGGTATCGGGGATCCAGGCGGCGAAGAAGTAGTGCTGCAGCAGGCCGGTCCAGCCGCCGGTGACCGTGCGGTTCAGCGGCTTGCCGGCGAAATCGTCGAACTGCCGCTTCTCGAAGCGTTCTTCGGGGCTGTACCAGGCGGCGCCGTGGAAGGTGATGGCCGTGGCGTCGGTGAACGAGAAGCCGGTCGAGGTGCGCATCGGCACCCGCTGCAGCTGCCGGTAGACGCTGCCGGTCCAGGGCTCGCTGCCTTCGTTCCGGATCTCGTGGCGGACCTCGACGGCGTAGTCGCCCCGGCGCAGTACGAACAGCTTGGTGATTACCAGACCATTGTCGCCGCGCCAGGTCAGCGGCACAGTCACGTGGTCGCCCTGCATCGCGTAGCGGTCGCGCTCGATTTCCCACAACGCGGTGTGGTCGGGTGCCGGGCCGTTGGCGCTGACCAGGCCGGTCTGCGCGTGGAACAGCCGGGCGGGGTCGTCGCTGAGCAGCTCCACCGGCTGCGAGGACCGCAGCGTCTGCGGATAGGCCAGCAGTTCGGCCTTCACGATGGTGCCGCCGCGGGCATCGATCACCAGCCGCAGGACATCGGTTTCCACGGTGACCCGGCGGCTCGCGGCGGCTGCCGGCGTCTCCGCCGCCGGCGTCGGTACGGCGCTCATCGCGGCCGGCGCGAGCGGCGTGTCGGAGGCGGGTGCAGCGGGTGCCATTGGCACGGTCGGGTCCACCGGCAAGGCGCCGTCATCGAGGACGCCGGCGCTCGCGGCCGGTGCGGGCGACGGCGGCGGCGCGTTGAAGTCGTTCCAGGCCTGCCACAGCAGGTAGGCGCCTAGCAGCCAGGCGATGAAGAGCAGGGGACGGAAGTTCTGCATGGGTCTGAGGCAGCCGGCACGGTCCGGGCGGGCAGGCGCGGACGGGATGGACAAAGAATCGGGATTGTCGCGGTTCGCGCCGGGGGGATCAACGCACCTGTGTCTGCCACAGGGCGAGCAGGTCGGACCAGAGCGCCGCGCGCGTTGCGCGCGCCGCTTCCGGACGCGGCGTCACCACCAGGTCGACGCCTGGCAGCTCGGGCCAGTGCAGGCGGAAGGCTTCGCGGATCTGGCGGCGCAAGCGGTTGCGCACGACCGCGCGCCGGTCGATCCGGCGGCTGACGGCCATACCCAGCCGGGCGTGCCCGAGTCCATTCTCGGCCGCGATCAGTCTGAAGTAGCGGGAGCCGCGCCGGTGGCCTGCGGCGAAGACGCGGTCGAACTGGGCCTTGCCGCTCAGGCGGGCGGCGCGCGGCAGCGTGGTGGCGGCCGCGCCCATGATCCCGGCCGGGATCAGGGAATCAGGCGCTTGCGGCCCTTGGCACGACGGGCGGACAGGACCTTGCGGCCATCGGCCGTGGCCATCCGCGCACGAAAGCCGTGGGTGCGGGCACGCTTGAGGTTGCTGGGCTGGAAAGTGCGCTTCATCGCGGCATACCACTGGCTTGGAGCAAAGGGGGCGCATTCTAGCCGGAGCGGCGCTGCGCGGTCAAACGCCGTCCGCGACTGGGCGCGTGGCGGGGTACACTCGCGCTCCCCACCGACCCGCAAGCGAGCGATCTTCCCCGTCATGGCCGACCTTTGGCAACGCTGCCTGCGCCGACTCGAGGGGGAGATCAGCGCCGAGGACCTGCACACCTGGCTCTCGCCCCTGCAGGCGGACCTGTCGGGATCCACGCTGACCCTGTACGCGGCCAACGTCTATGTCGCCGAGCGGGTGGAAAAGCATTTCGCGGAACGCATCGGCGAGCTGGGCGGCGACCTGCGTGGCGGGCCCCTTGCCGTGCGAATCAAGGTCGGCATGCGGCCCAACCCGGCGGCAACCGCGGCCGGCAACGGTGGCGGAAACCCGGCTGCCGCCACCGCGCCATCGCAGCCCAGGGAACCCGGCCTGGAGAGCAACGTCGATCCGCGCTACACCTTCGACAACTTCGTCGAGGGCAAGTCGAACGAGCTCGGCAAGGCGGCGGCGCTGCAGATCGCCTTGCAGCCGGGCGAGGTGTACAACCCCCTTCTGCTCTACGGCGGCACCGGGCTGGGCAAGACGCACCTGCTGCACGCCGCCGGCAACCTCATAAGGCAGAACCGCCCGGACGCGAATGTCGTGTACCAGCGCTCGGAGCAGTTCGTGAGCGGCATGATCCGGGCGCTGCGCAGCAACCGGATGGACGAGTTCAAGCGGCAGTTCCGCAGCGTCGACGCCCTGCTGATCGACGACATCCAGTTCTTCGCCGGCAAGGACCGCACCCAGGAAGAGTTCTTCCACACCTTCAATGCCCTGTTCGAGAGCAAGCAGCAGATCGTCCTGACCTGCGACCGCTATCCGAAGGAGGTGGACGGGCTGGAGCCGCGACTCAAGAGCCGGTTCGGCTGGGGTCTCAACGTCGCCATCGAGCCGCCGGATTTCGAGACGCGGGTCAGCATCCTGATGGCCAAGGCGCAGTCGCTGCAGACGCAGCTTCCCGACGAGGTGGCGATGCTCATCGCCAGGCGGATGCGCTCCAACGTACGCGAGCTGGAGGGTGCCTTGCACACCCTGTCGGCCCGGGCCAACCTCAGCGGCCGACCGGTGACGCTGGAGTTTGCGCAGGAAGCCTTGCGCGACCATCTCAGCGTGCAGGAGCGCCTGGTCAGCATCGGCAACATCCAGAAGACGGTTGCCGACTACTATGGCCTGCGGCAAAGCGACATGACCTCGGAACGGCGGCAGCGCTCGGTGGTCCGGCCCCGACAGATGGCCATGGCGCTCGCCAAGGAGCTCACCGAGCACAGTCTGCCGGAGATCGGCGACGGGTTTGGCGGGCGCGACCACACGACCGTGCTGCATGCCTGCCGGGTCATGCGCAAGCTGGTGGAAACCGACGGCAAGATGCGCGAGGACTGGGATAAGCTGATCCGCACACTGACCGGTTGACGACCTGTGGATGGCCTGTGCTGGAATCGGCCGGCGTGATTCGTCCACAGGCTGGCCACAGCGCCGCACACCGGGCTGTGCACAGGGAAATGAAGATCTAACTTGCTGGTTTAGAAGGGTTTTTCTGGTGTTCTCCCGGTCCCGGGCGGACACCAACAACAACAGAACAGCACAAGCTATTTAGAAGCAGTCTCGAGGGCTACCCGATGCGATTCCAGATTCAGCGCGAAGCCATCCTCAAGCCGTTGCAAGCGGTGGTGGGGGTGGTCGAGAAGCGGCAGACATTGCCGGTCCTGTCGAACCTGCTGGTTTCGGTGTCTCGGGGGCAGGTGTCTTTCACCGGAACCGACCTGCAACTCGAGATGGTGGCCCAGGCCAGCGCAGAGGGTGGTCAGGATGGCGAGGTCACGGTCCCCGCAAGGAAACTGTTCGACATCTGCAAGGCGTTGCCGGACGGCGCTTCGGTGAGCGTCGAACAGCAGGGCGAGCGGGTTGTCGTGAAGGCGGGCCGCAGCCGTTTTGTGCTGGCGACCTTGCCGGCCAGCGAGTTCCCGGCACTCGAGAATCGCGAATCCATCGACACCCTGACGGTGGGCCAGGGAACGTTGAAGGACCTGATCGACCGGGTGGCATTCGCCATGGCTGTTCAGGACGTTCGGTTCTATCTGAATGGTATGTTGTTCGATGTGCGCGGTGGAAGCCTGCGGGCGGTGGCGACGGATGGCCACCGGTTGGCGATGTGCGAGACCGAGCTGCCCGCGCGGGAGGGGGCGGACCGGCAGATCCTGCTGCCCCGCAAGGCGGTTCTGGAGCTTCAGCGCCTTCTCGAAAACGTGGATGAGGCCGTGACGCTGGAACTGGGGCGCAGCCACGTTCGGGTGCGACGGCAGGACGTGGTTTTCACGTCGAACCTGATCGACGGGCGGTTTCCCGACTACGAGGCGGTGATGCCGGTCGGAGCGGACAAGCAGGTCACGGTCGATCGGGATGTGCTCCGCGATGCGCTGGGGCGTGCCGCGATCCTGTCGAACGAGAAGTACCGTGGGGTACGGCTTGAGGTTGGTGCCGGGCAGTTGCGGGTCGTTGCGCACAACGCCGAGCAGGAGGAGGCGGTTGAGGAGATCGAGGCGGAAGGCAACGCGGAGGGCCTGCAGATCTCCTTCAACGTCAATTATGTGCAGGAGGCCCTGGGTGCCCTGCGCGGTGAGCAGGTGGCCTTGCGGCTGCGCGATGGCAACTCCAGCTGCCTGATCTCGGATGCTGCCGATGAGCGTTCCCGGCACGTCATCATGCCCATGCGGATGTGAGTCCGGCAGGTCTTCGAGGACCTGACCCCGGCTTTCCGTGGCCGCCCTGGGCAGCGCTGCGCCCGTGATCGTCGAGTTGCTGCGGATCGATGGCCTGCGCAGTCTCGATGGCGTGGAACTGCTGCTGGGTCCGGGGTTCAACCTGCTGGTCGGCGGCAACGGTGCTGGGAAGAGCAGCATCGTGGAAGCCCTTCATCTCTGCGGGCACGGTCGTTCCTTTCGAAGCCCCAGCCCGGATGCGCTGATCGGGCATGACGCTGGGCGCTTCAGTGTGTTTGCGCGTTTCAAGGACGGACACGGACACCTCCGGCAATTGGGCCTGGGCAGGGAACCGGGTACCTGGGTGCTGCGATTGGACGGTGCGACGGCACAGTCTCTGTCCGAATGCCTGCAGTCGTTCACAGTGGTCTGCATCGAGCCGGAGGCCTGTGGACTGGTGTCCGGTTCGGGAGAGGGTCGGCGCCGGTTCCTGGACTGGATGCTGTTCCACGTGGAACCGGACTTCATCGGCGTGGCACGCCGGTACCAGCGCGCACTCCGTCAGCGCAATGCCGCCCTGCGGTCCGGCCTGGGAGATGCGCAGCTGGATATCTGGGAGCAGGAAATGTCCCTGGCCGGGGAGAGCATTGACGGCTGGCGACGCGGGATCCTGACCGCCCTTGAAGCCCCCATGATGCAGGCCCTGCAAATGTTGGTGCCGATGCTCGATGCCAGCGCATTGGGCTATCGCGGTGGCTGGCCGGCTGAGATGAGCCTGGCGGAGGCCTTGCGCGAGGGCAGGGCATCGGATCGTGAGCGGGGGTTCAGCCAGCGAGGCCCGCATCGCGGCGACTGGCGATTGCGTTTGCCGGGCAGGCTGGAACAACAGGACCTCTCCCGGGGACAGGCCAAGCTTGCCTCGATCTGTGCACACCTGGCGCAGGCGCAGGTGCTTCGCGATCAGCTGGGATCCTGGCCACTGTTCGCCTGTGATGACCTGGGCTCAGAACTGGATGCCGAGCACCTGGGTCGGGTTCTGGAGTGGCTGGCGGGCACCGGAGCCCAGGTCGTCCTGACCGCAACCCACCTGGACGAACGGTGGCAGGCCTGGCAATCACACGCAGGCGCGGTGTTCCACGTGGAACAGGGCCGGGTGCGGCCGCTGCTATAATCAGCGGGCACTCCACTTCTCCCGCCCCCGATCACGCAGGGCCGCCCCGGGTTCCGGTCCCGTCGCCCCCCGAGTCGCGGGTCGACCCCTCCCAGGTGCCCACGGTACTGACGGGATGGGCTGTGGAAAACAACCGGCCCAGACCAGACCCCAAGACCACGAGGCTGGGCTGGCAAGCTGCACCGATCAGGCGACCAGGACCCTCCACGGCATGACCGAGCATTACGATTCGAGCAAGATCAAGGTGTTGAAGGGCCTGGAGGCGGTCCGCAAACGCCCAGGCATGTACATCGGCGACACCGACGACGGCACCGGCCTGCACCACATGGTGTTCGAGGTGGTGGATAACTCGGTGGATGAATCTCTCGCCGGCCACTGCACGCGCATCACCGTCATCCTGCATGGCGATGGAACGGTATCGGTCGAGGACAACGGTCGCGGTATTCCGGTCGACCTGCACAAGGAAGAAAACCGCTCCGCGGCCGAGGTCATCCTTACCGTCCTGCATGCGGGCGGCAAGTTCGACGACAACAGCTACAAGGTGTCCGGCGGCCTGCACGGCGTCGGCGTGTCGGTGGTGAACGCCCTGTCCGAGTCCTTGTGGCTGCGCATCTGGCGCGACGGCTATGAGCACGAGCAGGAGTACGGTCATGGCGAGCCCCTGTATCCGCTGCGCCAGGTCAAGCCGACCGACAAGCGCGGCACGCTGATCCGATTCAAGCCCAGCGCGGCGACGTTCACCAACCTGGAGTTCCATTACGACATCCTGGCCAAGCGCCTGCGCGAGTTGGCCTTCCTCAATTCGGGCCTGCGCATCGAGCTGGTCGACGAACGCCACGAAGAGCGCCGGGACATTTTCGAGTACGAAGGTGGCATCCGCTCGTTCGTGCAGCATCTGGCGCAGCTTCGCACCCCATTGCACCCGACCGTGGCGTACTTCAGCGGCACCGAGCAGGACATCGGCGTCGAGGTCGCCCTGCAGTGGACCGACGCCTACGAAGAGCGGATGTTCTGCTTCACCAACAATATTCCGCAGAAGGATGGCGGCACCCACCTGACCGGCTTTCGTGCCGCGTTGACCCGGGCGCTGTCCGGCTACATCGAGCGCGAAGGGCTGGCCAAGAACGCCAAGGTCCAGTTCGCCGGCGACGACATGCGCGAGGGCATGATCGCCGTGCTGTCGGTCAAGGTGCCGGACCCCAAGTTCTCCGCCCAGACCAAGGACAAGCTGGTCAGCTCTGAGGTCAAGCCCGCGGTCGAATCGTTGGTCGCGCAGAAGCTCGTCGAGTTCCTCGACGAGCATCCGGCCGAGGCACGCGCGATCGCCGCCAAGATCGTCGACGCCGCGCGAGCCCGTGAGGCGGCCCGCAAGGCGCGCGAACTGACCCGCCGCAAGGGTGCCCTGGACATCGCCGGACTGCCCGGCAAGCTGGCGGACTGCCAGGAAAAGGATCCCGCCTTGTCCGAGCTGTTCATCGTCGAGGGCGACTCGGCAGGTGGTTCCGCGAAGCAGGGCCGCAATCGGCGCACGCAGGCGATCCTGCCGCTCAAGGGCAAGATCCTCAATGTGGAGAAAGCCCGTTTTGACAAGATGCTGTCGTCGGCGGAGGTCGGCACGCTGATCACAGCGCTCGGCTGCGGTATCGGCAAGGACGAGTTCAATCCCGACAAGGTGCGCTACCACCGCATCATCATCATGACCGACGCGGACGTCGACGGTTCGCACATCCGCACCCTGCTGCTCACCTTCTTCTACCGGCAGATGCCGGAGCTGATCGAGCGCGGTTACGTCTACATCGGACTGCCGCCGCTCTACAAGCTCAAGCAGGGTCGCAACGAGCTGTACATCAAGGACGATGGCGCACTGGATGCCTACCTGGTCGCCAATGCCGTGGAAGGCGCCGAGCTGGTCCACGACCCCGCAGCACCGTCCCTGCACGGTGTCGCGCTCGAAGGCCTGCTCAAGGAATGGCAATCCGCGCAGGCGGTGATCGACCGTCTTGCGGCGCGTTACGACCGCGCAGTGCTGGCGGCGCTGCTCGAGAGCCCGCCGATGTCCGCCGCCGGGTTGGACGATCCGGATGCAACCGGACCATGGCTTGCCGCGCTGCATGATCGCCTGAACGACGCGGCTCTGGGCCGCCCGCGCTACCGATTGTCGATCGGCCGGGCCGAGGCGGGTCCGGTGCTGCGCATCGAGCGTGAGCACCATGGCCTGACCACCCTGCAGCTGTGGCCGCAGTCGGCGTTCGCAAGCGGCGACTACCAGGTGCTGCGCCAGGTCGCGGTGCGCCTCGACGGCCTGCTGCAGCCAGGCGCCGAGGTGCGCCGGGGCGGGCGCAGCCTGGCTGTGACCAGCTTTGCCGCGACGGCGGCCTGGCTGATGGACGAGGCCAAGCGGGGTCGCACCATCCAGCGCTTCAAGGGTCTGGGCGAAATGAACCCGGACCAGCTCTGGGAGACCACGGTGAACCCGGAGACCCGACGCCTGCTTCAGGTGACCATCGAGGACGCGGTGGCGGCGGACCAGATGTTTGCGATGTTGATGGGGGAGGCGGTCGAGCCGCGCCGCAACTTCATCGAAGACAACGCCCTGCGGGTCGGCAACCTGGACGTCTGACGCCCCGGCATCC